>CBHFOL010000238.1:0-12480 GCA_965995405.1 uncultured Saccharothrix sp.
CCTCACGACCGACGAAACCATCGCCACCGATGACGCCGTGTTCATCGCACTGGCCCGGTTCGTGCTCAACCACGACCTCGTCACCAAGGTCGTGTTCAAGCACTTCCCGCCCGAGCACCCGCTGCGCTGGCAGTTCGCGGACTTCAACGCCGGCGAGCTCGGCCCCCACATGGACTGGCTCTGGGTACGCCTGCTCGACATCCCGCGAGCGCTGACCGCGCGCGGCTGGTTCACCGACGGCGAGCTCGTCCTCGACGTAGACGACCCGTTCCTCGGCGAGCACGACCGCTACCTGCTGACCGTCCGGGACGGCAAGGCCGACTGCGTCCCGACGGACCGGGAGCCCGACCTGTCCCTGGACGTGAGCGACCTGGGCTCGGTCTACCTCGGCGGCACCGCCCCGAGCACGCTCGTGCGTGCCGGGCACATCCGGGCCCACCGCCCGGGCGCGGCCACCCTCGCCGACGCCCTCTTCCGCGCCGAGCGCCTCCCGCACTGCCTGCACTGGTTCTGACCGCGCGCACCCCAGCCATCAAGCCCCCGGAAGTACCGGTTGAGGTGCAGGTCGTACGAACCGTCCGCCCCGAGCACGAACGGCATCCCGTCGTTCGAGCCGCACGACTATGCGCGCCACGGCCGAGCAGGCAGTCCCTTGGCCGACTTCGTCCCCGACGGGATCGTCGACCGGTCCTGCCTGCCCGGCCGGGCGTGTGGACCGACCGGCCCAGTTCGCGCCGTGCCTGACGTGCGATCAGAAGGAGTCCACCTTCAAGGCGTGCCGGTCCGGGATGCCCGACTGGGCCCCGTCGGCCGACCCGGCCTGCCCGCCGCAGAGCACCTTGTCGACCAGCGTCCGGTCCGCCTCGTAGTACGCCTGTCCCAGGTCGGCTGCGGAGTCCCCGTAGGTCAGCGACAGCTCGAAGCTCCTGCTGCCGTCGGGCGTGCCGGCCATCAGCGTCCCGTAACCGTGGAAGCCGCCCAAGCCCTTGAAGACGGTGCCGCAGTTCGGGCCCGCGTCCTGCACGTACACCCCGAGGCCGTAGCCGCCCTTGGGGTGCGGCTTGCGCATCTCGGCCAGCAAAGGGGCCGGCAGGAGCTTGCCGCTGTTCAGCGCGGAGAAGAACGTGTGGAGGTCCTTGGTGGTCGAGATCATCTCACCGGCGCTGGACGCCCAGGAGGGGTTCTGGCGGGTGATGTCGACCGTCTTCCACTGTCCGGCCTCCTGGTACCGGTAGTAGCCGTGGGCGTGTGGCCCGGGGATCCCCGGGCGGGTGCCCGGCACCACGGTGTCCCGCAGCCCGAGCGGGCGCAGGATCCGCCGCTGGACCTCGTCGCCGTAGGGGCTGCCGGTGACCTTCTCGATCAGCAGTCCGGCCAGCACGTAGTTGATGTTCGCGTAGCTCCAGTCCGTGCCCGGCGCGAACAGCGGCGGCTTGGACAAGCCGAACCGCACCAGCTCCGCCGGCCGGTAGGTGTGGAACCTGTTGTCCACGAACTCCTGGCCTCCCAAGGGGATCCCCGGCACGACCGTCCCGTCGGGCAGCACCGCGCCGGTGTAGTCGAACAACCCGCTGGTGTGCTGCAACAGCATCCGCACCGTGATCCGCCGGTCCAAGCCGAACTCGGGCAGGTAGTCGGCCACCGGCGCGTCCAGGCCCACACTGCCCTGTCCGACCAGTTGCAGCACGACGGTGGACACGAAGGTCTTGGTGTTGCTGCCAATCCGGAACCGCCCGTTCGTCGGCGGCCTGGCGGTCTCGCCCAGCTTGCGCACCCCGGCGCTGCCGACCCAGTCGCCCCGCTGATCGTGCACCCGCAGCTGCGCCCCGGCGAAACCGGAGTCGACGATCGCCTGGACCGTCGCCTCCAGGTCCGGACGATCCTGCCCGGCAGCGACGTCCGGCCCGGCCGCGCCGTCCGCGGCGGCCACCCCGGGTGCGGCCACCCCGGCCAGCAGCACGCCCGCCACCGCGGCGACCCCCACCCGCCACAAGACCCGCGACATCCGGACCCTGTCGTTCTTGGTACCCCTGGCCATTCGCAGCCCCGAGGCCGCGATCGATGAACTGATCATGACGACCACGATCGCCTCACGCCCTGTCACACGACAGTCACCGCACTGACACCGCCCCCTGACACGGTGTCAGCTCAGGGAAACCGCGGTTCACCGGCAAGGCGGTCTTGATCCCGGGCCGCGATGCGCCGCACCGACACATCGAAGCCGGCCGACAGCAGCGCGGGCGTCTCGCCGGCGTCCGCCGGAGGTGATCCTCGCGGAACTCCGCGCCGGGCGGCCGTGTGCCCGGGATGGCGTCGTGTCAGGGGCCGCGTCAGCACGGTGGCCGTGCGGTGTCAGGACGGCGGGCGATCGTGGTAGCCGTGATCAGGTCGTCGATCGCACCCACATCCACCACGGGTGCCCCCACCAGCCGGGACGCCCGAACCAACCGCCAGGAGAACACCATGCGCACGTTCGACACCCCCGCCCCGATCTCCGCCGTCCTGGACATCCCCGCCGGGCGCGTCCGGTTCATCGCCGCCGACCGGGCCGACACCGTGGTCGAGATCCTGCCCGCGAACGCCTCGAAGCGCCGCGACGTCAAGGCCGCGGAACGGACCAAGGTCGACTACACCGACGGCGTCCTGCGCATCCACACGCACACCGCCGACAACCAGTACTTCGGCCCCACCGGATCCCTGGAGGTCACCGTCCAACTGCCCTCGGGCTCCCGCGTCGAAGCCAAGACCGCCTGCTCCGAACTCCGCGGCGTCGGCCGCCTCGGCGACGTCGCCTTCGACGGCGCCTACCGCCGGATCACACTCGACCAGGCCGCGAGCGTCCACCTCACCGCGGTCGACGGCGACGTCGAGATCGGCCGCCTGGACGGTCCCGCCCGGATCAGCACCACACGGGGCGACATCCGCATCACCGAGGCCGTGACCGGCACGGTCGTGCTGCGCACCCAGTCCGGCGGCATCTCGGTCGGCGCCGCCGCCGGAGTCTCGGCTTCCCTGGACGCCGGCACCTCCTACGGCCGCATCAGCAACACGCTGAAGAACTCCGAAGGTGCCACCGCCCGGCTCGACATCCACGCCACCACCTCGTACGGCGACATCGCCGCCCACAGCCTCTGACGAGCACCAGCGACGCAGACGTCCACCGACTCCCGAACGCCGGCAAGAGTCGGGCATCCGACACCGGCTCCGGGCGGATCCACGTCCGACAAGCACACACGGAACGAACGAGCACACGACCACGTCCGCCATCCGTTGCCGATCGGTGCGGCGGCTTCTCCGAGACAGGACCGCGCAGGATCCGCGACAAGCCGGGACATCACGTCGTTGCGGACTGTTTCATCCCCGAACACAGCAACTCGACCAGCCGTCGGAACGCGTGATCGAGATCCACCCCGGCCGGTTGCCCGAGGTCGGCCTCCAGGACGCAGAACCCGTGCACTGCACTGCGGAAGGACCACGCTGCCTCCAGGGCTTCCGGATCCGGCAGGCCGTAGCCCGCGATCACCGCCCGGACGATCGAGACGATCACCTCGACTTCGGCAGTGAGCTCGGCATCGCCGCGCATCGGCACGCGGTCGGTCGCGGCGTACAGGCCACGATGCCCGGCGACGAAGGCTCGCCAGGCCTGCGCCATGGCCATCGCCGCGTCGTCGCACGACCTGCCGAGTGCCGCATCGCGCAGGGCGTCGGCCAGCATTCGCCGGGCCAGCAGGGCCAACTCCCGGCGCACATCGTCGACCCCGTCGACGTGGTTGTACAGCGCGGACTGCCCGACATTCATCTCGTGGGCGACCGCGGTGAGGCTCAGCGCGTCCAGCCCATCGCGATCGACCAGGGCCGCCGCGCACGAGATCACCCGATCGCGACTGAGGGACTTCCGTGACATGTCCTGATACTATATCATCCACGATGATAGCCCATCACTTACCAGTGAATTACTATCATCCTCCCGACCTTCACCGGGCACGAGACCCGCCTCAGTCGGACACCGGGTGGTCGACCCGACCAGCGGCGACGGCCCTCCGCCAACCCGGCAGCCGCAAAATCGAGTAAGGCAACCAATCCAGTGACCATCGTTCTGGCCGCGGCTGTGATCGCGGCGGCTTCGGCGGCCCAGGCGATCACCGGCTTCGGCTCGGTGCTGCTGGTCGTGCCGTTCCTGGCGATGATCGCCGGTCCCCGGCCGGCAGTGGTGGCGGGCCTGGTAGTCGGGGTGCTCCTGTCGATCGGGGTGGCCGTCGTGGAGCGCCGGCACGTGCTGTGGCGCCAGGTGCTGTTCATGGGCGGCAGTGGTGTGGTGGCCGCCCCGGTCGGCCTGCTGCTCTTGCGGACGCTCTCCGACCGCGGCCTGACCGTGCTCATCTGCGCCGTCCTACTGGTCTCCGCGGTGGTGATGACGGTACGGATCCGACTACCCGCCACCGATTCCACCGCGATCTCCGCCGGTCTGCTCAGCGGCGTCCTGCTCACCAGCACCGGCCTGAACGGACCGCCACTGGCGATCGCACTGGACGCGCACCCGCCGCGGACGAGCCGGGCCACCCTGGCGATGGTGTTCGTAGTGCACGGCCTGATCGGCAACACGTTGGTGCTCACCTCCGTGCAGATGACCGACTCGACGCTGCACATCGGCGCGGTCGCGGTCCCGGCAATGCTCGTCGGATGGGTCGTCGGCGATCGGATCAGCCGGCGGATGGACCACACCTGGACTCGACGGGCGGTCATCGCGCTCCTCGTGGTCGGCGCGGTGCTCGCCATGGTGACAGTCAAATGACGTTGTCGAACCACATGCGATCGCCGGTTGCCACGATTCAGAGCCGACCGCGAAGCGCGTCCCCGCCGAGTTGGAGGTAGGTGCCGACTGATTCGCCGGCCGTGTCGAATCCCACGCCCGAAACCGCGCCGGCGCGCACTCGATGGGCTATTCCAGCCGCGATCACGGCGATCTTGAAGTAGGCCAGCGCCAGGTGGTAGTTCCAGTCGGCCAGCCGCACACCTCCCGCCGCCTCGTAGGCAGCCGCCAGTGCCGGGGAATCCGGCAGGGCCGGACTCGTCCACGCGCTCGGCTCCCCCACGATCAGATCGAACGCGGTGTGGCGGTAGGCGCACATCATCGCCACGTCGGCGACGGGATCACCGATCGTCGACAGTTCCCAGTCCACGACCGCGGCCACCGACGGTCCGGCCGGATCCAGGATCGCGTTGTCGATCCGGAAGTCGCCGTGGAGCACGCCGGTCGCCCGCTGACGCGGGACCCGTGCCGAGAGGGTCGCGACGAGATCGGCGGCCACGGGTCGCAGGTCGGCCGGTCCGACGATCTCCCACTGTCCCGACCAACGGCTGATCTGACGCTCGACGTAGGCGTCGGGTCGGCCGAACCGTTCGAGCCCCACGGCCACGTGGTCGACACGGTGGAGCGCCGCGAGGGCCGCGACGAGCTCCCCCACCACCGCCGACCGGGTCCGGTCGTCGAGCACGGCCAACTGCTGCCGGGTCTGGATCGTGACGCCGGCGACGTGCTCGGCGATCGCGAAGGGACTCCCGATCAGCCCCTCGTCCTCGCAGACGACCACAGCTCGCGGCACCGGAACACCGGTCGGCCACAACGCGCTCGTGACGCGGAACTCACGCGCCACGTCGTGTGCCGACGGGGTGCGACCCGCTCTCGGCGGTGTGCGCATCACCCACATCGACGTGCCGTCGGTCAACCGGAACGTCAGGTTGGAACGCCCTCCGGCGATGAGGCTGCTCGTGAGCGGCCCGGTCAGCTCGACGCCGGCGCGCCGCATGACCGAGGCAACCGCTGCACAATCCACTTCGGACAGGTCGGGCGGGCTCATCAGCGGGCCCCGTAAGCACGCGCGGCCCGCCGTGCGATCGACCAACGATGGACCTCCGAGGGGCCGTCGTAGATGCGGAACGGCCGGATCTCACGCGCGATCTTGGCGATCGGCAGATCGCGGGAGACCCCAGCCCCGCCGCACAGCTGCGTTGCCCGATCCACCACACGACCCAACGCTTCGGCGGCGAAGGTCTTGGCGATCGACGTCGCCTGCGACGCCCGCCCGCCTGCGTCGAGTTCGGCGCACGCCTCCCGCATCAACGCACGGGTGGCGGCGAGGTCGATCTCGTTGTCGGCGACCAACTGCTGCGCCATCCCCAGATCGACCAGCCGCGACCCGAACAGCACACGGCCGGCGGCATACCTCACGGCGTTCTCGTGCGCGCGCTGCGCCGCACCGGTCCACCGCATCACGTGGCTCATCCGCGCCGGCCCGAGACGTACCTGCGCATACCGGAATCCGGCGTCCACCTCGCCGAGCACGTCGTCGTCCGGGACGAAAACGTCGGTGACGGCCACCTCGCAGTGCCCCCCGAGCATCGACCGGTCGACCGTCTCGATGTGGCGGACGACCCGCATCCCTTCCCGATCGGCAGGCACCAGGAACATGGTCGCCCCACCGGCATCGCCCGCCTGGCCGCTGGTGCGGGCCATGACGATGAAGAACCCCGCGCCATCCGCGCCCGTCGTGAAGTGCTTGCGGCCGTTGACCACCCAGCCGCCGCCCACCTTCACCGCGGTCGAGGCCAGCGCGGCGGGGTCCGAGCCGGCACCCGGCGCGGGCTCGGTCATCGCGAAGGCGGAACGCAGTTCGCCGCGCACCAGGGGCTTGAGGTAGCGCGCACGCTGGTCGGCCGAGGCCACCCGGTCGAGCAGGTGGACGTTGCCCTCGTCAGGAGCGTTGACGTTGAGCGCCATCGGCCCGAACAGCGAGTACCCGGCCGCCTCGAACACCGGCGCGCGCTCCGACATCGTGAGGCCGAGGCCGCCGTACTCGACCGGGCCGTGCGGGGTGAGCAGACCCCGTGCCCGTGCCTCCGCCTGGAGTCGGGTCCGCAACTCCTCACCTCCCGCGTCGGCGACGACCCCGTCGTATCGGTCATCGACGGGCAGCACGACATCGCGGACGAACTCCCGTGTCCCCTGCACGATCTCGTCAAGCTCCGGCACTCGCGACTCCTTCCGAAGGGTCGGACGGCATCCGCCGCGACCAGGCATCGCCCAGCACCGGGTCGGGGGTGGCGTGCCTTGACGAACTGTGGTTAGTTAGCGTTCGTTATACCAGAGTCTGAAAGGGGCCAAGCATGACGTCCGCCGTCATTGTCGACGCGATCCGCACCCCTTCGGGGAAGGGCAAATCCGGGGGAAAGCTCTCCGCGATCCACCCCGCCGAGCTGCTCGGCCAGGTGCTCAACGGCCTCCTCGAACGCACCGGACTCGACCCCGCGCTGATCGACGACGTGATCGGCGGATGCGTGGGGCAGGCCGGTGAGCAAGCGCTCAACATCACCCGCCGCGCGGTCCTCGGCGCAGGACTGCCCGAGTCCGTGCCCGGGACCACGATCGACCGCCAGTGCGGCTCCAGCCAGCAGGCGGCGCACTTCGCCGCCCAAGGGATCATCGCCGGTGCCTACGACATCGCGATCGCGTGCGGCGTCGAGTCCATGAGCAGGGTCCCGATGGGCACCGCGACGCTTGGCCAGGACTCACCCGGGCCGGGAATCAGCGCGAGATATCCGGAAGGCCTGGTCCACCAGGGTGTGTCGGCCGAGCTCATCGCGGCCCGTTGGCAGCTCAGCCGGAGCGAGCTGGACGATTACGCGGCACGGTCACACGAGCTCGCCGCCTCGGCCACCGCGAGCGGTGCGTTCGACAACGAGATCCTGCCCGTCCAGGTCCGCCGGCCGGACGGACGTCCCGAACTGATGAGGACGGATGAAACCATCCGCGCCGGCACGACAGCCGAGGGACTCGCGACGCTTCAGCCGGCGTTCCGAGACGACCACCTGAGCGAACGCTTCCCCGAGATCACCTGGTCCATCACGCCGGGCAACTCCTCGCCCCTGACCGACGGCGCGTCCGCCGTGCTGATCATGAACGAGGAACGTGCGCGGAGACTCGGCCTGAAGCCCAGGGCGCGCTTCCACGCCTTCTCGGTCACCGGAAGTGATCCACTGCTCATGCTCACCGGCGTGCTCCCTGCCACTCGGAAGCTGCTCGCCCGATCCGGCCTCTCGATCAACGACATCGACGCCTTCGAGGTCAACGAAGCCTTCGCGCCCGTACCACTGGCGTGGCAGCGCGAGTTCGGTGTGCCGACCGAGCGGATCAACCCGCGCGGCGGCGCGATCGCGCTCGGCCACCCACTCGGCGGCTCGGGCACCAGGCTGCTCACGACCCTCCTCAACCACCTGGAGGCCACGGGCGGGCGCTTCGGTCTACAGACGATGTGCGAGGGCGGCGGCATGGCGAACGCCACCCTGATCGAGGTTCTGTAGGACATGAACTCCACGCTCTTCACCGAAGACCACGCCCTCTACCGCCGGACGGTCCGCGAGTTCGTGACCAGACAGGTCGAACCACACGCTCAGCGGTGGGACGCCGAACGCACCATCGACCGGGACACCTGGACGGTCGCGGGCCGGCAGGGCGTCATCGGCCTGAGTGTCCCCGAGAAGTTCGGCGGCCAAGGTGAACCCGACTACCGCTACCAGGTGGTGGTCATGGAGGAGTTCGCCAAGGTCGGGGCCGCCGCACTGACGTCCAGCTTCTCGTTGCAGGACAACGTGGTCATCCCCTACCTCGCCGACCTCGGCACCGACGAGCAGAAGCACCGCTGGCTCACCGGGCTGGCGGCGGGCGAGCTGATCGGCGCGCTCGCCATGACCGAACCCGGTGCGGGCAGTGACCTGCAAGGCATCCGCACCACCGCGGTGCGTGCCGGTGACGAGTGGATCCTCAACGGCCAGAAGACCTTCATCACCAGTGGGATCAACGCCGACTTCGTCATCGTCGTCGCCCGAACCGGCACCGGTACCGGTTCCCGGAGCCTCAGCCTGATCGTCGTGGAGACCGGAACGCCGGGCTTCCGGCGAGGACGCAAGCTGGACAAGATCGGCCTCCACGCACAGGACACCGCCGAACTGTTCTTCGACGATGTCCGCGTGCCGGCATCGCACCTCCTGGGGGTCGAAGGCAGCGGATTCGCCCACCTGTTGGAACGCCTTCCGCTCGAACGCCTGTCGATCGCGACCGCGGCGCTCACCAGCGCGGAAGCGGTGTTCGAGGAGACGACCCGGTACTGCTTCGACCGCACGGCTTTCGGCCAACCCATCGGGGACTTCCAGAACACCCGCTTCGCGCTCGCCGAGATGTCCACCGAACTGGCCGTCACCCGTGCCCACCACGACGCGGCGGTGATCGCCCTCAACGACGGATCGCTCACCGCCGTCGACGCCGCCAAGGCGAAGTGGTGGGCAACCGAGATGCAGAAACGGCTCATCGACCGATGCCTGCAACTGCACGGCGGGTACGGCTACATGGTCGAGTACCCCGTTGCCCGTGCGTTCCTAGACGCCCGTATCCAGACCATCTACGGGGGAACGACCGAGATCATGAAGGAGATCATCGGCCGGGACATCGCGCGAACGGCACGGGCGACGTGACCGGCCCGCTGACCGGACTCCGGGTGGTGGAACTCGCCGGCATCGGCCCCGGCCCGCACGCCGCCATGGTCCTCGCCGATCTCGGCGCCGACGTGGTCCGCGTCGAGCGGCCCGACGCCACCGGACGTGACCACCAGTTGCGCGGACGCCGAATCGTGCGGGCGGACCTCAAGTCCGCCGAGGGCCGGGAGGTCGTGCTCCGGCTGGTCCACGCCGCCGACATCCTGATCGAGGGCTTTCGGCCGGGAGTCGTCGAACGACTCGGCGTGGGGCCCGACGTGTGCTGTGCGCTCAACCCCCGCCTCGTCTACGGCAGAATGACCGGATGGGGCCAGAGCGGGCCGCTTGCCGAGCGCGCCGGCCACGACATCAACTACATCGGCCTCACCGGCGCGCTGGACGCCATCGGCCGCCCTGACGAGCGCCCCGTGCCACCGCTGAACCTGGTCGGCGACTTCGGTGGCGGCTCGATGCTCCTCGTGGTGGGCCTGCTGGCCGCCTTGTGGGAACGTGCGCGTTCCGGCCGGGGTCAGGTCATCGACGCCTCCATTGTGGACGGCACCAGCCTGCTCCTCCAAATGCTGTGCGAGATGCGTGCCGAGGGGACGTGGACCGGAGAACGGGGCACGAACCTGCTCGACGGCGGAGCGCCCTTCTACGACACCTACGAGTGCGCCGACGGCCGTCACGTGGCAGTCGGCGCGATCGAGCCGAAGTTCTACGCGGAGCTGCTCAACGGCCTCGGCCTCCACGACCTGCCCGCACGCGACGACCGGGCAGCCTGGCCCGAACTCCGCGCCAGACTGGCGGACGCCTTCATCTCCCATCCACGCGACCACTGGGCCGGGATCTTCGAGCACACGGACGCCTGCGTCACGCCCGTCCTGACGCTCGCCGAAGCGGCACAGCACCCGCACCTCGTCGCACGCGGCACCTTCATGGAAATCGACGGCGTCGTCCAACCGATGCCGGCACCCCGCTTCTCCCGGACGATCCCCGCCACACCAGCTCCTCAGGCAGATCCTCCCGACTGGTCACTGCCCGACCCAACGCCAGGAAACCGACCATGACCACACGCACGGCCCTCATCACCGGCGCGGCACGGGGAATCGGCCTCCAGATCGCCCGGCGACTCGCGGACGAAGGGTTCGCCCTCACCCTGTCCGCCCGCCGCGAACCCGGCCTGCGCGAGGCCGCCGAACAGCTCCGCGCCGACGGAGCCGACATCCACGCCACACCCGCCGATCTCGCCGACGAGTCCGACATCGAACGACTCGTCGGCGACCACGCCGAACGGCACGGCCGACTCGACCTCCTCGTCCTCAACGGCGGCGTCGGCGTCGAGGGCCCCGTCGCCGAACTCCCGATCAAGCGCTACGACCTCGTCCTCGACGTCAACCTCAGAGCACAGTTCCTGATCGTCCAGCGGGCGCTCCCACTGCTCAGATCGGCCGCGGCGGCCTCGCCGGACCGGGGTGCCAGGGTCGTGGCCCTCAGCTCCATCACCGGAGTGGTCGCCGAACCCAACCTCGGCGCGTACGCCGCGAGCAAGGCCGGACTGATCTCCCTGTGCGAGACCATCACACTCGAAGAAGCGGCACACCTGGTGACGGCGACGGCCATCTCACCGGGCTACGTCGACACCGACATGACGGCGGGCAAGCGCGAAACGCTCGGACGGGACGCCATGCTGCGCACCGACGACATCGCCGAACTCGTGCTCGCAGTGTCCCGGTTGTCGGCGGGCGCGGTGATCCCCAACATCGTGATTTCGCGGCGTGGCACGCAGATCTGGCGCGCCTGAAGGCGAGCTGCCGAAATCGGTTGTGTCCGGTGGCGGCAGGCACCCACCGCCACCGGCAGGCTGTTGTTCAGCGCCCTTCCCACGCGGGTGGCCGCTTCTCGGCGAACGCGGTCGCACCCTCCCGCGCATCCCGTGAATTGGCCACCGGGTGCACGATCGACTCCTGCTTCACGAACGCCTCGTCCGCGGACCAGTCGACGGATTCGGTGATGATCTTCTTGCTCGCCGCGACGGCGAGCGGGCCGTTCGCGGCGATCCGCGCGGCGAGTTCGCCCGCGACGGCACGTGCCGTGCCGTCCGCGACCAGTCGGTTCACCAAGCCCAGGGCGAACGCGCGTTCGGCCGGGATCATGTCACCGAGCAGGGCCAACTCCATGGCCTGCGCCTGCGGTACCCGGCGCGGCAGCCGCAGCAGTCCCCCGGCTGCCGCGACCAACCCGCGTCTGACCTCGGGCAGGCCGAACGAGGCACTCTCGCCGGCGACCACGAGATCGCAGGCGAGCACGATCTCGAACCCACCGGCGAGGGCGTACCCCTCCACCGCGGCGATCAACGGCTTGGCCGGCGGTCGCTGGGCGAGCCCGGCGAAGCCCCGCCCGTCGATCACCGGACGTTCCCCGCGGACGAATGCCTTGAGGTCCATGCCGGCGCAGAACGTTCCACCGGCCCCGGTGATGATCCCGACCCGCAGCGCCGGGTCGTCGTCCAGCAGTCGCATCGCCTCGGCAATGCCCTCGGCGACCGCCAAGTCGACCGCGTTGCGCGCCTGCGGGCGGTTGAGCGTGACGACGAGGACACCGTCTTCCCGCTGCACCAACACTTCGTCGGACATCCGGGTTCCTCCTTCGGGGGGTGGCTAGCTTTTGGTGTCGGCGGTGAGCTGCGCCAGGAGCTCCCCGGTGTGCTCGCCCGGCTGCGGCGTCGGGGTCGTGCCCGCCGGGCTGAAGCCGGCGAACCGGGCCGGCATCCGGACCTGCTTCTCGCTGCGCTCGCCCTCGCCGACGGTGACCGCGAGCTCGTTCTCGGCGAACTGCGCCGAGTTGACGACCTCGGTGTGGCTGCTGGCTTTGGCGGCCATCAGCCCGGCGGCCTGCAACAGGTCGACCGACTCGTCGACCGTGCGGTCCGCGAACACCGCTTCGAGCTCCCGG
>CBHFOL010000239.1:0-12464 GCA_965995405.1 uncultured Saccharothrix sp.
CTCTTCCGGTGCTGGCACCGATCGCTCTGATTCTCATGCTGGCGCTCGGCGGCAACCTCATCGCCGAGTCGGTGGCCAGGACGGTCGGCCGCACGGAAGGGAAGAGCTGACGTGGCAACGGAAGTGGAGGTCTCCGGCGTGACCGTGACGGTCGACGCCACGGGGAACCACATCGTCCGGGACATCTGTTTCGAGCTGGGCCGGGGCGAGGTGATGGGCGTGGTCGGCGAGTCGGGCTCCGGCAAGAGCACGCTCGCGCTCGCCCTGCTGGGGTTCGCGCGGAAGGGCGCGACGATCGCCGGCGGACGGGTGGTCGTCGACGGGGTGGACCTGCTCGCCCTGCCGGAAGGGCAGTTGCGTCGCGCGCGGGGCAGCAAGGTCGCCTACGTCCCACAGGACCCGGCGACCGCGTTGAACCCGAGCCTGAGCCTGGCCACCCAGCTGACCGAGGGGCTGCGGCTGCCCAAGCGCGAGGCGTCGTCGCGAGTCCGGCTGCTGCTGGAGTCCGTGGGGCTGCCGAGCGATGACGCGTTCCTCAAGCGCCGTCCCCGACAGCTTTCCGGTGGGCAGCAGCAGCGTGTTGCCATCGCGATGGCTATCGCGGCCGGGCCGCGACTGATCGTGCTGGACGAGCCGACGACCGGACTCGACGTCTCCACCCAGGCGCGGGTGCTGGAGATGGTGCGCGAGCTCTGCCGTGAGCACGACATGGCGGCGATCTACGTCTCGCACGACCTCGCCGTGGTGGCCGACGTCGCCGACTACGTGACCGTCATGTACGGCGGTGAGGTGGTCGAGAGGGGCACCGACCGGGATGTGCTCGTCCGCGCCGCCCACCCGTACACCCGCGCCCTGCTGGCCGCTGTGCCGTCCGCGACCCACCGGCACCGACTCGTGCCGATTCCCGGACGCGCGCCGAGTGTCGATGAAAGCCGACCGGGATGTGTCTTCGCGCCGCGTTGTGCCCACGCCGTGGCCGAATGCCGGGAGACCCGTCCCGAGCTGGTGCCCGGTCCGTCGGGGACGCTGGCACGATGCCTGCGCACGGACGAAGTGGTGCGGACACCCCGGGTTCTGCCGGGCTCGAACGAGACGCGCGAGGTCGCCGAAGGGGACGTGTTCTCGGTCTCCGGGCTGAACGCCGGGTACGGCGGCAGGCAGATCCTGTTCGACGTGTCGTTCGGCCTCGGTCGGGGCGAGTGCCTGGCCCTCGTCGGCGAGTCGGGCAGTGGCAAGACGACGATGTCGCGTTGCCTCGTGGGCCTGCACGAGGAGCAGGAGGGGGTTCTGACGTTCGAGGGCCGGCCGATTCCGGCCACGGCGGGCGAGCGCAGCAATGAGACCCGCCGCGAGTTGCAGTACGTGTTCCAGAACCCTTACGGCTCGCTCAATCCCCATCGCAGCGTGGAGAGCAGCCTGGTCGTGCCGCTACAGCACTACTTCGGTGTGAGCGCGCGCGAGGGCAGGGAGCGGGTGCGGGAGGCGCTTGAGCGCGTGGAGATACCCGCACGGCTCGCCGACCGCTACCCGGCCGAACTGTCCGGGGGACAGCGCCAGCGGGTGGCGATCGCGCGTGCCCTGGTGTGCGAGCCGAAGCTCCTCATCTGCGACGAGGTGACGTCCGCGCTGGACGTGTCGGTGCAGGCGTCCGTGGTGGAACTGCTGCGTTCGCTCCTGGACGACGGGCTGTCGATGATCTTCGTGACCCACAACCTGGCGGTGGTGCGCAGCATCGCGGACAGCGTCGTCGTGCTGAGCGAGGGGCGGGTGGTCGAGTCGGGCGCGGCCGATCCCGTGCTCACCGCGCCCTCGCACCCCTACACGCAGAGCCTCATGGCGGCCACGCTCGACGTGCCCGACGCGTTCGAACCGGCGGTCCAATAGCTCGTGGTGCGCCGACGGGAGGCTCATCCGTTCGTAGGTTGACCGGGATGTCGCGGCGGCCGGAGACTCGCCGGGACCTGATTCACCCGGCGATCCGGCTGGAGGGTCGGCGTGGCGGTCCCGTCTTCCACCGCGGAAACCCGTGGTCTGGGCCTGCCCGAACTGCCCGCGACCGGCCTGGCCAACCTCACCGCACACGGCGGGTTCCTGCCCAACGGCCTGGAGGGCCTGTTCCTGGCCATGGTGTTCGTGCTGTTCAGCTACATCGGTACCGAGGTCGTCGCGGTGACGGCGGCCGAATCCGAACACCCCGAACGCGACATCCCGCGCGCCGCCCGCCGCATGGTGCTCCGACTGGTGCTGTTCTACGTCCTGGCCATAGCTGTGATCGTCGTCGTGGTGCCCTGGACCGTGACGGCGCAGGGCGGCACCGTCGACACCAGTCCGTTCGTCCGCGTGGTCGAAGGCGCAGGCATCCCGGCCGCCGCTGCGGTCGTGAACTTCGTCGTGCTCACCGCGGCGTTGTCCACCGCCAACACCAACCTGTACCTGACGACGCGGATGTTGCACTCGCTGGCGGCGGACGGGTACGCACCGACGTGGGCCGGTCGGGTGACCCGGGCGGGCGTGCCGCGCAACGCGCTCGCGCTGTCCGCGCTGGGTCCGACCCTGGCCGCGACCCTGTCGGGCGTCACCGACAGCGCTTACCTGGTCCTGTTCGGCATCTCGATATTCGGCGCGCTGCTGGTGTGGATCCTGATCCTGCTGACCCACTGGGCCTTCCGCCGCGCCCGGACCAGCCCGTCCCCGGTCCGCCTGTGGGGCGCGCCCGTTTCGTCCGGACTCGCCGCGTTGTTCCTGTTCTGCGTGTTGGTCTCCACGGCATTCATCGACGGGCTGGACACGGCCTGGATGGTGGGCCTGCCGTTCTTCGCGGTGCTGGTCGTCGCCCACACCGTGGTCACTCGACGTCGGTCGAGCTGAAGGGCCGCACTCGAAGGCCCTGGTCACGTGGTGCCGTGGCCCGGTTGTGCGTGTTCGGCCCGTTGATTGGTCCGGTTAGGGCAGGATCGGCGGCATGGCGGTGGCTTCGTTGAGCGACGAGGGTGGCCTGTCCGCGTCCGCGGCCTGGGATTGCGTGGTCGTGGACTGCGGGGTCTACGTGGACGGTGTCCGGTTGCCGGGGCAGTGGTCCGCCGCGGAGGCGGTGGCCGAGGTGCGGCGTCGTGGTGCCGGATTCGTGTGGATCGGGCTGTTCGAGCCGGACGAGGTGCGTGTCCGCGGTGTGGCGGAGGCGTTCGGGCTGCCCGAGCCGGCGGTGGAGGACGCGGTGCGCGCGCATGAGCGGCCGAAGCTGGAGCGGTACGAGGACAACCTGTTCATGGTGTTCAAGACGGTCCGGTACGTGGAGCACGAGTCGCCGACGACCGCGAACGAGATCGTGGAGTCCGGGGAGATCGAGGTGTTCCTCGGTCGGGACTACGTGGTGACGGTCCGGCGCGGGTCGCATTCCGGGCTGAGTGGTCTGCGGGCGGAGTTGGAGGCGGTCCCGGAGCGGTTGGCGGTCGGGCCGGCGGTGGTGTTGCACGGGATCGCCGACCGGGTCGTGGACGGCTACCTGAAGGTCGTCGACGCGTTTGAGGGTGACCTCGATCTGGTGGAGGCAGCGGTGTTCGCGCCGCGCGCCGCGATCGGGATCGAGCAGATGTACCTGGTGAAGCGGGAGATCCTGGAGTTGCGCCGGGCGGTGATGCCGTTGGCGGGTCCGTTGCGCCGGTTGGGCGAGGGCGGGTGCGGGCCGTTGATCCCCGACGCGGTGCGGTCGTACTTCCGGGACGTGGACGACCACGTGACCTCGGCGACGGAGCGGGTGGTCGGGTTCGACGAGTTGCTGACCACGCTGGTCGGTGCGACCTTGGCCAAGGTGACGTTGCAGCAGAACCACGACATGCGTCGGATCTCGGCGTGGGTGGCGATCATCTCGGTGCCCACGATGACGGTCGGCGTGTACGGGATGAACTTCGACCACATGCCCGAGCTGCGGTGGAAGTACGGCTATCCGCTGGTGGTGTCGATGGTGCTGGTCGTCTGTCTGCTGCTGTACCGGTTGTTCAAGCGCAACCGGTGGCTGTGAACCGGGGAGGGTTTTGTGTGGGCAGGCCGATGTTCTGGGTCGTGCTGTTCGCGCTCGCGTGGCTGACGTTGGTCGTCGTGCAGATCTCCCAGGGGATGGGTGCCGCACCCGGCGGCGGCGCGCCTTGAGCGGGCCGGGGTCCTCGCCCGCAGGCTTCCCCGGCACCGCGCGGGTGCCAGGGAAGTCCGATGTGGACGGTCAGCGCAGCCACCCCTTGCGCTTGATGTACCACAGCGGGATCAGTGCGGCGACGAACGTCAGCGCGGTCGTGACGAGGAAGCCGTGTTTCCACGCCAGCTCCGGCATGTTGGTGAAGTTCATGCCGTAGAAGGTGGCGATCAGCGTCGGGGGCAGGAACACGGCGGTGATGATGGTGAACACCTTCACGATCTGGTTCTGCTTGACGTCCAGCGAGGTCATGATCGACTGCTGGAGGTAGCGGACCTTGTCGTGCTCGTAGCCGGCGTGTTCCTTCACCCCGTTGATGTCGGCGATCAGGATGTCCACCAGCAGCCCGACGTGGGCGCTGTCCGGGCCGACCTCGGCGCGCATGTGCCGGGCGGCGCGGGCGAGCAGCAGTTGCGACTCCAGGGAGCGGGAGACGATCTCCTCGGCCTCGTTCATCCGCTCGATGGTGTCCTGCATGTCGCTGACGCCGATCTCCCGGCCACGACCGTCGTAGCCGTTGGTGGCCGTCGTGATCTCGTCGCTCATCGACTCCAGCGCGTCGCTCGCGTAGTCGATGACCCGTTCGGACGCCTCGTTGAGTGCGTACAGCAGCGCGTACATCACCCCCTGCGGGGTCTGCGCGAGCTGCGGCGTCCGACGGATCCGCGCGATCGCCTTGTCGAACACCGCGCAGTGCCGCACCGGCTGCAACGTGACCAGCTTCTCGGGGCCCAGCGCGAACACGATCGCTTCACGGGTGATCGTGTCACCGCTGCGGATGTTGACCACCACCGGCAGGTAGACGAAGTCGTCGGTCTCCCAGACCCGTCCGGAGGCGGCGGCGAAGTCCACGCCGGTCGTCCGCGCGGCCTCGACGACGGCCTCCGGGTCGTCGGCGGGAACCTGCACCCAGACCCGACGCAGTGCCTCCGGGTCGAATCTGATCTCGGCGAGTGTGTTGTGCATGAAGAACTCCTCGACGCAGCACGAGATCGCCCCGGATCGCCAGGGCGGCAGGGAAAGGAAGGCTCAGTGGTTGAACGGCGAGGTGGAGGAACTGTCACCCGCGCTCGGCGACGGCTCGGGCGCACCGTAGTGCACCGCGAGCAACGCCGCGCAGATGAACACGTACAGGCCGATGGTGAACAGCAGCGCCTGCCGTTCGAGGTTCGGGCGCTTGGACCTGTCGGCCGGAATCTTGGTCGACGTCGTCATGATTCTGCCTCGTCGCTCCCCTGATCCAGGGGGTGTGCGCACACAAACCAGAGCGTGAACCGCCCGCAGGACACGAAACGACGCCGAACAGCGTCAGCGACGGAGACCCTCGGAAGTAGGGAGGGTGCGATGCCTGCCGGCCTGGGTACTGTCGCCTGGCATGTGCCGCTCACCTCGCTTCCGTATGTCGGTCTATGGGAAAACCTCGGTGAGCCTACTCCTGTCACGGCTTTGGGCGCGCACCGCTGTGCGTTGCGGAACGGTCACGCCTCGGTGGTCTCCAGCGCGCAACGATCAGGTGAAGTCATTGGGCCGGATGGCTGACGGCCGGGGATGGGTCCGAGTTCCTGTCGGAGTCTTCGCCACACTGCGCCCATGACGCAGTCTGGGCGGCCCGATGTCGGACCGGACAACTGGATCAGACGCCACCCCGTCCTCGCCGTGCTCCTGCTGCCGGTCATCCCGACCGTGATCGGCGGCCTGGTGGTCCTGATTCCGGACAAAGGGTTCGACGTCATCGCCGATGGCGGGAGCACCGCTCCCGGTCCGACCGCCACCACGGCGCGGGCCACGTCCGGTGGCGACTCGCCGTCGGTTTCGGCGGAGCCTTCCCGGGTCCTCGCGCAGGGCCGCGTGGCGCTCGCTCCGGTCGACGGCCTCGACCTGGACACGGGTAGGCAAGGGGGCCAGGACGAGCCCGGCATGGACATCAGTCCCAGCATGGACGGCAAGCAGATCAACGGCATGACCCATGGCAAGCCCAAGATGGCAGTCGTGACCGCGTCGGGTCCCACCGGTCCCGGGCTGTGCACGGAAGTGCCGCTCAACGCCTGGGTGACTCCGCTTCCCGGCCTGTACGGGATGCGGGTCGGGGAACGTATCTGCGTGCAGACCGACCAGGGCAACTACGGCGTTCTCACCCTGCAAACCGTGCCGTCGGCCGCCTCGGTGCAACTGGACATCGACTACGTGGCCTGGGCGCGCTGAGCAGCCTCGCGATTCGCCTGACCGCCGTGTTTCGCTGCCGGATCAAGGGCGTAGAGCCGGGTCGCGGTGTCGAGCATGATTCGGACCAGATTCGCGGACACTGTCCATTCCGGACCGGTCGGGCGAGTGTCCGGTCGCGATCGACTCCCACCTGCGGAAGCGAGGACCGCGATGGTCGACAAAGTAGTGATCGTGGGCGGCGGGACGTCGGGTTGGATGACGGCGTCGTACCTGCGTGCCGCGTTCGGCGACCGGGTCGAGGTGACCCTGGTCGAGTCGAAGAACGTGCCGACCATCGGTGTCGGCGAGGCGACCTTCAGTACCGTGCGGCATTTCTTCGACTACCTCGGCCTGCACGAACGGGACTGGATGCCGGAGTGTCAGGCCACCTACAAGCTGGGTATCCGGTTCGAGAACTGGCGGGCCGAAGGGCACCACTTCTACCACCCGTTCGAACGGCTGCGGGTGGTGGACGGGTTTCCGCTCACCGACTGGTGGTTGCACACCCGGCCCGGTGGGCGCTTCGACCGGGACTGCTTCCTGATCGCCGCGCTCGGTGACGCCAAGAAGTCACCCCGCTATCTGACCGGCGAGCTGTTCGAGCAGCAGTTCCTGGAGGAGAGCTCCGAACGGGTCCACCGGACCACACTGTCCGAACAGGACACCCAGTTCCCGTACGCCTACCACTTCGATGCCGCACTGCTGGCGCGGTACCTCACCGGCTACTCGGTGGACCGCGGCGTCCGGCACGTGCTGGACGACGTGGTGGACGTCGTGCTGGACCAGAAAGGCTGGATCAGCCACGTCGTCACCAAGGAGCACGGACAGCTGTCCGGCGACCTGTTCATCGACTGCACCGGCTTCCGCGGCCTGCTGTTGAACAAGGCGCTCGGCGAGCAGTTCATGTCGTACCAGGACACACTGCCCAACGACCGCGCCGTGGCGCTGCGGGTTCCGGTGGACATGGCGGAGCAGGGCATCCGGCCGTGCACCACGGCCACCGCGCAGAACGCGGGCTGGATCTGGACCATCCCGCTGTTCGGCCGCATCGGCACCGGCTACGTGTACTCCGGCGACTACTGCGAGCCGGACGAGGCCGAGCGCACCCTGCGCGAGTTCGTCGGTCCGGCGGCGGAAGACCTGGAGGCGAACCACATCGGGATGCGGATCGGGCGCAGCCGGCGGTCCTGGGTGCGCAACTGCGTCGGAATCGGGCTGTCCAGCGGGTTTGTGGAGCCGCTGGAGTCCACCGGCATCTTCTTCATCCAGAACGCGGTGGAACAGCTGGTGAAACACTTCCCCGACGACTCCTGGGACGACCGACTGCGCACCGCGTACAACCGGCAGGTCGCCAACGTGATGGACGGCGTGCGGGAATTCCTGGTGCTGCACTACTACGCCGCCGCCCGCCGGGACAATCAGTACTGGCGCGACACCAAGACCCGCCCGATGCCGGACGCGCTGGCCGACCGGATCGACCAGTGGAAGGTCACGCTGCCCGACGCGGACACGATCTTCCCGCACTACCACGGCTTCGAGCCCTACTCCTACCACGCCATGCTGCTCGGCCTGGGCGGCCTCGAACTGCGCGCCCCGGTGGCGCTGCGGTACCTGGACGGCATCGCCGCGGCCAAGGAGTTCCGGGCGGTCCGGGACCAGGCCAAGGATCTGGTGGAGCGGCTGCCCAGCCAGTACGGCTACTTCGCGCACCTGCACGACCTGCCCGTGGAACAGCGGTCCGGACGCACGTGAAGCCGGTCGCGATGTGGGCGGCCGGGGCCGTTCGGTTACCGGTTCGCCGAGTTCCGGACGCCGGGCGACCTGCCCGCCTGACCGCATTGTTTCCATCGCGAGTCAATGACATTGAGGACGCCGGCGGAATCCCGAAAGACTGGGTGGGCACCGGCCGGCTGACCAGGGAGGGTGTTGGGCGTGGCGGTGAACGGATTCCTCACGGACGACCCGTTGCAGCCGCCGGCCACCGCGGTGGCGATCCAGGCGGACCGGTTTCGGTCACTGATGTCGTTGTTTCCCACCGGAGTCGCGGTGGTGACCGCGATGGACCAGCACGGCCGGCCCTGGGGCATGACGTGTTCGTCGGTGTGCAGTGTCACGGTCACGCCGCCGATCCTGCTGGTGTGCCTGAGAGAAGCCAGCCCGACGCTGGACGCCGTCCTGCGCCTGGGCACCTTCACGGTCAACCTGCTGCACGACCGCGCCCGCCCGGTGGCCGAGCTGTTCGCCTCCGGCACGCCGGACCGGTTCGACCGCGTCCGCTGGTGCAGCGAACTGTTCTTCGGCGGCCCGCACCTGCTCGACGACGCACACGCGATCGCGGACTGCCAGGTCACGCAGACCGTGCGGGTCGGCGACCACGTCGTGGTGTTCGGCGAGGTGTTCCGGGTGGAACGCCAAGCACCGGCGAAGGCGAAGCCACTGCTGTACGGGCTGCGCCGCTACTCGTCGTGGCCGTCCGCCCGGTGAGCAGGTTCGTACCCGAATTCCCCGCCTCGGCAACGAAAGGTCGGTCAATGAGCTCAACCGTGGGTGATCACCCGCCCGAACTCCGTGTTCCCGCCGCGGCGCGTGCCAGGAGTCTGCCGGAGGGTGGCCTGGTCACGTTGCTGCGGCACGGGCGCACCCGCGCGGCCGTGGACCTCGCCGCGGGCACCCCGCAGGCACCCAGCCCGCCGGCGAACCTGATCGAGGCGGCCTGTGCGGCGCTGCACGCCGGCGTCAACCAGTACGAGGACCCGGCCGGAAACATCGGCCTCCGCAGCCAGATCGCGCGGTCGTTCCACACCCCGGCCGACCCGGACACCGAGATCACCGTGACCACGGGTGCGACCGAGGCACTGCACGTCGCTCTGCTGTCCACTGTGGATGCGGGCGATGAGGTGATCGTGCTGGAGCCCTACTACGACAACTTCATCGGTGCCATCGCTCTCTCCGGTGCACAGCCCCGGTTCGTGCGGACCCAGGCGCCGGACTGGCGGGTCGACCCCGAAGAACTGGCGGCGGCCTTCGGTCCGCGCACCCGGGCGATCATCCTCAACACCCCGGCCAACCCCACCGGCCGGATGCTGGACGCCGACGATCTGGCACTCATCGCGGGGCTCTGCGCGCGCTGGGGCGTCACGGTCATCAGCGACGAGGTGTACTCGGCGTTCACCTTCGACGGCCGCGAGCACCTGTCCGTCATGGACGTTCCGGAGCTGCGGGACCGGGCCGTCGTCGTGGGCAGCCTGTCGAAGAGTCACGCGATCAGCGGGTGGCGCATCGGCTTCCTGCGGGCATCACCGGCGCGGACCGCCGTGCTGCGTGAGGTGCACATCGCGACCACGGGCGGCACCGCCGCGCCCCTGCAACACGCCGTGATGGCTTCCGAGCTGCTCACACCGGACAACTGGAACCCGGCACCGCTACTACAGGAACTCCGGGACCGGACGGTGGAGATCTTCACCTCGGCCGGACTCGCCTGCACCCGGCCCGAAGGCGGCTGCTACGTCATGGCGGACCTCGGTTTGGTCACCGACTTGGCCGCACATTCCTTTGTAGACAGAATGATCGACGAAACGGGAGTGCTGATCGTGCCGGGCACCTACTTCTATGCCGAGCCGAAAGCGGGGGAGCGGTTCGTCCGAATCGCCTTCAACCGTCCTCTTGAGACGATTGAAGCCGCGGCCACCCGGCTGGACGGGTGGTCCGCCGGCGGCCGGCGGCCGGTCGGGACGCTGAGGTCCGGATCGTGAGCGCCCCACAACGCCACTCCGCCGCCGACATCTTCAACTCCGCCGTGGCCGCAACGGCCATCGGGGCGGCCTGGGAGCTCGGCGCGCTCGCCGAGCTGGACACCCGCCGCACGCTGGACGTCGAAGAGTTCGCCGCCCGCAACGACCTGGACTTCACGGCCACCACGGCGATGTTCACCGCGCTGGCCTCGGTCGGCGTGGTCGAACGGGCGTCGGGAACGATCACGCCGGGGCCCGGGTTCGCCGAGGTCTACCGCGCGAAGCCGATGTTCTACTGGCTGTGCCAGGGATCCTGGTCGCTGTTCGCCCGAATGCCCGCGTTGCTGCGCAACGAGAACCGCTCCGGCGACTTCTACGAGCGCGACGCCCGGGCGATCAGCTTCGCCAGCCGGGAGGCGAACCGGGTGTTCTTCGACCCGCTGTTCTGGCGGGCGCTGAACAGCGGCGACACCGCCGGCGGTCCGTTCTCCGTTGCGGTGGACCTCGGTTCCGGCAGTGGCGAGCGGCTGATCCGCATCGCCGAACGCTATCCCGGGGTGCGCGGCATCGGCCTGGACATCGCGGAAGCCAGCGTCGGCATGGCCGAGGAAGAGGCCGGGCGCAGGGGACTGGCCGACCGGATCGGGTTCCGGACCGTGGACGTCCGCGCGCTGGAGCCCGAGCCCGAGTTCGCCGAGGTCGACCTGCTGTTGTGTTTCATGATGGGGCACGACCTGTGGCCCAGGGACAACTGCGTGGCGGCGCTGCGCCGGTTGCGCGAGGCGTTTCCGAACGTCCGCCGGTTCCTGCTCGGCGACACGGTCCGCACCACCAACGTCCCCGACGACAAGATCCCGGTGTTCACGCTCGGATTCGAGGTCGGCCACGCGCTGATGGGCGTCTACCTGCCCACGGTGGACGAGTGGCTGAAGGTGTTCGCCGACGGCGGCTGGCGCTGCGTCGCGACCTACGAGAGCGACGCGTTGGCCGGAACCGTGGTGTTCGAACTCGACTGAGAGGGCTTCATGGACGACGCCGCGCCGGGGCCGCTGGATCTGCCCACCGACCGCCCACACGGCGCGGTCCGGACGTATTCGCCGGGGATCCACCGCCGGCCGTTGCCCGAACCGCTTTCGGCGGAGCTGACGGAGTTCTCGCGCCGCCACGGCGTCCGGGTGTCCGCCACCTTCGCCGCGGCCTGCACGGTGCTGTTCGCGCGGTACACCGGGCAGGAGGACGTCGAAGTGCGCGCGGACATGCGGGTCCTGCGCGCCAGGGTCCGCGGCACCGAGCCGTTCACCGGGGTGCTCGACCAGGTGGCGAGCCGACTGCCGGCCGCCGCCGGGACGCTTGTGGTGGCGGGCCGGGACGTGACGATGCCCGACCTCACCGTGGGGTTGGCGGAGTCCCTGGTGACGGTCACCTACAACGCGGACCTGTTCGACGCGGACACCATCGAACGCCTGGTCGGCCATCTCGAAGTGCTCCTGACCGGAGCGCTGGCCGACCCGACCCGCACGGTCGCCGGACTGCCGTTGCTGACCGAGCCCGAGCACCGGTTGTTGGTGGAGTGGAACGACACCGCCCACCCGTACGAGCTGGACCGGTGCGTCCACCACCTGGTCGCCGAGCAGGCTCGTCGCACACCGGACGCGGTCGCGGTGGGCGCGGCCTCCGGCACGTTGACCTACGCCGAGCTGGACGAGCGGGCCAACCGGTTGGCACACCACCTGATCGGTCACGGCGTCCGCCCGGACGTTCCGGTGGTGCTGTGCCTGGAACGCGGGCTGGAACTGCTGGTGGCCATGCTGGGCGTGCTGAAGGCCGGCGGCGCGTACGTGCCGGTCGATCCGGACACTCCGGTGGCACGGCTGCGGTTCGTGATCGCCGACACCGGGACACCGGTGATCCTGACCGACCGGGTCGGGGCGCGACGCCTGCGTGACACGGCCGTGGGCGCGGTCGTCCGGCTGGACGAGGACTGGCCGGAGATCGAGCGTTGTCCCGGCGTCGAGCCGGTTACCGCGGTGCTCCCGGGCAATCTGGCGTACGTCGTCTACACGTCGGGTTCCACGGGGCGGCCCAAGGGCGTGCTGATCGAGCACCGCAGCCTGGTGGACCTGTGCGCGTGGCACAACGACGCCTACGACGTCGGACCGGCGGACCGGGCCGGCCAGGTCGCCGCACTCGGCTTCGACGCGGTGGTGTGGGAGCTGTGGCCGTACCTGTGCGCCGGAGCCAGGGTGGACCTGCCGGACCGGGACACCGTGGCCGACCCCGGGAAGCTGGTCCGCTGGTTCGCCACGACCGGCACCACGATCTGTTTCGTCCCGACGCCACGGGTG
>CBHFOL010000240.1:0-12436 GCA_965995405.1 uncultured Saccharothrix sp.
CGTCGCGGAAGACCACGCGGAGCTCGGGGTGCCGGTTGACGACCCGGCGCAGCGCACCGGCCAGCGCGTCGACGTCGAGCGGCCCGTCGAACACGATCGCCTTCGGCTCGTGGTAGGTGTTCCGGCCGGGGTGGAGCTGCTCCAGGAACCAGATCCGGCGCTGGGCGGGTGTCAGGGACAACGGCCGCTCCCGGTACCGCTCGCGGAGCCGGTCCACGGCGGGCAGCGCGGCCAGCACCTGTGCGGAGGGCACGCCGAAGTCCACGAAGCAGGCGATCTCGTCCACGCCGGCGGCCAGCAGTCGATCCACCACTTCGGCCGCCGTGGTCTCGTCGCCGATCAGGGCGCGGGAGGCGCAGTAGCGGTGGTACGCCTGCGTCAACAGGAACTCGACGTCCTCTTCGGACGCTTGGTCCAGGTCGATGTCGAAGCCCAGGCTGTTCGTCACCTGGTCGAACAACGACAGCGAGGAGCGCAGGTAGTCGCAGAAGGGGCGGAACGCCTCCGCACGGGCCTGCTCGGCGTCCGTGCCGAGGTAGGTGTGCAGGAGCACGACGACCCGGCCCGACGTCGGGTCGAGCCCGTGTTCGGCGCGGGTCCGGCGGTAGCGGGCGATGTTGTCGGCCAGTTGTTCGACGGTCTGTGCCATCAGGTTGGTCACGACGCCGAGGTCCTGTTCGGCGGCGCGCCGGTAGCTTTCCGGGTTGCCGACGACGGCGACGTACATGGGTGGCTGCGCCTGGATGGGGCGCGGGTACAGCTTGACTTCCACCGGTTCGCCGTCGCCTGCCGTCATGGCGACCGGGTCGCCCTGCCAGAGCCTGCGGACGGTGTCGAGCTGGGTGTACATCAGGTCGCGGTGCCGGCCGTAGTTCTCCGGTGCCAACGCGAAGTCGGCGGCGTGCCAGCCGCTCGCGACGCACAGGCCGACCCGACCGCCGGAGAGGTTGTCCACGACGGACCACTCTTCGGCGACCCGGATGGGGTTGTGCAGGGGGAGGACGACGGATCCGGCGTGTAATCGGATGCGGGTCGTGCGTGCGGCGAGTGCGGCGGCGAGCACCGAGGGATTGGGGAACAGTGCGCCGAAGGAGTGGAAGTGGCGTTCGGGCAACCACACCGCGTGGAACCCGTGCCGGTCGGCGAACTCCGTCGCCGCGTTGATCAGGCCGTACTTGTCGGTCGCCGCCTGCTCGGGGTAGTCGCCGAAGAAGTACAGGCTGAAGTCGCACGCCGCAGGGGTCTGGACCGGGACCGGTGGTGTGGGTACGGGCTGAGTCTCGGCCACGGGCGGCGGTGCGGGTTTAGGCGCGGGTTGGAAGGTGGGCCGGGGCGCGGGCTCGGGCCGGGCGGCCTGTGGTTTCTCCATGACCAGGTCCTCGCCGGACAACACGGCGAGCTGCCGTTCCATCAGGCCGACCAGACGTTCACCGAGGCGGAGCTGGCGGTCGATCACGTCCCGCGCGTCGAACCGCGCCCCTGTCGGCTGCTCGACCGTCGGCTGCACTGCCGTCGGCTCGGTGTGGGGTCGGACCAGCGTGGCCAGCTTGCGGGTCGTGTCGGCTTCGCCGAACAGCGATCGCATGGAGATGCGGACACCGAACGCCTGTTCCACCTCCCTGGTCAGGTTCAACAGCGTCAGGGAATCCGCGCCCAGCTCGAAGAACGACCGGTCCGGCGGCACCTCCTCCGGCTGCGTGCCGAGCACCCGCGCCACCGCACCGCGAACGGCGTCGAGCGACCCGTTGGCATCGGGCTCGGCGACAGCGGGTGCTCCAGCCGGAGCCGGTCGCGGCTGAACCGTCCCCACCGGGAACCTCGTGCGGGCGAACGGGTATCCCGGCAGCGGAACTCGGCGACCGCCGCGTACGACCTCGGCCCAGTCGACCTCGGCACCACGGACGTACAGCTCACCCAGCGCGCCCAACACCGCACGGACGCCGTCCACTCCGTCGCGCCGACCCGAGATCCACCGGGTGCTCATGGCGGCGCTCGTGAGCGTGTCACCCGGCCCGACGTCGAGACAGTCGCGTCCCTCCACACCGGACAGGACCAGGTCGAAGCGGACCGGCTCCCTCGTCTGACGGACGAAGTACTCGGCGTCCGGCCGCCACCCCGCCGGACGGACCTGCCCGTCGAGCGCGCTCACGAACGGAACCCGGATCGGCCGCAGCGCCACGTCGGCGACGTGGGTGCGCCACGCGGACAACACCGGATCGAGCAGAGCACTGTGGAACGCGCGATCCACCGGCAGCCGCCGCCAACGCACTCCTTCGGCGTCGAGCAGTTCCTCCGCACGCCGCAGCCCGTCCAAAGTGCCCGCCAGCACGTGCGCCGAAGGGCCGTTGACCGCCGCCACCTCCGTCCCGGTGGACCGCGCGATGCGTTGTGCCACAACGGACTCAGCCCGCACGGCCACCATACCGCCCGGCGCGCACCGCGCCATCAGCCGTCCGCGCTCGGCCACGAGCCGCACACCGTCCGCGACGGACACCGCCCCCGCCACGCACAGGGCCGCGTACTCACCGAGGCTGTGCCCCGTCACCATCGCGGGCCGCAACCCGAAGCTCTCCCACAGCCTGCCGAGCGCGACCTGGAACGCGAACAACGCGGGCTGCGCCGTCCCGCTCGGCCAAACCTCGTCGTCCGATGGGTCGTCGGCGAGCAGGAGCCGGTTCAGACTGCCGCCGAACTCCGCGGCGTACACCTGCTCGCACTCGTCCAGAAGCTCCCGCACCACCGGGAAGGCGGCATACAGGTCCCGCGCCATGCCACGCCGGGCGACACCCTGTCCAGGGAAGGCGAACACCAGCTCACCCAACGGTTCCGGCTGCTCGACGTTCACGCGATCGAGTCCGCGCACCACCTCGGCGATGGTCGAGCCGGTCACGGCGGCCCGATGCGGCAGGTGCGGACGACCCAGCGCCAGGCTCGCCGCCACGTCGGCCGGGTTCAGCCCGGGATGCGCGGCGAGGTGGGCACGCATCCGGTCCACGAGCGCGCCGAGCGACTCCGGATCGCGAGCGGACAGCGGCACCAGCACAGGCCCGGTCGAGACCTCGGATTCCGCCGTGGCCGGTGCCTCCTCCAGCACGACGTGCGCGTTGGTGCCGCCGACACCGAGGGCGCTCACCCCGGCGCGGCGCGGCGTGCCGTCGCCGGTCCACTCGCGCAGCGAAGTGCTGAGCACGAACGGGCTTCCGGCCAGGGGCAACGCGGGATTCGGCTGTGCCAGGTTCAGCGTCGGGACGAGTTCGCGGTGCCGCAGCATCAGCACCGTCTTGACGAGCCCGGCCATGCCGGCGCAACTGTCCAGGTGCCCGATGTTCCCCTTGACCGAGCCCAGCGCGCAGAACTCCCGCCGGTCGGTGTCGGCTCCGAGCGCGCGCGACAGCGCGGTGAACTCCACCGGATCGCCCAACTCCGTGCCGGTGCCGTGCGCCTCGATGTAGGAGAGGGACCCGCCGGGCACGCCGGCCCGGCGCAACGCCTGCCGTACCACGTCCACCTGACCGGCCACACCCGGCGCGGTGAAGCCGACCTTGTCCGCGCCGTCGTTGTTCACGGCGGAGCCGAGGATGACCGCGTGCACGGTGTCGCCGTCGGCGAGCGCGCGGTCCAACCGCTTGAGCAGCACCGCGGCCACCCCGTTGCCGCCGACGGTGCCGTCGGCGGACGCGTCGAACGGGCGGCAGCGCCCGGACCGGGACAGGATCGAGCCCGGCTGGTACCAGTAGCCAGACTCCTGGGGTGTGTGCACGGCGGCGGCACCCGCCAACGCGAGTTCCGCTTCGTCGTTCAGCAGCGCCTGCACGGCGAGGTGGACCGCGACCAGCGAGGTGGAACAGGCGGTCTGGACGGCGATGGCGGGCCCGGTCAGGCCCAACCGGTAGGCGACCCTGGTGGCGAGGAAGTCCGGTTGCCGCCCGATGGTCGCGTGCAGGCCCGTGGCCGGGTCGTCCGGTGTGGCCGTGCCTTGGTGGTCGTAGAGGTTCATGCCCGAGCCCGCGAACACGCCGACCCGGGTGTCGGGACCGGTGACGGCGTAGCCGCCGGCTTCGAGCGCGTGGTAGCAGCACTGGAGGAAGAGCCGCTGCGCGGGATCGGTGAGCCGGGCTTCGTGCGGGGTCATGCCGAAGAACCCGGCGTCGAAGGCGTCGACGTCCTCGATCGCCCCGATCGTCAGCACCCGGTCGGGATCGGCGAGCGCTTCGGCGGGCACCCCTGCCGCAGCGGCTTCCTCGACGGTGAACGTGCGGGTGCTGTCCACGCCGGCACGGAGGTTGGCCCAGAACTCCTCGACCGAACCCGCGCCGGGAAAACGCGCCGCCATCCCGATGATCGCAATTCGCCGATCCACCGCCTCAGGTCGGGACGACGGTGCGGGCAACGGTTCCGTCCGCGTGGGCGGTGTGGTCGGCGACGTCCGCGCCAACTCCCCGGCCAGCGCGGCGATGGTCGGGTGCTCGAACAGCGCGGTGGTGGGAATCCGGCGATCGAGCCGGGCCGCCAACCGCTCCCGCAACTGGACGAGCAGCACCGACGACAACCCGGCCTCGTAGAACGGCCGGTCGTCGGCCACCGGCCGCCCCACCACGTCGGCAACGCATTCGGCCACCACACGGGCGATCTCCGCCGCGCCGCCGCCGAGCCCACCGGACCGCAGCCGGTCCCGCAAAGTCCCGCGCCGCACCTTCCCGGTGGGCGTACGGGGAAAGTCCCCGGCCGCCACCGCGACCACGTGCCCCGCCGTCAGCCGCAGCCTGCGGTACAGCGCTTCCCGGATCGCACCGGCCACCCGCGAGTCGTCACCCGCACCGACGAAGAAAACCGCCAGCACCTCACTCCCGGTCCGCTCGTCCGGCACCCCGCACGCCGCGACCGAGCCGAGCCGGACACCGGCCACCGTCGCCGCGACCTCCTCGATCTCGTGCGCGAAGTGGTTGTGCCCGTTGAGGACGATCACGTCCTTGTGCCGCCCGGTGATCACCACCTGCCCGCCGGACAGGAACGCCAGGTCCCCGGTCTCCAGCCAGTCCCCGTCCACGAACGCCGCCGCCGTCGCCTCGGGGTTGTCCAGGTAGCCGGGAGTCACCCGCGGCGACCGGAGCTGGAGCCGCCCGATCCGGTCCTCCGGCAGCACGTCGCCGGAATCGTCCACCACCCGCACGGTCGTGTCGTGCATCGGCGGCCCGACCGCGACCAACGTCGCACAGTCCGACTCGGGCACCTCCGCGCCCGCGTGCACCACCACACCGTCGAAGCTCGACTTCAACACCCGCAGCACCGACCCCGGCTCACCGAGCGTGCCGTAGGTGATGGCGGTGGTCGTCTCGGCCATACCCCACGCCGGCCGCACGTGCCGCTCCTCGATGCCGCACGGGCCCAACGCGGCGAGAAACCGTTGCAGCACAGGCAGGATCACCTGCTCGCCACCGCACATCAACGTCCGGATCGCCGAGAGATCCCAGTCCGGCCGGTCCACCACCGCGTCCGCGACCAACTGATAGGCGAACGTCGGCGCCCAACTGTGGTTCGCCCGGTGCTCGGCCATCAGTTCCGGCCAGCGCAGGGGATCGGCCAGCACGACGTCGGTCGGCACGTGCACGTTGGTGCAGCCGACGAACACCGCCAGCAGGTGGTAGATCAGCAAGGCACCGCTGTGGTCGAGCGGCAGCCAGTTCAGCATCACGTCGTCCGGCCGCACCCCCAGGACCCGCCTGGTGCCGGCCGCGAACCGCACGAGCGCACGCTGGGTGAGCTGGGCGGCCTTCGGCGCACCCGTGCTGCCCGACGACAGCACCAGCTGGACGACGTCCTCCGGCCGCCGTTCGGCGAAGTCCCGGACGGGCTCGTGTCGCGCGCAACGGTCGACGTCGACCGCACGCAGGTCCGGCGCGAGCTCCCGCACCCCGGCGGCGTCGGTGAGCACGAGCGGTTCCCCGAGCAGCCGCCAGGTGTGCTCCAGCCGTTCCGAGGCAGGGGAACCTGCCACCACAGGCTCGGCGATCACCGCGGGTCGGATGCCGCCGAGCACACACGCCCAGAATGCGGGGAAGAACCGGTCGAGCGGCAGTCCCGCCAGCACGACGTGATCACCACCGGCCACCCCGTGCGCCCGCAGTCCGCCGAGGATCCGTTGTGCCGCTGACAAGAGCTCGGGATAGGTCAGCAGCCGCCCGTCCGCGCCCACCACCCGGACCCCGGCACCGGGCCGGGTCCGGGCGGCCCGGACCAGCGCCTCCGCCACACCGCGTGGATCGTCCTCGGTCAGCTCCAGCTCGGGCCCCCGGTACTCGGTGGGCCGTAGTGCTTCCGGCACGCCTGTCCGCACGTTCCTCGCCCCCAAACTCACTCGCTCAACGGAATCTCCGCCCACGAACCGCGGCCGACACCAGGAATGCCGTCGCCGCGCACAACGCCGATCCGTGGAATGCCCCCACCACCGCGACGGTCGGGAGCACCTCCAACGCCACCCCGACAGCCACCATGCCCACCGCGAAACCGGACGTCTCCGCCGTCGCGGACAGGCCGAACAGCCTGCTGCGCTGCCGGTCGGGCGCTTCCTGCAACCGCGAGGTGTACGCGATCTCCGTGACGCCGTCGGCGAGTCCCGCGAACAGCACCACGCACAACAACGCGGGAGTGGGCAGCCCGACGAACGCCAGCGTGAAGCACACCGACATCGCGCACGTGGCCAGCGCGAACACCCGGTCGGCGCGCTTGGCCGTGCCCAACCCGCCCGACCTGGTCACGACCTGGTGGGCCAGTAGCACCCCGATCGCCCAGGCGACCCAGAACCGGCTGAGGAAATCCGCCGCCCCGTCCGGTTCGACCACGCTCGCCAGCACCGGAAGCGCGACATTGTGCGAGGCCGACGCCAACGCGTCGATTCCCCGCACCAGCACCATGAACAGCAGCACCGGCGCGATGGCCGCGAAGGCGATGCGAGCCCCCGCCACGTCCCCGGCGGGCTGATCGTCGGCGGGAGCGTTGGTGCGCAAGCGGATCAGCGCCAGCGTGACCGCCGACACGACGAAGCTCGCGGCGTTGACCGCGAAGGCGGCCGGGAAACCGCCGAAGCCGATCACGGGTCCCGCGCTGCCGAACCCGACCACCATGGCCACGGACTTCGCGGTCACCAGCAGCCCGTTCGCCCGCACCCGGGCCGCCTGCCCGACCATCTCGGGCACCGCCGAGCGCAACGCCACCGTGAACACGCAGTTGCCCGCGCCGAGCACGAGGACCGCGCAGCCGAGCACGACGACATCCGCGTGGTTCGCGGTGGCCGCGAGCACGACCATGGCCAGCGCCTGCGCGAGATCGGTGCAGATCATCACCCGCCGCCGGTCGAACCGCGCCGCCACCGCACCCGCCACGAGCCCGGTCAGGCTGCCCGCGCCGAGCCGCAGCGCCATCAGCAGGCCGACACCCAGTCCGCTGCCGGTGACCTGGTAGGTGAACAGCCCGAGCGCGACGATGTTGAGGTGGTTGCCGCAGCTCGACAGGCCGTACGCGCCGACCAGCCAGCGGAACCGGGCGGCCGGCGTGGCCGCACTGTCCGGTGGTCGGGCGGCGACGCTCACGACAGGACTCCTCCAAGCGGGTCGTGAGCCGGCCCCGTCAGGCGCGCAGTGAGCGCCGTGTGTCCTGGGCCGGCAGATCGTCCGATTCGGACCGTGGAACGTCCACCGGGAACGGGGTGGTGATCCCGGTCCGGTCCACGTGTCCGTTCCTAGGGTTCGCGTCGGGTCACGGGTTGTGCGGCGAGGTGGACCAGGTCCGCGATCGCCGGCCAGTGGTCCTGGAGGTAGAAGTGGCCGCCGGGGAAGGTCTCCAGCCGGAACGGGCCCGTGGTGTGGTCGCGCCAGGCCCCGACGTCGTCCACCGAGGCCGCCGGGTCCGCGTCGCCGACCAGCGCGACCAGCGGGCAGCCCAACGGCACGTCGCCCCGTCTGCGGTAGGTCTCGCTGGCCTGGTAGTCGCCTCGGATCACCGGCAGCAGCAGCGAACGCAGGTCCGGGTCGGCCAACACCTCGGCAGCGGTGCCGCCGAGCGTCACCACCTGGTCCACGAGGGCCTCGTCGTCCAGCAGGTAGCTGGTGGTCAACCGGACCCGGGACGGAGCGGGGCGCGCGGACGCGAGGAGGGCGACCGGCCCCGCGTCGCCGAGTCGTTGCGCCACCTCGTAGGCGAGGATCGCTCCCATGCTGTGTCCGAAGAAGACCCGGGGCGCGGGAGCGGGCCGGAGCACGTCGGCGATCCGGTCGGCCAGCTCGTGCAGGTCCGTGACGACCGGTTCGTGGTGCCGCTCCTGCCGGCCCGGGTACTGCACGGCGACGACCCGCAGCCGACCGGCGAGTTCGACCGCCAGCGGGCGGTACGCGCTCGCTGCCCCACCGGAGTGCGGGAAGCACACGACCTGACCGGCGTCGTCGGCGACCGGGCCCGGCTGGTCCGGGTATTTCAGCCACGGTGACGACAAAACGGCGTGGGCGACCTCGGAGACCACTGTTGCGTTCCTCTTCCGGTGCGGCGGCGGGATCGGTCAGATCAAGCGGATGCGCTGGTCCGCGGTCGCGTCGGCGAGCGCCACGTAGCAGTAGGACGCCCGCAGCGTCGACAGCAGCGTCGCCGCGCGGGCTTCGGCGATCAGCACCGAGTGGCACGCGGCCAGCACCTCGGCACCGCCGACGCGACGTTCCTCGCAGCCCGCGTACAGCCTGCCCGCCGACACCGCGTCGGCCGGGCCCAACTCGACGACCTCGACACCGCCGCGCTCGTGGAACTCACGGACCGACGTTCCCGCGCTGTCAGGGTGCTCCTGGTCGCACGCGTCGTCCCAGCACGTCCGCATACTGGACGCGACGGCGAGTGCCATCGCCGATGTGACGAGGTGCACATTCCCATTGCGGGCCGAAGTTCTCAGCGCCGGCCCGCTCGGCAGGTGGCCCACGGCGATGGAGTACAGCGAGAACGAGTCGACCACCGCGGTGGCGTCCCCCAGGACGTCGTCCTGCCTGACCATGCGGATTCTCCTCGACGGATTCGGGATGGCTCGACGCGACCTGACCAGGCGCGGGCAGCACCGCGCCCGGCTCGGGACACGGCCTTCGCCACCCAGGCTAGCGCAGCCGTACCGGGTCGAAGGTGCGGAATGCCGATAGTTCGGGCATAACCCGGTTAAACGTGATGGTGAACATAGTCGTACGTACTTCGGGCTTCCGTAGGTCGCTATCCGCCGATCCGGTGAAGATTAATTGGGTACGCGCACCCCGGGTGACACATTCACGGTCGCTTGGAATTGCCGGTTAATCCAGCCGACCGGTCGTTGACAGGTCTCGGAGGTGCGTGCTTAGCTCGGTCGAGGTCGGGCAAGAAAATTCCGAGGAATGTCTGGGGTCCGAGGGATCTGGGGATGTAAAAGAATTCACGTGCAGCGCTGCCCGTGGTTCGCCCGGCGCGCCGGTCAATGCCGGTGCGCCGATCGCGCGCACCCGTCCCACCGGTCACCGGCGTTTGCCCCGGGGTGGCGCCCGACCTGAAGTCCGTCTTGTTGACGCATTGCCGAATAGTTAAGGAGCCGGTCATCTCCGTCGACATTTCATCTCCGGCCGGATGTCCAGTCGACTTGGGATCACCCGCCCTGGTCGACCCGAGGCTGTACAGCGACGGCGACGCCTACGCCGTCTGGCGCGGGATGCGCGAGCAGGACGGACTCGTCTGGCACCAGGTGGACGAGGACCGCGGGTTCTGGTCGATCGTCAAGTACGCCGACACCGACCTCGTCCTGCGCGACGCCGCCACGTTCACCTCCGAGCGCGGCACCCTGCTCGACCTGCTCGGCACCGACGACCCGGCGGGCGGCCGGCAACTCGCCGTCACGGACCCGCCGAAGCACACCGAACGACAGGCGCGGCTGAAGAAGGCGCTGGCCGTGAAGGCCGTCGACCGGCAGCGCGAGATCATCCGGACGAAGGTCGTCGACCTGCTCGAACCCCTCGGCGACGGCGGGGTCTTCGACTTCGGCACGGCCATGCTGGCGCTGCCCATGTCCGTCACCGGCGCGATGATGGGCCTGCCCGAGGAGGACTGGCCCGCGCTGAGCAGGCTGACCACGGTCTGCATCGCCGCCGACGACCCGGAGTTCCAGGACGAGGGCGGCAAGGAAGCCACCCTGACGGCGGCGCACCGCGAGCTGTTCGGCTACTTCCAGGACCTCATGCGCCACCGGCGCGACCACCTGGGCGACGACCTGCTCAGCGTGCTGATCTCGACCCGGTTCGAGGGTCGGCTGATGTCGCCCGCCGAGATCGTGGCGAACTGCTACAGCCTGCTGCTCGGCGCGAACGTCACCACGCCGCACGCGCCGACGTTCGTCATGGCCGAGTTCACCGGGACGGACGTGGTGGCGGACTGGGCGGCGAACCCGGAGGTCAACACCACCGCGTACGAGGAGGCGCTGCGCTGGGCCTCCCCGGTCAACCACGTGCTCCGGTACGCCACGAAGGACACCGAGGTCCGGGGCACGAAGATCGCCGCCGGCGAGGCCGTCGTGGCCTGGCTCGGCGCGGCGAACCGGGACGAGGAGGTCTTCGAGAACAGCGAGACCTTCGACCTGCGCCGCAAGCCCAACAAGCACCTCGCGTTCGGTATCGGCCCGCACTACTGCGTCGGGCACAGCGTCGCCCGGGTGACCATCAGCGTACTTTTCGAGGAATTGTTCGGCCGCTATGAGGATTTCCGGTCGGCCGGCGAGCCGGAGCGCCTGATCTCCAACTTCGCGTCCGGCTACAAGCACGTTCCGCTCACCGCGCGCCGGCGCAAGCAGCGTTGACCACACGCCGAACCGAGGGAAGGCCGTCCATTGTCCACGCAAGACTCGACCGGGCGAGTCTGGTACACCGCCAATCCCGCGCAGAAGGGCCTGTGGGTCCTCGATCGGGTCGAACAGCTCCGGCCGACGAGCCTGATCCCGACCATCGTCGAATTCGCCGGTCCGGTCGACCACGGGCTGCTCGGCAGATCCGTCGGACGGGTACTCGAAAGGCACCCGTCACTGCGATCCCGCTTTCGGCTGAACATCGAGCGCAAACAGGTGGAATACCGCACGGACGGTGAACCGGCCGAGGTCGGTTTCCTGGACGCCGAGGCCGAGGGCTGGTCCGCCGACGAGTTGTCCCGGCTGCTCGACGCGCTCTGCTACACGCCTTTCGACCTCGGGGACGAACCGCCGGTGCGGGCCGAGGTGATCCGGTGCGACGCCGGACGCACGCTGTTCGTGCTGACCGTGCACCACATCGTGTGCGACGGGTGGTCGCGCACGCTGGTCATGGCGGAGATAGCCGAGGTGTACCGGGCCGCGGTGGCGGGCACCGCGCCGGTCCTCAGTTCGCCGCCGCATCCGTCCGAAGTGGTCACCATGCTGGGGCCGGACGAGGTGGCGGAGCGCCTGCCCGACGTCGTGGACCGCCTGCGCGGCGTGCCGGTCGAGGTCGACTTCCCGTTCCGGCGCGCCACCGAGGACACGTCCCTGTCCGGAGCCTCGACCGGCACGGAGTTCGACGCGGACCTCACCGAGGCGCTGCTGGCGGCGGCGGGGGAGGAGGGCTGCACCCCGTTCATGACCGCGGTCGCGCTGTTCGCGGGCACGCTCGCGCGGATCGGCAAGCAGCGCGACTTCCTGTTCGCGTTCGGCTGGCCGGGCCGCGACGACCCGGCCGTGGCCGAGGCGATCGGCATGTTCATGAACACGGTCGTGATCCGGGTGTCCCTCGAAGAGACCACCACGTGGCGGGAGTTCCTGCGGCACACCAGGGTCGCCGCGATGGAGGCGTTCATCGACGGCGACGTGCCGCTGGAGGCGGTGGCCGGCGGGCTGCGCCCCAACCGCGACGTGATCTGGCCGCCGCTCTCGGCGGTGCTGGTGAACATGGCCGAGGTGCCGGCGGACCTGGAGCTCGCCCCCGGCGTCGTGGGGCGGCTGAAGCCGTTGCCCTCCTTGCACATGAAGTACGACTTCGGGCTGTTCGTCAGCGTGGACGAGACGTCCGGCCGGAAGCGACTCGCGCTGTCCGTCGACTACATCGAAGCCCTGTACGAGCGCGACGCCGTCTCCGGGTTCCTCGCGGACCTGCGGCGCAGCGCAACCGATCTCGTTCGTTCCATGGAGGAAACGGTGACCGAGTCGTCCACTGCGAAGGTCGACCTCTCGACGCCCGAGGCGCGCATCGGGCTCGTGCGCTCGCTGTGGCAGGAGGTCCTCAAGCTCGACGAGGTCGCCGACGACGTCAGCTTCTTCGACGTCGGCGGCGACTCGCTGCTGCTGATCATGCTGGTCGAGCGGATGAGCCAGGCGTCCGGGCAGGCGGTGAAGACCATGGCCCTGCGCGCCCACGAAAAAGAGATCAACGAAAAGAGGCTGTGCTTCGTAACG
>CBHFOL010000241.1:0-12384 GCA_965995405.1 uncultured Saccharothrix sp.
GTCAGGTCGTCGCCGCGGATCACCAGCGGGCCCACCGCGACCAGGAACGCGGTCAGCCGGTCGGACCAGCCGGCCGACAGGCGGTCGGCCCCGACGTGGTGGCCGACCCAGTCGCGGGCGGCGGCGACCAGTGACGTGTCGGTCTCCACGCGCACCAGACCGAGGTGTTCCAGCAGGCGCGCCCGGTGCGCCTCGAACGGGCTGTCGGCGGGCCGGATCGAGCGCAGGAACGAGAAGTACGCCTCGTACAGCTCGTACTGGTTGTCCGGCAGGGGAAGATCGCCGCTCTGCTGGAAGACGATGGCCGCGATGGTGGCCAGCAGCGGCACGCGGACCATTTCGTCCAGGTGCGCGGCGCGGATCTGGCGCAGGAACCGCTCGGCCGGGCCGGATCCCTCGTCGGCGAACCAGTTCTCCGCGAAGCAGCGCAGCGTCTCGTCGTCGAACGGCTGGAGTTCGTAGCGCACCGCGCCGATCCGGTGCAGTGGCGCGAGGACCGCGCCCTCGATCGGCCGGGTCGTCAGCACCACCCGGTAGTGCGATTCCCCGGCGCACGACGCGAGGACCTTGACCAGCCGGTCCCGGTCGTCCCCGTCGGCGACCTCGTCCAGCCCGTCGACCAGCAGCAGCCACCGGCGTCCCGCGACGTGCTCGCACAGCGCGTCCGAGGACACCGGCATCCGCAGGAACGCCCCGTAGTCGGCGCGCACGCTGTCCGCCAACGCCTCCGGGAACGGCAGGTCCAGCCGGGCCGCCAGTTCGCGGGCGGTCAGCCGCAGCGGGACCACGGGCTCGGTCAACGGGTCCGCGCCGCCGTCGAGCCACCGCACCGCGATGTCGGCGGCGAGCCGCATCGACAGCATCGACTTGCCCTGTCCGGCACCACCCGTGACGACCAGGTGGTCGGTGCTGTCCAACGCCTCCCGCACGGTGCGGATCGGCGGGCGCACGGCAACCCGGGCCACAGGTGGACCCGGCACCTCGACCAGTTGGCCGTGGCCGTCGAGGATCGGGGTCGGTCGCGGCGGCTCCGGCTGCGGGTCCTCCACGCCGCTGCCGAGCCCTTGGCGCACGTAGACGTCGGCCAGCGCGGGACGTCGTGCGCCGGGCAGCAGCCGGGGCAGTTCCTGGGCGGCGCGGACCTGGGCCCGCAGCAGCGACGTGACCTCGCCCGACGGCTCCCCGGTCGCCTGGCCACGCCGCGACGACCCGTCCGGCACACCGTGGTAGTGCACCCCGCCGTGGATCACGCCCGCCTGGAGGCTCGGGCCGAGCACCGACCCGTCCACGCGGTTGGACGTGGCCATCCGGTCGTCGTGCTCCACAGGCCCTCCTCGTTCGCGCCGGCCCGCATGGTCCCACGATGGCGTTACCCGCAGGACCTACCGCAATACTGCGGAAGCAGCGAACCTCTGTCCACAAAGGACTCTCCGACCGCGATCGACACCACCGTCCGAGAAGTGCGGAGACGGCTGAAGCAGAAGCGGTGTGCGGGGTCCGCGGCGCGTGCGGACCCCGCACAGCGCTCAGCGGTTCACTTCCTCCGACGTCCAGGAGGCGACCGCCGAGTAGTACAGGCCCGCGTCCGGGGCCAGGTTGATCGAGTGGCCGTAGCCCGACAGCACATAGGTGCGCAGCGGTGCGGTGAAGTACGGGGATTCGGCCTGGTACAGGGTTTCCGGTGACGTGCAGTCGGTCGCCAGGAGGCCGCACACCGCGCCGTCCTGGCTGCCCACCACCATCAGCACCGGCACGTCGATCAGCAGGCTGTACGGCAGCAGCACCGCCGCACCGAGCGCGTCCGCCGCCTCCGTGGGCGAGAACACGTCCTTCGTCTCCTCCTCCAACTCCGCCAACGGCTGCGGCAGCACGCCCGGCGCGTGGAAGCTCGCGTAACGCGTCCCCGGCGCGGTGGTCAGGTAGCCGACCGGGTACAGCAGGCCGAACTTCGGGTCCAGGTTCGCCGGGATGAAGTTCGCGAACACGGCCGCCACGCCGACCGGGTTGACGCGGTGGGTGATGCCGGTCAGCAGCACGCCGTCCACGTCCCGGTACGTGCCCGCCTCCAGCACGCTGATCGCCGCACCCAGCGAGTGGCCGCCGATCACCACCTTGTCGAACGCCGACCCGTACGACCCGGCCCGCAACCCCTGCACCACCTGGTGCATGGCGTCCGCCTGCACGAAAGCCGTCAGCGTGACGGACACCGGGCGGGAGCTGCCGCCCGTGCCCAGGCGGTCGACGGTCAGCGTCGCGAAGCCGGCGGCGTTCTGGGCACCGCGGAACGAGTGCGTGCCGTCCGGGTAGTCCCAGTACGCGCTGTTGTACGTCGCGCCGGGGATCAGGAGTTGCACCGTGGACGCGCCGCCCGCGGGCGTGCACAGCCTGCCGTGCACGTACTCCTGGTGGCCGAGCACGGTCACCGGGGCGTGCACGTCACGACAGGACGGCGTGGCGGCGGCGGGTAAGGCGGCTCCGAGGATCGACGCGACGAGCAGCGCCACCGCGCCGACTGTTGAGTACCGCAAAGTGGGACGACCTCCATGAGTTTCGACGGCAATACGGGCAACGACCGGGACAAAGCACCTGTCGCACGCCCGAAATCAGCAGAAACAGCGTGCGACCGACATCGGGGATCACCATCGGACAGCCCGGGGCGAACACTCGTCCAAGCCGTGGAGAATCAACCGGAAAGCCCCCGAATCGCGACATGAATTCGCCCGGCGAGACCGCATTTTCGCGGCCGGAACGGGCCATCTCCGCAGCATGGCGGCCCTACGGCCAGGTACGGACAGGCCATCGAAAACCGTACGACCCTCACGAATTCCGATACCGACGGTCATCACCTGGCCTCCAGTCGGGTATTGACCGCGTGGACTCTATGCGCCATTCGGACGTCGTGGGATCGCGCATTCGAGTTAAGTTGTTGGATCGGCTGGCCTCGGCCGACGGGAAGCGGTTGGATGTTCGGGTCCACTTACGACTGGAGTGCTGCATGACCGACCTCGACTGGGTACCGGACGGCCTCGACCAGAACATTCCCAGCGTGGCCAGGACATACGACTACCTGCTCGGCGGCGCGCACAACCTCGCGGTCGACCGCGCGATGGGCGACCGGATGCTGGAGGTGCTGCCCGGCGCGCGCCGGCTGGTCCGGCTCAACCGGGCGTTCCTCCGCCGGGCGGTCACCCGTCTGGTGGACACCGGGATAGATCAGTTCGTGGACATCGGCTCGGGCATCCCGACCGTCGGCAACGTGCACGAGATCGCGCCCCGCGCGCGGGTCGTCTACGTCGACAAGGACCCGGTGGCGGTGGCGCACGGCCGGCTGATCCTGGCCGGCAACGCGCGCACCGCCGTCGTCCAGGCCGACCTGCGCGAACCCGAGGACCTGCTGTCCCGGCCCGAGGTGACCGGCCTGATCGACTTCGACCGGCCGGTCGCCCTGCTGATGCTGCTGGTCGTGCACTTCTCCCCCGACTCGGAGAACCCGCTCGGCTACCTCGCCCGCTACCGGGACCGGCTCGCGCCGGGCAGCTGCCTGGTCATCTCGCACGCCACCGCCGACCGCCGGGTGGAGACCATGCGGGTGGCCGCCGAGACCGTGCGCCGCAGCAATTCCCGGGACAACCTGGTCTACCGGACGCACGCCGAGGTGACCGCGCTGTTCACCGGGTACGAGCTGGACGAGCCGGGCGTGACGGGTTGCGCGCTGTGGCACCCGGACGGCCGGGGCGACATGTCCCACGACCCCGACGACAACACCCAGGTCTACGTGGGCGTGGGCCGCAAACCGGCGGAGCGGGAGCCGTTGACATGACCGCTGCGCTTCCCCAGGACGCGGACGGCCTCCGCGCCCGCGCGAAGCTCGCGAGGAAGTGGACGTACCTGCTCAGTGCGCGCACCTTCATCCCGTTGAGCAGCGCGGAACTGGAACGCCACCTGCTCGGGCTGGTGGAACGGCTGTGCGCGGGCGTCGCCAGCGAGGCGTTGACGCACAAGGCCGGGCAGGAGGTGGGCGCGGCCCTGGTCGACCTGAACTGCACCGCGCCGGACGGCCTCCAGTGCTCGGTCGAGGTGGTCGGCAAGGGCCTGCTCGCCATGCCGGCCCTGAGCCGGGTCGACCGGCTGCGCGACCGCGTGATGGACGTGATCGGCGCGCTGGCGGCCGGTTTCGTGGAACGCGTCCGGATGTCCACTCTGGAGCAGCAGGAGCAGCTGGGCCGCTCGCTGTACCGGGCGATGCGCCAGGCCCAACTGGAGGCGGAGATCGGCAACGCCCGCGCCGACGTGGTCGAGGGCTACACGTCGACCGGGATCGCGACCACCGATCCGGACGGGAAGGTGTTGCGCGCCAACGCGGCGCTGGCCCGGATCGTGGACCTCACCCCGGACCGGCTCGCCGACACGTCCCTGTTCGACCTGGTGCACCCGGACGAACGGCCGGGCCTGCACCAGGACTTCGCGCAGCTGACCGAGGGCGGCACCACGTCGAACACCCAGCCGCACCGGCTGCTGCGCGCCGACGACGAGATCTCGTGGGTGACGCTCACCCTGTCGCCGCTGCGCCGGACCGAGGGCGGCAGCCAGGTGATCGTGCTGGCCGAGGACGCCACCGACGTGAACCTGTTGCAGGGCCAGCTGAACCACCAGTCGCTGCACGACGTGCTGACCCGGCTGCCCAACCGCCAGTACTTCACCAGCAGGCTGGAACAGGCGCTGCGCACCGCCGACCCGGCGACCGGCGTCACCGTGCTCCACCTCGACCTGGACGGCTTCTCCCTGGTGACCGGCGGCCTGGGCCGGGACGTGGGCGACCACGTGCTGAAGGTCGTCGGCGCGCGGCTCCAGGAAGTGGTGACCGGCGAGAACGCGATGGTCGCCCGGTTCGGCTTCGACGAGTTCGCGATCCTGCTGGAGAACACCGCGTCCACCCCGGACGTGGTCACCACCGTCCGCCGGATCAACGACCGGCTGTCCGAGCCGTTCGACGTGGACGGCCACCGCCTCGCCTGCACTGCGACCATCGGCGTGGTGCACCGACCCGCCCGCGACGCGTCGCCGCACGACCTGCTGGACTCGGCGGACCTGACGCTGCGGCGGGCCAGGGAGAGCGGCAGGCGGCAGTGGGAGCTGGCCGACCCGGTCCGGGACCGGCTGGACAAGCGGATGTTCAGCATGGCCGCGACCATGCCGGGCGCGTGGGAGAACGGCGAACTGCACGTCGAGTACCAGCCGCTGGTGCGGCTCGCGGACGGGCGGATCGTCGCCGCCGAGGCACAACTGCGTTGGGACCACCCGAAAATCGGCGCGGTGCCGCACGAGCAGTGCCTGGCGCTGGCCGAGGACACCGGCCTGGTGATCCCGCTCGGCACCTGGGTGCTGGCCGTGGCCTGCGAACAGTCCAGGACCTGGCACCGGGAACTGCGCCGCGACATACCGGTCCGGTTGGCACTGACCCGGAGCCAGGCCACCGACCCCGGACTCGTCAGCGCGGTCCGGGAATCCCTCGCGGACACCGGCCTGTCGCCGGGTTCGCTGTGGCTGGGCGCACCCGTCGACGTGGCGCTGGGCGACGAGGAGGCCGCCGACAACCTCCGCATCCTGGCGGAGGCCGGCGTGGGCGTCGAAGTGGACGGCTTCACCGCCGCCCCCGCGGAACTGGTGCGGATAGCGGACTTCCCGGCACGCGCGGTCCGCCTGCACCGACCGCTGACCGACCACCCCTCGCCGCAGATCGCGCGGGCGCTGGCCGACCTGCTGGCGATCGTGCGCGAAGCGGGCATCGACGTGTCCGCCGCCGGCATCGCCACGCCGCAACAGGCGGAGTGGTGGCAGCAGGCAGGCGCGGACACCGCGTCCGGCCCGCTCTACGCCCCTGCGGGCCCGCCGGAGGCGATCGTCGACTAGGGCCTGTCAGGAGCACGGCGGCCGGTACGCCAGGCCGGGGAAGTAGTGCTCCCACTCCGAACGCGTGATCGTCGGAATGGCCACCGCGCACACCCGTGACTCGACGTGGTGCGGATCGGTGTCCCACAGCTCGGCGGTGTGGTCGTCGCTGCCGGTGGCAAGAGCGCCGCCGTCAGGACTGAACGTCACCATGTTCACCGCGCCGGTGTGCCCGACGAGCGTGGCGACTTCGGTGGGCTGCCTCGGGTCTGCCACGTTCCACAGCCGCACGGTGTGGTCGTTGCTCGCCGAGGCGAGTGTCCCCCCGCCGGGGTGGAAGCCGACCGAGGTGACGATGTCGCGATGGCTGTCGAGCTTCGCGAGCTCGGTGGGGTGGCCCGGATCGGCGATGTCCCACAGCCGCACCGTGTGGTCGTCGCCGGCGGACGCCAAGGTCCGCCCGTCGGGGCTGAACGCCACCGCGTCGACGAAGTCGCCGTGCCCGGCGAGCGTGGCGAGCTCGGTCGGGTGCCGCGGGTCCGCCACGTTCCACAGCCGCACGGTGCGGTCGTCGCTGCCCGAGGCGAGCATCTTCCCGTCCGGGCTGAACACGACGGGTTTGACGTTGAGGGTGTGGCTGGTGAGCACGGGCAGCTGCTTGGGGGCGGCCGGGTCGGCGATGTCCCACAGCCGCACGGTGTGGTCGTAGCTGCCGGTGGCGAGAGTGCGGCCGTCAGGGCTGAACGCCGCGGAGAAGACCAGGTCACTGTGGCCGGCGAGGGTGGCGATGAGCATGGGGTGCCGCGGATCGGTGACGTTCCACAGGCGGGTCGTGCGATCCCGGCTGGCGGTGGCCAGGACGCGGCCGTCGGGGCTGAGGGCCACACCGGCGACGATGTCGGTGTGGCCGGTGTCGAACTTGGTCAGTTCGGTGGGGCGCGAGCGATCGGAGACGCCCCACAGCCGGACGTAGCGGTCGTAGCTGCCGGTGACCAGGAGAGTGCCGTCGCTGCTGAAGACCACCGAGGCGATGACCTGGTCGTGGCCGGTCAGGCGGGTGGCCACGACGCTGAGCAGGCTGTTGCGCGCCTCGGTGGTGGGGACGAGGCGGTACGCGGCGAGGCTCAGCTGGGCTGCCAGCGCGGGGTTCTCCGCCCGCAGCGCGACGGCGTCGCCCGCGACCTTCTGCGACAGGGCCACGTTGCGCTCGCGGGTGATCAGGATGTCCGCCCGCACGGTGTGGACCGTGACAGCCGTGGTCAACGTCGACAGCACGCCGAGCAGCGCGACGAGGTAGCGCAGCCGCCGGGCGCGTCGGCGGGCCGTGCTGAGCTCGGTGGCCTCGGCGGCGACACTGGCGTCGAAGAACGCCCGCTCCCTCGTGGTGAGCGTCGCATCACCCGCGTCGACCAGATCGCGGGCCAGGGCGAGGCGGGTGCCGCGGTAGAGGCTTCCGGGATCGTGGCCGAGTGACTCCCAGACCTTGGTGGCGTCGGTGAGCTGGTGGTGCAGCCGCAGGACCTCGCGGTCCTCGGCCAGCCATCCGCGCAGCTGAGGCCAGTATCGGATCAACGTTTCGTGGGTGATCTGCACGCTGTCGCGGTCCAGGGTGACCAACCGGGCCTGTGCCAGTCGTTCCAGCACCGCGGCACTCTCGGGGGAGTCCGGCTCCAGCTCGTTGCCGGACAACCTGCGCTTGGTGTCCTCGGTGCCCTCGCCCAGCGTGACCAGCCTCATGAACAGATGCCGTGTCCACCGTTGCTGTGCGGGGGTGAATCCCGAATAGACGGACTCGGCCGTGTGGGCGACCGCACGCGCGATGCCCCCGGCGGCCTCGTAGCCCGCCAGGCTGAGGGTGTTGCCCCGCCGTCTTCGCCAGGTCTCCAGCAAGGCGTGTGACACCAGCGGCAGCACGCCCGGCTCACCGCCGGCGTCGGCGATCACCCGTGACACCAGCGCGGTTTCGACCCGGCACCCGACGTTGATCGCGGGTCGGGTGATCGCCGAATGCAGCTCCTCCGCGGTCATCGGACCCACGACGACCGGGGCGTCACGCAATGCGTGCACCAGTTCCGGATACTGCGCGCAATGGCCGTAGAAGTCCGCTCGGACACCGAGGACGATCCTGGTGCGGCTGTTGGGTGCCGTTGCCGCGGTGTGCAGCAGGCGCAGGAACTGCGCTCGTTCGTCAGGATCCGTGCAGAGGGTGAAGATCTCCTCGAACTGGTCGACCACCACGACGAGCTCACGCCGTTCCGGTTGGTCGACCAGTGCCTGCAACCCGGTGAGATGAAGGCATCCCACGTCGCCGCGCAGCGCCGTGTGCAGGACGCTGGCCGAACCGTTGACCATCGCGGCCAGTTGGGCGGCGCACTCCTCCAACGGATGCGGTCCCGGTGTCATCACCAGCGTCGGTTCGTTTGCCAGGCCGTGCAGACCGCGAGTGTGCATCCGATGCACGAGTCCCGCGCGCAAAAGTGAGGACTTGCCCGAACCGGACGGGCCGATTACCGCTACGAAGCGATTGCCGGCCACCCGTGCGCACAATTCGGCAATAAGCTCGTCGCGACCGAAGAATCGATCGGCGTCAACGGTCTCGAAGGTGGCCAAGCCACTGTAGGGCGCTTGTCCATCGCCCGTTCCGGGTAACTTCTCCGTCGCCAGTTCGGCGGAGATGGCGTGCCAGCGCTGCTCCCATTCGGCGGTGTCGCCGCCACAAGCGGTCACGTAGGCCAAGGTCACCGGCAGGCTCGGCAACTTTCGCCCGGATGCGGCCTCCGACAGCGTGCCTGCCGAGTAATGGGCTTGTCGGCTGAGCGCCCGGTACGAGGGACTACCCGCCTTCTCGCGTAGTCGTCGCAGGTCAGCCGCCATTTTCAGGACCGGACCGTGTTCAGCGTCCAGCGGTCGTTCGGTTCGTGCCATGGTCGAACCCCCCGGTTTGTGACAGGCATCCGATTGTTCAGAGCGGGGCGTTCGGTGTCCAGGCCGTGAAGCCGAACAATTCGGAACCGCTAGACAGGTCGGGGGGCACGACGGATGCCCGACTGAAGGGGACTCACATGATTCGACGCAAGGCAGCCGCGGCGTTCGCGCTGATCGCCGCACTGGCGGGTGGTGCTGTCGCCAGTGCGGACACGACGACCCAGGCCGGTGCGGCACAGGTGACCTCGGGAAGCAATTCGCTGCGCTACACCGCGATCTCCGGCGGTGCCGCGGCGAGTGTGAACGCCGACATCGTGGTGCGGATCCAGAGCCGTTATGGCACTGGTCCTACGTGTATCGACGCGGATCCCCGAAGTGGTGGTGTCAACGGCGGCAGGGTCTACGTTTGGACGTGCAACGGACAACCCGCGCAGCGCTGGAAGATCCGGCCTGACCTCTCTTTCGAAAGTGTACTGTTCCCGAACAGGTGTCTGGACGCGGACACGAATGGCCAAGGCAACAACGGCACCAGGTTGCAGCTTTGGGCGTGCAATGGCACGACTCAGCAACACTGGTTCAACCGCGTGGATGACCTCGCGCTGTACAACGAGAGGTTCAACAACAACCTGAACACCGTTGTCGACCGGGACATCAACGGTCCGAACGATGGTGCCAACGTGCAGTTGTGGCAGAAGAACTTCCAGCCGCAGCAGTGGTGGGACCTCTACCAGGTCTGAATTCCGGCTTGATTCGCGCCCGGCATCGTCTCGACGGTGCCGGGCGTGCGGCGTGACAGGCCCTGGACCCGGTCGACCTCGGCGCAGAGCCGGTCCGCCGCGTCGACGAGGTCCTCCTCCCTGGCCCGGTCGTAGGACTCGGGCGAGGACGGGACGATCTCGCCGCGGTCGACGTACGCGCCGCTCTCGGCCAGTGCCGGGTCGGTCAGGGCATCGGCCAGGGTTCGGCCCGCCTTGCGCGGCCCGGTGCCGATCGGCGTGGCCCGCAGCAGTTGGCCGACGGTGGCGACCACGAGCCGGCTGACCGGGTCGGCGTCCCGGATCAGGCCGGTTCCCGGCACGAAACCGGGGTTGTAGGTGTACACGTCGATGCCGGCGGGCAGTCGGCGCTGCCAGGCGTGCACCAGGTAGACGACGCCGAGTTTGCTGGTCGCGTACGCCTGACGGCCCGCACGCACGCCGCCTTCGCGTGGCGTGGCGAGTCGCACCACGTCGTCCCACTTCGGCGGCGGGATGACGCCCAGGCCGTGCTTGCCGTCGCCGAAGTGGACGTCACTGCCCACGACGAGGATGCGCGCCGGGTTGGCGAAGTGGTCCGCCAGTCCGGCCAGCAACACGTGGTACGCCAGCACGTTCACGCCGAACGTGGTCTCGAAGCCGTCCGCCGTCGCGGTGCCGGTCGAGGTCATCTGCACCCCCGCGTTGCCGATGAAACCGGTCAACGGCGGGAAGTTCTCCCGGATCCCGGCGGTCGCCCGGCGGATGTCGCACAGTGACGCCAGGTCGCAGGCGATGGTCGAGACGTTCGGGTTGCCCGTCTCACGGGCCAGGTCGCGTGCGATGTCACCGCCGCCCCGGGCGAGCAGCAGCAGGTGGTCGTCCGGCCTGGTGCGCAACAGGTGCGCCGCCGCGTGCCGCCCCAGGCCACGGGTGGCCCCGGTCATCAACGTCGTGCCCACGAGTCCTCCTGGTACTTGATACCTACTGGTACTCAGTACCATAACGGACACCGTCCCGCACGCGCTATGCTCACCGCCATGTCCCTGCGCCGGCGCAAGCAGCAGCGCGCCCGCGAGCAGATCGTGGACGCCGCGTTCGCGCTGTTCGCCGAACGCGGGTTCGCCGACGTCACGGTCACCGACATCGCCGAACGGGCCGAGGTCGGGCGCACCACGTTCTTCCGCTACTTCGGCGACAAGCAGGAGGTCGTCTTCTCCGACGAGCAGCGGATCATCGACGACTGGACCGCGCGCCACCGCGACCTGCCGGCCGTCACCGACACCGCCGGGGCGCTGGCCCAACTCCGCGTGTTGACCGTGGCGCTGTGCCGGGAGATGACCGCCGACGCCGCCCACTACGTGCAGCACGAGACCCTGCTCGCGGACAACCCCGAGCTGCACGACCGGGCCATGCGCAAGTACCAGCGCCTGGTCGACGCGATGAGCGTCAACCTCCGGGAACGCGGCACACCGGAACCCTCCGCCACGCTCGCGCCGCAACTCGCGCTGGCCTGCTACGCGACCGGACGGCGGCTGGCCGGCACCGATCCCGCCGCCCTGCCCGGCGCGGTGGACGCGGCATTCGAACAACTGAGCGGACTGTCGGACTGAGATCACGTCGTCCGGCCGGAACAGCCACCCGGATGGACTAGGTTCCCACTGTCATGCGACTCATCGGACGGGACCACCCGAGCGGGGTGCTGCGCACCGAGATCGACCGCGCGGCACAGAGCCACGGTGGGCTCGTGCTGGTGGCGGGCGAGCCCGGGATCGGCAAGACCACCCTGGTCACCGGAGCGGCCGAACTGGCCCGGCGGCAGGGTGCGCTGGTGCTCGGCGGGTCGTGCTGGGACTCCGACTCCGCGCCCGGCTACTGGCCGTGGGTGCAGGTGGTGCGAGCGCTGCGGCGGGCCGTCGAGCCGGCCGAGTGGGCGGTGGTCGACCACGAGCGGCTGGCCGTGCTGCTCGGCGAAGCACCGGCCAACGAGGCACCGGAGAGCTTCCCGCTCTACGACGCGGTCACGTCGGCGCTGGTCGCGGCTTCGCAGTCGCGGCCGGTCGTGGTGGTGCTGGAAGACCTGCACTGGGCGGACACCGCGTCGCTGCGGCTGCTGGAGTTCGCCGCGCAGCACACCTGGTTCGAACGGCTCCTGCTGGTCGGCACCTACCGGGACGCCGAGATCGACGCGGACGGCCACCCGTTGCGGCCTCTGATGACGCCGTTGGTGAGCCGGGCGACCTCGGTGACGCTGACCGGGCTCGCGGCGGACGAGGTGGGCGAGCTGATGGCCGCCACGGCGGGCCGGGAACCGGAGCCCGAGCTGGTCGCCGAGGTGCACCGGCGGACCGGCGGCAACCCGTTCTTCGTGGAGCAGACCGCCCGGCTGTGGCAGGGCGGCAACCCGGTCGGCACGGTCGCGCCCGGCGTGCGGGACGCGTTGCGGCGCAGGCTGTCCCTGCTGCCCGATCCGGTCGGTGCGCTGCTCACCACGGCCGCCGTGATCGGCCGCGAGTTCCACCGCCAGGTGCTGGCCGCCACGGCCGGGCTGCCGGTGCCGCACGTGGACCGCCTGCTGGACCAGGCCGCGCAGGCACGGCTGGTACGGGCACTGGGCGCGGGCCGCTTCACGTTCGCGCACGACCTGGTCCGGGAGACCCTCTACGGCGAGCTGGACGACGTGGACGTGCGGCACGCCGCCGTGGTCGCCGCGCTCACCGACCAGGCGATTCCGGCCGACCTGGCCCGGCACGCCTACCTCGCGGGCGACCGGCTGCCCGCGGACCGCGTGGTGGACCTGCTGGTCGCCGCCGCGCGGGACGCGAACACCCGGATG
>CBHFOL010000242.1:0-12331 GCA_965995405.1 uncultured Saccharothrix sp.
GGGCGCGGTCGGGTCATCCGGGGGATGCCGGACAGCGGCACCTTGCCGAACGCCGCCCGCAGCCCGTCGGCGAACTCGCGGTGCAGGACGCCGGTGTCGGGCACCAGCACGATGCAGGTGCCGTAGGACTGCGCCGGGTCGAAGTCGGGCATGCCGAAGAAGTGGATCTCGATGTCACCGCGCTTCATCGCCAGGTAAGGGTTGGGTTTGGTCTGCCGGTAGGTGCGCTCGAACCCGAGGGCTTCGTAGAACGTCGCGATCTCGTCTGTCGACGCGCACGGCAGAGCGGGGATGACGGTCACCGGTCCTCCAGGAGGTCGCCGAGGTCGCGCAGCGTCGACACGGCGGCGCGCAACTCGGGAAGGGAGACGTGCGTGCCCACTTCGTCCGCCCAGGCGGCCTGGCGTTCCTCGACCTCGCGCAACGCGGTCCGGCCGCGCGGGGTCAGGGTCATCAGCCGGGCGCGGCGGTCACCGGGGTTGTCCCGGAACTCGACCATGCCCTCGCGCTCCAGGCTGTTCGCCGCCTGCCGCACGGTCTGCCGGGTGAGCCCCATGGCGCGGGCCACCTGCGCGACCGTGCCCGGGCCGTGGTCGACCACGCCCATCACCTGCCACCTGGCACTGGTCAGGCCGGACGGGCCGGCCAGCCCGTCACCGGCCGCGAGCAGCAGGCCGTTCAACCGGAAAACCTCGATGAGCAGCGCGGAGAACTCCGACCCGCGATCGGTCAGGGCGGACATGTCGGACAACCTGCCAGTCTGACAGGTACCTGTCAAAGCACTTTTCCGCCGATGGGATGCGCGGCCTCGGCCCGCAAACCGTCCACGATGAACGCGAAGCACCGCCGCCAGGCGTCCGGGGTGTCCATCAACTCCCGGATCACCTGGGACATCGCCCAGGTCAACGCGGCCAGGTCGGCCGTCTCGAAATCGGCCCGCAGCCGGCCGCTCTCCTTGGCCCGCGCGATGATCCGCTCCGCGATGCCGACGCCGTGGTGGCAGGACTCGGCCAGTTCGCCCTGCGTCGGGAACCTCCGGGCCAGCGCGTCGTTCACGCCGTGGTCCTCGGCCTGCAACGCGAACAGGCCCTCCAGGAAGCCGACGAAGCCCTGCCACGGGTCCGGGTCGGCCAGCGACTTCTCCGCGATCCGGTCCAGCACCGCGAGCCGCTCCGGGAAGATCGCCTCGAACAGCGCCTGCCGGGACGGGAAGTGCGCGTAGAGCGTGCCGATGCTGACGCCCGCGCGGCGCGCGATGTGCTCCAGCGGCGCGGCCATGCCCCGCTCGGCGAACACCTCGGTGGCAGCGGTCAGCAGGTTGCGGCGGTTGCGCGCGGCATCCGCCCGCATCGGCTTGGACTCGGCTGCCATACCGGCATCCTACAAAGTCGAGGGCACCCTCGGGTTCGTGCTAGCGTCGGGAGGCGAAGTCGAGGGCACCCTCGGTTTACCCGTCGGACGAAAGGCACCCATGTCCACCGACAAGACCGCAGTCGTCATCGGAGTGGGCCCCGGCCTGGGCATGTCCATCGCCCACCGCTTCGGGCGCGAAGGCCACACCGTGGCCCTGGTCTCCCGCAGCGACATCCGCCACCCCGGCTACGTCGCCTCGCTCGCCGATGCCGGCGTCCGGGCCGAGGGCTTCGCGGCCGACGTACGCGACCGCACGGCGCTCCGATCCGTACTGGCGAAGATCACCGACCGCTTCGGCACCCCCGACGTCGTCTACTACGCGCCGGGCTCGACCGACGGCACCCCGCCCAAGGCCGTGACCGAGATCGACGCCGACGACGCGAACGAGGCCATGACGTCGGTGATCCCCGCCGTCGACGTGGTCCGGCACGTGCTGCCGGGCATGGTCGAACGCGGCAGCGGCAGCCTGCTGTTCGCGAACGGCCTCAGCGCGGTGCAGCCGATGCCGCCGTTGGGCGGGTACGTGCTCGCCACGGCGGCACTGCACAACTACGCGCTCACGCTCAATGCCGCAGTGGCGGAGAAGGGGGTGTTCGCGGCCTCGCTGATCCTGGGCGGGCTCATCGAGCGCGGCGACATCCACAAGATGGTCACGGCCCAGCCCGAGCAGTGGGGCGACGTCGGTTCCATGACGCTCGACCCGGACGACATCGCCGACGGCGCCTGGCGGCTGCACACCGAGCGCGATCGGACACACGCGATCTTCAGCGTGTTCGGCTGAGAACGCGGAACCGCACGCCCGTCGGTCACGTCGACCGTGGTGTGGACGGGGCCAAGCGGGTCTGGTTGAACTCGGCGGCGGCGCGCGCCTGGACGGTCGTGGCGGTCGCGCTGGCGGCGGCGGTGTGGCACGGGTGGGCCATCACCGTCACGCCCGAGCGGCCCACGTTCTGGGTGCTGGTGTTCCTCGACCTGCTGGTGGCAGGTCTCGCGGGGTGGCTCGCGACGTGGTGGCCGCGCAACGCCGGGTTCGAGCCGGAGGAACTGGTGCTCGGCCGCACCCGCATCCGGTACGACTCGATCGTCGCGGCCCGGTTCGGGCACGTGTCGGCCAAGCCGTTCTGGCTGGCGTTCTGGCTGCCCCAGTCCCCGGTGGTCGGGCTGGTCCTCGCCGTGCGGCGGCCCGAGGCGTTCGACCGGAAGGTGATCGAACTCGACACGCCGACCGAGCGCCACCGGCTGCGGTGGCGGTACGACCACCCCTACGAGCAGTTCACCGACGCGCTTCGGTCCGCCTGGCCCGAGTACGAGCCGGAATACGGCCTGGACGGGCGGAACGACGCGCTCGACCACACGCCGAAGATGTCCACCGCCGGCGGTTTCCTGGCGGTCGGGCTGTCGGTGTGGACGCTGTGCACCGTCCTGTTCGGAATCGAACTGCTCGACCGGTCCACGGTCCACCAGCCGAATTCGGCGCAGGACATCTCGTCGTCGATCCGGGCGTTGACCGCGAAGCTGAAGGACTACCCGCGCGTGGACGGCGTGGCCGTCTACCTCACCTCCGAACGCTGCCAACGCGACAACAACCTCTTCCTCGGCCCCTCCCCCGAGTACGTCGAACTCGCGCTGGAGATCAACGGCGCGAAGACGCCGAGCCTCGTCGCCGACGACATCGAGGCCCGGTTGCGGGCGGACGTGGGGATGGAGCCCCGCTTCTACAGCCAGTGGCTGAACGGGTACGGCACTGTCATGGTCGACATCCCGGAGGTCGGCGGGCTGGACATCCGGGTCGAGACGCACTGCGTCGAAGCCTCCGGCGAGGCGACAGTGCGGGAAGACCTCCGGCAACTCGTCACCGCGTTGGGCATCAGCCAGTAGGTCTCCTAGGCTGTGCGGCGTGCGTCTGATCATGACCCTGCTCGTCCGCGACGAGGTCGACGTCGTGGCCGCGATGATCGAACACCACCTGGCCGCCGGTGTGGATCTCGTCGTCGCGACGGACAACGGCTCGGTGGACGGCACCGTGGAGGTGCTGGAGGCCTACCGCGACGCGGGCGTGCTCGAACTGCACCACGAGCCGGCGCAGGACTACGAGCAGGGCCGCTGGGTCACCCGGATGGCCCGGCGCGCTGCCGCCGTGCACGGCGCGGACTGGGTGCTCAACGCCGACGCCGACGAGTTCTTCTGGGCACCGTCCCTGCCCGGGGTGCTGGACGCGGTCGACCCGCGCTGCGGCGTGGTGGAGATGCGGCGGGACAACCTGGTGGACGACCCGGCGATGCCCGGAGGCTGGGTGCACCGCCTGGTCGTGCGCGACACGGCCTCACTGTCCCCGCGCGGCACCAGGATCGGCCCGAAGACGTGCCACCGCGGCGACCCGGACGTCGAGGTGTCCCAAGGGAACCACGGTGTCTCCGGCCCGCGTCTCGGCCCGCTCACGCCTGGCGCGCTGGAGATCCTGCACGTCCCCGACCGCGGCTACGACCAGTACCACCGCAAGATCGCCAACGGCGGTGCCGCCTACGCCGCGAACACCCGCCTGGACCCCGGCGTCGGCTGGCACTGGCGCGAGGACTACGAACACCTGCGAGCCGGCAGGCTGCGCGAGGTCTACGCCGCCCGTCGGCCCGACCTGGCCGTAGGCCTGGCGTCGGGCGTGCTGGTGCCCGACACCCACCTGCGTGACCGCCTGACGTCGCTCGACCCGCTGGTCCCGTGGGCGATGAAGGCGATCCTGGACCAGCGCCTGTCCGACCGTCTCTAGAGCTTGGGCTGCTGCTCCCCCACGGTCGTCCACTCCCGGTGCTTGGCGGGCCGGTCGTCGCCCGACGACCGGCCGCGCAGCCGACGGGCCAGCCACGGCAGGACGTGCTCGCGGTAGTACACGGCCTCAGTGGCGAGGCGGCGGGGCGTCGGCCGGTGGGCGACCGGGTCCGCCGCGGTGCCGTGGCCCAGGGCGGCGAGCACCAGGGACGCGACCCGGCGGTGGCCCGTCGGGTTGAGGTGCAGCCGGTCCGCCGACCAGTAGGCGGGTTTGCGGAGCTCGACGTCGTTGAAGCAGTCCACCATCAGCAGGCCGTACCGGGCGGCCAGCCTGGTCACCGACCTGGTCAGCGCCACGCCCCGACGGTGGATGGTGCGGCCGAACGGCAGCCGGGCGGACGGGTCCGCGCCGCTGAGCAGGACCAGCCGGACGTCCGCGTCGCCGCACCGGCGGATCGCGTGCTCGGTGAGCGCCACCAGGCGGTCCGCGTCCACACCCGGCCGCATCATGTCGTTGCCGCCGCCGTTGAGGGTGATCATCGTCGGCTGCGGGGACAGCGCCAGGGCGGTGTCCAGCTGGTCGGTGACGATCGGCTCCAGCAGCCGGCCGCGAATCGCCAGGTTGGCGTAGTCGACCTGCTCGCCGAGCCCGGCCGCCAGACCCGCCGCGACCAGGTCCGCCCATCCCCGGTACGAGCCGTCCGGAAGCTCGTCGCCCACTCCCTCGGTGAAGCTGTCGCCGATGGCCACGTAACGCACTGTCGCCGTCCCCCCGTTCGTCCGATCGGGGACCAGCATAGGTTCCGGGTGTGGTGACCGAAGACGTGGTGCACGACGACGGGACGGCTCAGGCGTGGGCGGCGCTCGGCGGGCCGCACCGGATGGCCGACGCGGTGGGCTGCGAACCGGTGCGGGGCGCGCCGGCCGCCCGACTGCCGGTCCGGGAGTTGGCGCGGGCGGCGGTCGGCGTGTGTTCGCTGGCGGCGGCCGAGCTGTTGGCGCGGCGGAACGGGGTGCCGTTGCCCGACGTGCGGGTGCACGAGGGCGCGGTGGCGACGGCGTTCGTCAGCGAACGGCACCTGCGGATCGACGGGCGGGCCCCGGTGACGTTCGCGCCGCTGTCACGGTTCTGGCGGACGGCCGACGGTTGGGTGCGAACGCACGCCAACTACCCGCACCACCGGGCCCGGCTGCTGAACGCGGCAGGTGTGGCCGACGCCGACGACCAGGTCGAACGGATCGCCGCCGAGTTCGCGACCCGACCGGCCGCCGGGATCCAGGAGGACGTCTACGCGGCCGGCGGGCTGGCGGTCGCGGTGCGGCCGGTGTCCGGGGAACGGCTACCGCTGGTCGAAACCCGGCCGGTGGCGGGCGGTGCCCGGACGCTGCCACCCGCCGGACTGCCCGCCCAGGGCGTCCGGGTGCTGGACCTGACCAGGGTGGTCGCCGGGCCGGTCGCCACCCGCACGCTGGCCCTGCTGGGCGCCGACGTGCTGCGGATCGACCCGCCGGCGCTGCCCGAGCACGACGACGTGCTGGCCGACACCGGGCTGGGCAAGCGGTCGGCGGTACTGGACCTCGGGGTCGACGGGGACGTGTTCGAGGAGCTGCTGCGGACCGCCGACGTGGTCGTCACCGGCTACCGGCCCGGCGCGTTGGACCGGTACGGCCTCGCGCCGGACGCGCTGTCGGCCCGGCGGCCGGGGCTGGTGGTCGCCCAACTGTGCGCCTGGGGTTGGACCGGGCCGTGGGCGGGACGGCGTGGGTTCGACAGCCTCGTGCAGGCCGGATGCGGTATCGCCGTGGCCGAAGGGGACGGTGACCGGCCGGGGGTGCTGCCGGCGCAGGCGCTCGACCACGGCACCGGGTACCTGCTGGCGGCGGCCGTGCTGCGGGCGTTGACCGAACGGCCCGAGCGCGGCGGCACGCACGTGCGGCTGTCGTTGGCGGGCACGGCGTCCTGGCTGTTGCACGACCTGCGGCCGGGCGGGTCCGATGGTGGCCCGTACTCCCCCGAGCCCTGGGTGACCACGACGGCGTCGCCGCATGGCGAGCTCCGGCACGCGGTGTCGCCGGTCCACTACGACGGCGCGCCGGTCACGTGGAGCCGTCCGCCGAGCCGTTGGGGCGCGGACCGTCCGGAGTGGATCGCGTGAACGTCCGGGCGTTGGTCGCCGATCTCGCCGGGCCGCTCGGTCCGTTCCGCAGCCCCGAGGAGCAGGCGGGATCGCGCTCGCCGATCCGGATCGTGGTTGAACCGGGCGGCACCGATCCTGGACCATGGTGAAAAGTCCGGATTGGCCGGATCCGCGAGGGGGGCCGTGATTCGACCCGCATACCTGGAGCCGCGTACCGACGTGCCCGCGATCCAGGACTGGTCCACCGGGCTGATCCTGGCCGAGACGCGGTGGGCCGCCCGGATCGGCGCGCCCATCGCGGTGGTGTCCGGTGGTGTCACCGTGGCGATGATCGTGCTGCTGCCCGCCACGCCGGGCACGATCGCGGCGATCGTCGTGGTCGGACTGGTGGTCGGCGCGGTGCTGGTGGTGCTCGCCGCGCTGGCCGTGCCGTTCGCCGTGCAGGTCGCGCCCTGGTACCGGGAGGCGGTGGCCGGGCTGCGGTCGGCGTCGGTGTGGACCCCGGTGCCGGTGACGCTGCTGCCGTGGCAGCCGAACCAGGAGGTGGCGGGGCTCGCGCAACTGCCGGGCGGCATCGCGCTGGTGCAGTTCCCGATGCCGCACCTGGACGTCATCGCGAACATCGCCGACACCGGCACGATGTGGCTCGCCGGCGGCACCACGGGTGTGGTGGCCGTCGGCGTGCCCCGCGTACCGGTGCTGTCGTTCGCCGTCTTCCAGCCCGACCGGGACAAGCCGGACGAGCCACCACAACCGTGGTTGCGGCGGACCAGGGATCCCACGCTGCACGGGACCCCCGCCCTGCGCTGACAGTGTCCTATGTGGACGCTCAACCGGCCGGACGCAACGGTTCCGCGGCACCCGGCAGCGCGGCGATCATCCGGGCCGCCGAGACCCGGCCGTGGCCGTAGCGCGAGTCCGGCGCACGGCCGGGCGGGTCGGTGCGGGCGGTGGACGTGACGTGCTCGCGGATCCGGTCGACGGACAGGTCCAGGCCGCGCCGCTGGGCCGCTTCGAGCAGCAGGGCCACGGCTCCGGTCACCGCCGGGGCGGCCATGCTGGTCCCGGACATCCGCACGGTTCCGTCGAGCGAGCGGGAATCGGCGGACAGCACGTCGTGGCCGGGCGCGGACACCTCCGGCTTGACCCGTTCGTCGCGGGTGGGGCCGGAGCTGGAGAACTCCGACAGCGGCGTGCCCGGCACGTGCGCGTCGTACGAGCCGACCACGATCGTCTTGTGGCCGCACGAGATCGAGCCGAGCGTGTGGGAGTTGTCGTGCGGCTCGTCGAACGACGACGGCCCGAAATCGTCCCGCTCGATCCAGGCGTGGAACGGCACGCCCGACCCGCCGGCGTTGTGCAGCCGCAGGACCCAGCGGCCCCGTGGCGCGTCCAGGGCCAGGAACACGCCGATGGTGTTGTCGCCGTTGTTCGGGTCGTGCAGCCGGTTCGCCGCGAACATGACGATCCCGCCGGCCCGGGTCGCGCTGCCGCTCTCACCGGGCCGCAGCAGGGCCAGGCTCCGGCCGGACGGCGTGAGCACCTCGATGCTCAGCCGGTGGTCGCCGGAGTACCACAGCTCCAACTCGTTCTCCGTGCCGTCCTGTCGTGAGTACTCCCAGGGCACGTCGAGCGAACCGCCGGCCGGCACGGTCGCGGCGGCGTGGATGCCGTCGGTGAACGAGTTCGACGCCGCCACGCACACCGAGCGGTTCGGCCGCTGGGTGAGCAGCCGGTCGATGCCCTGCTCGACCAGCGTGGAACCGTCGTGCGGGCCGCCGTTGGTGCCGAGGCTGACGTTCACCGAGCACGGCAGCGTCCCCGCCTCCTCGAACACGAACGCCAGCGCGTCCAGCAGCCGCGCCGAGTCGCCGAAGCTGCTGCCCACCTGGGCCGGCCCCTGCGCGGGCAGGTCGCGGCTGGACAGGTCCACGAACACCAGGTCCGCGTTCGGCGCGACGCCCGGCGTGCCGCTGCCCCGCCCGTTGCCGGCCGCGATGCCCAGCACGTGCGTGCCGTGGTTGGCGCGGTTGGGGCGCGGACCGTAGCCGAGTTCCTGGTACGGGTTGGTGCTGTTGGCTTTCGCGGTGCGCAGCGCGCGGTCGATCCCGGGGCGGTCGAACACCACGCCGTCGCCGGCCGCGTTCTGGTTCCACAGCTTGCGGACCCGGGTCGAGCCGTCCTGGTTGCGGAAGTCGTGGTGCGCGAACGCGCAGCCGAAGTCCACCACGCCGACGACGACGCCCCGGCCGCCGTCCGAACCGGCCGGCAGATCCGCCGGGCGGGCCCCGATCTCCTCGGTGGTCGCGGCGAGCCTGGGCAGGACGGCCTGCGCGCCCTTCAGGCTGAGCACGGTCTCGTCCGCGCGGACGTCGGCGAGGGCGGCGACGAAGACGCGGGCGGTGACGATGACCGTGCCGTCCTCGGCGGGATCGCCGATCTCCTTGCCCATCACCACCCCGGCGAGCGCCGCGAACCGGTCCGGGTCGGTCACCTTCGCGATCACGCCGACCATCTCGTCGTCGGCCGCCTCGGGTCCGGCACCGGCGGAACGTCTGCGCGCGATGGCGTGTTGTAGACGGGGATCCATCGACACCGGCCGGCTTCCGTCCGGTTCGGTGAGGGGTTCGAAGACGATGTCGTCATCCGGCTGGGTCATGGGAGCACCTCCACGAGGTATCGGTACTCATCAGGTCGCCCGTCCGGCGAGCCTGGTTAGCCCTTTCGCCGGGACACAGACGGGTGAACCACCGCCGGTGACCGCGCGGCTACACCGCGCCGGCATCTTTCGCCGACAAAGTCCTTGTGGCAAGAGAGCGCAAGCCGGACGAAGATCGATCTCCGCGGCGCGCCGAAGCGCCACGACCACCTGTCCTCACTCGATCGAGCCAGTCGGTAACGGGCGGGCCTGCCCGGGCGACCTAGCACAACATCGACACAGTGGGGTGGTGGACGTCATGCGACAGGCGGTAGTCGTCATCCACGGCATGGGCGAGCAGAAGGCGATGGACTTCCTGCGGGGTTTCATCGACGCGGCCGTACCGAGGCCCCAAGGCGAAGGCGTGCGGTATCGATCCAAGCCGGACCGGATGTCGGAGTCGTTCGAGGTGCGCAGGCTCTCGGCACCGGGCACGAGGAGCCGGCCGATCACCGATTTCTACGAGTACTACTGGGCGCACCACATGACCGGCAACAAGGTCGTGCACCTGCGGGCCCTCGTACGCTCGGTGTTCTGGAGGTGGCCATGGGCCGTGTCCGGGAGCCTGCGGTTGTTCTGGTTCCTCGGTTGGGCCGCGGCCGTGACGGTCGGCGTCCTGGTGGTCCGAGCGTGGCGCGCCGGTCTCGTTGACGACATGGAGGGCGTCACCGACGTTCTGCTGTCGTTGGGTGTCGCGGGCCTGCTGGGCCAGGTCGTGCGGCTCGTAATGCGTTCCAGGGTCCTCGGGTTCGCGGTGTCGTACTTCGGCGATGTGGCGCGTTACCTGGACCGGGCACCGGAGAACGTCGAGGTGCGTCAGAAGATCCGCACCGAGTTGGCCGCGTTGCTGCGACGGATCCACGAGTCGGGTGAATACGACCGAATCGTCGTGGTCGGCCACAGCCTCGGCAGCGTCATCGCCTACGACGTGTTGTCCTTTCTCTACACCGACTTCAACAGCGGCCACGGAGGTCCGGACGATCCGCGCAACGAGGCGATCGCTTCGCTCGAAGACGCCGGGGCCGCGACGGTGGAAGCCGGCCAGGAGACACTCAAGCGGTATCGAACCGCGCAACGCGCGGCCTGGCGTGAACAACGCCGCAACGGCAACCCGTGGCTGGTGACCGACTTCGTGAGCCTGGGCAGTCCACTCGCCCACGCCAAGATGCTCCTGGCTCGAAGCACCACGCAACTGGAGGACCGCAAGCGCGACCGCGAACTACCGACCTGTCCACCGGACGGGGACGAGGGAGGCCGCCGGTACAGCTACGGCGTGGACTACCTGTCCGTGTCCGGCAAAAATCGATCGCTGCGAGTCCTGCACCACGGTGCCGTGTTCGGCGTAACGCGCTGGACCAACATCTACTTCCCGTCGCACCTGGGCGTTTTCGGCGACTGGTTCGCGGGCCCTGTCGCCCCGGTGTTCGGCAACGGGATCACCGACACCGCCGTCGACGGCGGATCGTGGACCAGGTTCCTGCCGGTAATCCCCCACACCCGATACTTCCGCGACCCCGACCGGAAACCGGACCGCCGGACCACCTCGATCACCGCGCTGCGGGCCGCTCTGGATCTCGACAGCAGGGACTGGCCGGCCGACGAACCGCAGCGCACCAGGTCCGAGCCACGCCGCCGACCGCGCCACAACGGCCAACCCGCCGCCCGGCCGGAGGACAGCAGTCAACCTGCCTTCGACCGTACCCACCGATGAACGAGGATGGCGGCCGAAACCGACGATGTCGGCGGCGACGCAGAGCCGCACGGCGGACCCCGCGGGTTCCTCGTCGGCCGCGGGAGCAGCAGTGCCGACCACGATCCGGACGCTGTTCGACGCGTTGCCGGTCATGATCACGCCGTGGTTGGTGAAGCGGTCCACGGGTCAGGCCCGTTCCGGGGCGGCGGGCGCGACGGACATCGTGCCGCTGTTCTGCCCGCCGGACTGGATGATGCCGAAGTTGAGCAGGGTCTGTTGGCGCGCCTGGAACTCGTCTACGAGGATGATGCACTCGTCCACCCGACCAGGTACCGCTCAGCCGACCGGCCCGGGTGCCCACGCGGTGGCGAAGGCGGCCCACACGACCGGGGAACACGCCGGGTCGCCGGTCCGCTCCCACCGGTCCGCCTGATCACGCTGCCAGGCGCACAGCGCGGCGACCGGGTCCGGCGCGGACTGGGCGGCGTCCACCGCGACGACCGCCGGGCCCAGCACCGGCACAGGCGGGAAATTCGGGACCAGCGCGGCCAGGCCCGCGTCCGTCGGCAGCGTCCACCGGGTCGCCACCACGTACTCCGCTCCGCCGTGCACCATGGCCGTGACCAGGCCGGACGGTTCGGCGAACCGTTCCTCGCCGCCGCTCTCGCAGGCCACCAGGGCGACCCGGTTCGGGATCCGCCACGGGCGGGGCGAGCCCGGGCGGTGGCCGAGGGCGATGTCGGCCGCGGTCAGCGGGCGGTGTGCGCCCAGCGGTGCGGCACGTCCCGTGGTGTCGGCGCGGCACGACAGGTGCAGGCGTGCGTCCAGGCCGTGCCCGCCGGTCGTGACGTGGCCTACGTAGAGCAGTCGGCCCGCGTCCCGGAGCGCTGATTCCAGGAAGTCGCGGTCGATGTCGTCCCGGCGCACGCCGCCCGGTGTCTGACTCGCCGCCAGGGCCGCCAGTTCGGGGCCGGCGTCGCCGAGGACCGAGCCGAGGCCGGACGCGTCGCCGAATCCGGGCACCTTCGGGTCGAGCACCCCGACCACCGGGCCGTGGAACGGGGACACCCGGCGGCCGATGCCGTTGGCGACGGTCGCGGGCGGCAGCACGGAGACGTCCGAGTTGTGCACCACCCGCTCCCCCTCGTCCACCCGCAGCGCCTCCCACGGCACCAGCGCGGTCGACGGCGACGGCCGGATCCGCAGGTGCGGCCGGATTCCCTGCTCCAGCAACGCGTTCAGCTCCATCGCGAGCCGGTACGGGATCAGCGCGCGGGCCAGCCGCGTCGCCAGGTCGATCTCCCGGTCGCGGTCGGGCAGCGGGCCGTGGGTGAGCGACCGGACCAGCGCGTCGCGCGCGCTCTCCCCCGGCAACGGCGACGGGACGGCGCGCGCCAAGTCGGCCAGCGCGTCGGCGACCACCTCGCGCGGCACCGCGATGACCCGGGGCTGGTCGAGCGCGTTCTCCCACCGCCACGACACGTACAGCTCGCCCGCGTCGACGAACTTCAGCTGAACGGCTACCACGACGCCACCGCCTGCTCCGACGACCGGCTCTGGCCGGTCCTGGTGTCCTACGACTCCCCCGAGGGCGGCCGCGCGCGCCTCCGCTTCTTCTGCTCCGGC
>CBHFOL010000243.1:0-12183 GCA_965995405.1 uncultured Saccharothrix sp.
TGCTACGCGGGCGTGGTCGAGACGTCGGTCTACGTCGGTGCGGACGCGCGTGGCCGGGGAGTCGGGAAAGCCTTGCTGCACAAGCAGGTCACGGCGGCGGACGCGGGTGGGCTGTGGATGGTGCAGACCGTGATCTTCCCGGAGAACGCGGCCGGCATCGCGCTGCACCACGCCGCCGGGTTCCGCACGGTCGGAGTGCGCGAACGGATCGCCCGCCACTACGGCACTTGGCGGGACACGATGCTCCTGGAGCGTCGAATTCGCTGAACTTTCCGAGAACGGGGGTCGCGGATTCACGTTCTGCGGTGTCCTGGTCGCCGAGGGGAGTGGCGGCCGGACAGGTGCCGCCACGGTGAAATGGGGAGAACACCCATGACCCGAAGGAGAACACCACTCCTGGTCGCCGTGCTCGTGACGACGGCGACCCTGACCGCCGTGACCCAGACCGCAGCCGCACAAGAGCGCACAGGGCAAGGGCCCACCCCGAATGAGCAGGCCGGGCTGGACGGCACGGTCACGCTGGTGACCGGCGACCAGGTCACGGTGCGCGGCGGCAGGCCGCAGGTGCGGCCGGGGCAGGGCCGCGCCGACGTGCACTTCGCCCACCACAAGGACGAACGGGGCGACCTGCACGTCGTGCCGTCCGACGCCGCGGCGTCGGTCCGCGACGGGCGACTGGACGAGCGACTGTTCGACGTGACCGGCCTGATCCGAGCCGGCTACGACGACCGCTCCACCGACGTCACACCACTGATCGTCACCTCCGACGGCGCACGCATCGCCGGCACGAACGACGTCCGCGCGCTACCCACTCTCGGCGGCCACGCACTGACCGCGGCCAAGACCACCGAGTTCTGGTCCGGTATCCGCGCAGGCGCGGCCAAGGTCTGGCTGGACGGCCCGGTCTACCCGACCCTGGACCGCAGCGTGCCCCGGATCGGCGCGCCGGACGCGTGGCAGGCCGGGCACACCGGCCGGGGCGCGACGGTCGCCGTGCTGGACACCGGCATCGACGCCAGCCACCCCGATCTCGCCGACGCGATCACCGAAACCAGGAACTTCACCGACAGCGACACCACCGACGACCGGGTCGGCCACGGCACGCACGTCGCCGCGATCGTCACCGGCACGGGCCGCTACCAGGGCGTCGCGCCGGACAGCAGACTGCTGGTCGGCAAAGTCCTCGACGACTACGGCGGCGGACGTGAGTCGCGGATCATCGCCGGCATGGAGTGGGCGGCGGCGAAGGCCGACGTCGTCAACCTCAGCCTGGGCAGCCCGTGGCCGTCCGACGGCAGCGACCCGCTGTCCCAGGCGGTCGACCGGCTCACCGCCGACACCGGCGCGCTGTTCGTCGTCGCGGCGGGCAACACCGGGCCGTCGGACCACTCCGTCGGCAGCCCGGCGGCGGCCGACGCGGCGCTCACCGTCGGCGCGGTGGACCGGGACGACAACCTCGCGCGGTTCTCGGCACGGGGCCCGCGCCGGCTGGACAACGCGATCAAGCCCGACATCACCGCGCCCGGCGTCGGCATCGTCGCGGCCAAGGCGCGCAACGGCACCATCGGCGACCCGGTCGGCGACGCGCACGTGGCGATCTCCGGCACGTCGATGGCCGCGCCGCACGTCGCGGGCGCGGCGGCGATCCTGGCCGCACAACACCCCGACTGGACCGCAGCGCAACTGAAAGGCGCGCTGGTGGCCAGTGCCCGGCCGAACCCGGCGCTGTCGGTGTACGAGCAGGGCACGGGACGGGTCGACGTGGCCCGCGCCGCACGCCAGGCGGTGCACGCGTCGCCGTCCTCGCTGAGCCTCGGCACGGCGCTGTGGCCGCATCACGACGACGCGCCGATCGAACGGAAAGTCGTCTACCGCAACGACGGGACGCGGCCGTTGACCCTGGCCGTCGCGCCCGACGTGAAGGACCCGGCGGGCAACCCCGCGCCGGCGGGAACGGTCACCGTCACGCCCGCCGAGATCACCATCGCGCCCGGAACTTCGGCCGAGGTCGTCGTCTCCGTGAAGACGTCGTCGGGCGGGCCGGACGGTGTCTACAGTGGACTGCTGGTCGCCACCGGGGATGACACGGTGGTGCGCACACCGATCGGGGTCACCAAGGAAGTCGAGAGCTACGACGTGAAGCTCAGCTTCCTGGACCACGCGGGCGTGTTGACGCCGGACTACTCCTACCGCTTCGTCAGCACCTCCGTCCCACAGGCCTATCTGCCGTACGACCCGTCCGGGGTGGTGCGGACCAGGCTGCCGAAGGGCACCTACTACTTCGACGCGACAATGCAATCCGAGGAACGGGTGACGTCGTTCGGCGAGCCGGACATCACCGTGAGCGGCCCGGCCGAGTTCGTGTTCGACGCGCGGGTCGGGGTGCCGGTCGCGGTGGGTGTCGACCAGCCGCAGGCGAAGGTGGGCAGCGCCTACACGTCGTTCGAGATGAAGACCGACTGGGGTGTCACCGGGAGTGGCCACATCAGCCCGTCGTTCGACGACTTCTTATACGTGCCGTCGAAGACCACCGCTCCGGCGCGTGCGACGTTCAGCGTGCTGGGTCGGCTGGCCCGGCCGGACGGGAATCGCGGGTTCGTCGGAAGTCCTTACCAGTACAGCGTTTCCTGGACGGTCCACGGCGGGATCCCGTCGTCGCTGGAACGTCGGTTCGCCGATCGCGACCTGGCGAAGGTGGAGTCGCGGGCGTCGGCGTCCGGTGCCGGCCAGTACGGGTTCCGGGACGACATGGCGGGCGGGCCGCTGCCGTTGCGGCTCACCGAGTACTACACGCCCGACACCGACTGGTACGGCTCGTTCTACCAGACGGCGAAGCCCAACGCGTTCCTGTCGGACGCCTACCAGGAGACCGCTGCGGGACGGCGGTTCCGGTTGGGGTGGAACGGGGTGGAGCGGTGGAACGTCGCGCCCTTCGGTCCCGCGTTCCCGGCCGGGGCGCGTCCGGAGCAGTGGGCCGGCCGGGCGGGTGATCAACTGCGGGTGTCCGTGCCGCTGTTCACCGACCAGGACCCGAAGCACGCCGGCTTCTCGCAGGTCGTCAAGGCGCGCACCACATTGCACCGGGACGGGGTGCCGCTGGTCGACACGCCGGACGCGGGTTGGCTGCGCACGACGGTGCCGGCGGGCAGGGGTTCGTTCCGGCTGCACACCGAGGCCGAGCGGGCGGGTGTGGCGGAGCTGTCCACCAGCGTGTCGGCGACCTGGACGTTCAGTTCGGACACGGTGCCCGGCGATCGGGCGAAAGGCGTGCCCTTGTCGGCGGTCCGGTTCGCGCCGAAGCTGGACGACCGGAACCGGGCCGTGGCCGGGCGTCCGTTCGCGTTTCCGGTCTACGTGCAGCGCAACGCGTCCGCCGAGGTGGGTCCGGTGCGGACGGCGGTCCAGGTCTCCTATGACGACGGCGTGACCTGGAAGCCCGCGGCGGTGGTGAAGATCGGCGAACGGTGGGTCGCCGCCGTCTCGCACCCGGCCGGGGCGAAGTACGTGTCGTTGCGGGCTACCGCGAAGGACCGGGACGGCAACACGGTCGAGCAGACCGTCATCCGGGCCTACGGCTTGAAGTGACCGGTCAACCCGTTGGGCCTTCCCGAGGGTCCAGCGGGTTGCCCAGAACCCTTGTCTCCCAGTCGCTTCGCATCAGGTCCGCGGCGGCACAGGCTGGTTTCCGCCCGGCCTGGTCGCGGGCTTTGGCCAGGAAGGCCGGTGCGAATCCCAGCCGGGGGAAACGGGCCAGCAGGTCGGTCTTGAACGTGCCGTCGAACTCGTCCAGGCGGCGGCCGGACACGGCGGCGCTGACCGCGATCTGGAGGCGGTGGCTCTCCGGGTCCTCGTCGGGGGACACGTCGTCGTGCATGTGCAGGATGATCACTTCGGCCAGGCGGTCCCGGCGGTGGCGGTGCCAGCCGGCGCCGGCGGCGAAGACCCTGGCCAGGTGGGCTCCGGCCTCCTCGAAGGGCAGTTCGTGGCTGTCGAACGGCGGGGTGAGGGACAGGTCGTGCAGGAGGGCGGCGACGTAGAGGAGTTCGGCGTCGTGGTCGATGCCACGGCTCGCGGCGCGGGCGGCGGCCCACGAGTAGGAGCGCAGGGAATGGTTGCGCAGCCAGGGTTCGGCGTACTCGTCGCACACCTGGCGGGCGGCTTTGGCGGCGTCGGTGTCGGGTGCGGTGAAGAAGTCCACGTGCGCGAGCGTATCGAGCGGCCGAGCGACGGTCAGGTCAGCCAGAGCACCGCGCCGGCGGCGACCGCGAAGCACAGCACGACCGGGAGCGCGCCGCCGAACCTGGACGTCACGTCCTCCTCGTGGCCCGGGGACAGGTCGTGCAGCCGGCGGGCGATCGCGCCGAGTTCCGCCACCGGCCGGTGACTCGGGGCCAGGGTGAACCGGGCCCCGGAGTCGAGTTCCAGGGCCAGCCGGTCGCCGTCACGGCGGATCGAGGTCACCGCCGACCACGGCACGTGGTACGTGCGCAGCCACGAGCGGACGGCCACGTGGTCGTGGTGGAACACCGCCGACGGGCGGCCCCGGACCCAGCCCGCCAACGCGCACGTGCCCGCCGTCCACAGCGCGGTCAGCACCACCGGGCCGTCCAAGGTCGCCGCGCCCACCGTGAGGAACACCGTCGCCGCCAACAGCCAGCGGCCGGCGACCACGTCACGGCGGTGCGGCGGCACCGGGTACGGCAGCGGCGGGACCTCCAGCGCCACGCCGAGGATCTCTTCGCCCGGATCGTCGAAATCGGGCAGCTCGCGGTGGTATGGGCGCAGCGGGCGGTTGGGCAGGAGGAGCTTCTCCGGCGTCACGAGCACCACCCAGCCGCCGTGGCTCAGGTCGCCCACCGCCAGCATCCGGTCGTCCTCGAACCGCTCCGACACCGGCATCGACGCGAACGGCCGGCCGTCCACTGTGTGCAGCACGGCCCGGCCACGCGGACCCATCCGCACCAGCACCTCGACCGCCGGCGACGGACCGGCCAGCACGCGCTGCCACGCCCGCCGGCCGGCGACGTCGCGCAGCCGCAGGAACGCCGCCATGCCCAGCGCGACCGCCATCGCGGTCAGCGGGAACGTCACGTCCTCCGGCTCGGCGACCAGTTCCGCCCACGGCCCGTCCACCAGCACCGGCACGTCCATGCCCATCGCGTACACCCCCGGCGTGAGCACGTCGAACGTCTTCCGCGACGACGGCAGCTCCAGCGTCACGTCCCGTTCGCCGACCGCGACCACCGTCCCGTCGACCCGCACCGCCGCCGCCGTGTGCTCGGCCAGCGTGCCCGAGTCGACCATGTACTTCACCAGCGCCAGCACGCCGACCAGCAGCATCAGCACGGCCACCACGGTCCGGCCGGTGAACCGCACGGGCACCGCGCGCGTCACCGTGACCGGGCGGCTGACCTCGCCGAACACCCGGTGCTGCGCCCGCCGCGCCTCCACCAGCCACAGCGCGACCAGCAGGCACGCCAGGCCGTGCAGCCCGAACGCCAGCCGGATGCCCTCGTCCGCCTCGAACAGCACCTCCACCAGCCCGAAACCGGCACCCAGGGCGCACCCGAGCACCGGCTCCCGCCACAGCAGCACGGGCGTGGCCAGCAGCGCCGCCGCGAACACCGAGAGCCACGGGTCCGGGTAGCAGGGCGTGGTGACCGTGCAGGTGGTGGCGGTGCTGACGGCATAGCCGAAGGCGAAACCCCAGCCGACGAACAGCACACCCCGGTAGACCCACGCCGGCACGGCGTGCGTTTCCCAGCGGCGCAGGTCTCCGGCGGTGAAGGGTCGGCTCATACCGGAGATCCTGCGTCACGTCACGACGCCGCCCGCCGCCGGCCCCGGGTAGCCGGCCGGGTCAGATCGTGGCCGCCAGGCGGGTGCCCTGGTCGATGGCGCGTTTCGCGTCCAGTTCGGCGGCCACGTCCGCGCCGCCGATGACGTGGGTCACCACGCCCCGTTCGGTCAGCACGCCGGCCAGGTCGCGCACGGACTCCTGCCCCGCGCACACCACCACCGTGTCGACCTCCAGCACAGTCGCCCGCTCCCGCTTCGGCCCGAACGTGAGGTGCAGCCCGTCCGGCGTGATCCGCTCGTAGTTCACCCCGGTCAGCTCCTCGACCCCCTTGGCCTTCAACGCCGCCCGGTGCACCCACCCGGTGGTCTTGCCCAGCCCCTTGCCGATACGGGAGTCCTTGCGCTGCAACAGGTACACCTTCCTGGCCGGAGGCGCGGGCACCGGTTCGACCACGCCGCCCACGGCCAGGTGGTCGACGCCCCACTCGGCCTGCCACTCGGCCAGGTCCAGCGCGGGTGACGTGGTGTGGGTGAGGAATTCGCTCACGTCCACCCCGATCCCACCCGCACCGATCACCGCGACCCGCCGCCCGACCCCGGCACCGCCGCGCACGACGTCCACATAGGACAACGCGTGCTCGATGCCGGGGATGTCCGGCACCCTGGGCACGACCCCGGTCGCGACCACCACCTCGTCGAACCCGGTCAGGTCGTCCACCGCCGCGCGCCGCCCCAGGTGCAGCTTCACGCCGGTCAGCTCGATCCGCCGCCGGTAGTAGCGGATGGTCTCGGCGAACTCCTCCTTGCCCGGGATGCGCCGGGCGATGGCGAACTGGCCGCCGATGTCGTCGTCCGCCTCGAACAGCTCCACGTCGTGCCCGCGTTCGGCCAGCGCCACCGCCGCCGACAACCCGGCCGGTCCCGCGCCCACCACGGCGACCCGCTTGACCCGCCGCGTGGGCAGCAGCTTCAACGTGGTCTCGTGGCCCGCACGGGGATTCACCATGCAGGTCGCCTTCTTCAGCGCGAACGTGTGGTCCAGGCACGCCTGGTTGCACGCGATGCACGTGTTGATCTCGTCCGCGCGCCCGGTCTCCGCCTTGCGCACCCACTCCGGGTCGGCCAGGAACGGCCGGGCCATCGACACCAGGTCGGCGTCACCGCGCGCCAGCAGCTCCTCCGCGACCTGCGGCATGTTGATCCGGTTCGACGCCACCACCGGGATGCCCACGTGCGGTCGCAGCCGGGCGGTGACCCCGGCGAACGCCGCGCGCGGCACCGACGTGACGATGGTCGGGACGCGCGCCTCGTGCCAGCCGACGCCGGTGTTGATGATGGTCGCGCCCGCCGCCTCGACCGCCCGGCCGAGCGCGACGACCTCGTCCCAGGTCTGCCCGTCCGCCACCAGGTCCAGCACGGACAGCCGGTAGACGATGACGAAGTCCTCGCCCGCCGCGCGCCGGCACTCGCGGACGATCTCCACCGCGATCCGCCGCCGGTTCTCCGCGCTGCCGCCCCACCGGTCGGTGCGCCGGTTGGTGCGGGGCGCGAGGAACTGGTTGATGAAGTAGCCCTCGGAGCCCATGATCTCGATGCCGTCGTAGCCGCCGACACGGGCCAGTTCGGCGCTGCGCGCGAACGCGGCGATCTGCGCCCGGACCCCGCGATCGGACAGCGCGCGCGGCCGGAACCGACTGATCGGCGACTTGATCGCGGACGCCGAGACGGCCAGCGGGTGGTACGAGTAGCGGCCGGCGTGCAGGAGTTGCACGGCGATCTTGCCGTCCGCCTCGTGCACGGCGTCGGTGAGCACGCGGTGGTGGCGTGCCTCGCGCGGCGTGGAGAGCTTGGAGGAGAACGGGTAGAGCCAGCCGGTGCGGTTGGGGGCGAAGCCGCCGGTGACGATCAGGCCGACGCCGCCCCGGGCCCGTTCGGCGAAGTACTCGGCGAGCGCGCCGAAATCCTTGAAGCGGTCCTCGTTGCCGGTGTGCATCGAGCCCATCAGCACCCGGTTGCGCAGGGTGGTGAAGCCCAGGTCCAAGGGGCGCAACAGGTTCGGGTACGTCATCGGTCGTCCTCCCGCATCGCGGCCAGCACTTCGTCACACCACTCGACCAGCCCCCGCTCCGCGCGGATGCCGCCGCGCAGCACGAGGTACTGGTGCAGCCGCCGCCCGGACAGCGCGGCCGGGTCGGGGAAGTCCTTCTGCTCGATCGCCAGGTAGACGTCGAGCTGTCCGGCGTGCCGGTCGCGGTGCCGGGCCACCTCCGCGGCGACCGCCCGCGGGTCGCCCAGGGACGCGCCCCGGAGCCGTACCGCCAGGTCGTCGCGGGCGGTCGCGGGCTCGCCCGGCTCGGCCAGCCAGCGGGCCAGTTCGGCACGGCCGGCGTCGGCTGCCCGATACTCCTTCTTGTCCGGTCGGCCGTCCTGGGCGATCTCCTCGCCGGTCACCCAGCCGAGGTCCACCATCCGCTTGAGGGTGCGGTAGATCTGCTGGTGGGTGGCCGGCCAGAAGAAGCCGATGGACTTGCCGAACCGGCGGGCCAGCTCGTACCCGGTGCCGGGACGTTCCTCCAGTGACACCAGGATCGCGTGCTCCAACGCCATGTTACCGGACAGTAGTATGCACTCGGTCGCTGTGCAACCAGTTGCATAGTCACGCCAGCGCGTCGATGGCGTTCCGCACGGCCGCCTGCTGCTCCCGGTAGACGGCGGGAAGTCGCTCGGCCAACGGGCGCAACAGCTCCACCGCCTCCCGCAACGCCTGCACCGCGGCACCCGGCTCGCCCGCCGCCACCAGCACGTCGGCGTGCCGGCGCAGCGCGGACACCAGGTGCGCGTCGTAGTGGTCGGGGGTGAGGCCGTTGAGGACCCGGTAGATGTGGATCGCCTCGGCCGTCGCGCCCACCGCGTCACTGCCGCCGCCCCGTTCGGACAGCCGTGCGCCGTAGTCCAGCAGGGCCGAGGCCAGCACCTGCTGGTGGCCGGTCAGCGCGTGGCGGCCCAGCTCGTTGGAGACCGCGATCGCCTCCTGGGCGACGTCGATGGCCGGTTGGTGGCGGCCCGCGGTCAGCAGCAGCCTGCTGTACAGGCTCAGCGTCTCGGCGAGCGCCGGCCGCCAGCGGGCCGGATCGGCGGCTGCCCTGGTGCGCAGGGTGACGGCGGTGTCGTCCATCGCCCGCACGGCCCGCCAGACCAGCCCGGCCGCCGCGTACCGCTCGGCCAGCGCGTACCGCGCGCCGCCGGTCGAGTCCAGCACCTCCACCAGGCGTTCCATCACCAGTGCCAGGCCCAGGGCGCTGTCCTTGTCGTGTGACCGGGACAGGACCCGCTGCCAGAGGGCGTGCAGCGAACCGAGCGGGGCGTGTGACGCGAACTCGGCGAGGACCGCGTCCGAGGCGTGCACCAGGAGGTCCGGGTGGCGGTCGGCGAGCATGTCCAGGAGGTCGTCGGTGGGCCTGGTCATGACGGCCGTGCGCAACGCGGCCTCGGCCGGTTCGCCGCCCGCGCCGAGCAGTCGCCGGAACAGCGCCAGCGCCACCCCGCCGGACAGGCCCAGCACGTCCCGGCCGGTCACCGCCCGCTCGACCAGGGCGTCGGCCAGGCACAGCGGGCGCAGCGGCTCCACCACCCCGGGCTCGGCCGCCGGGTAGCGCTCCTCGTACCGGGCGAGCAGCGTTTCCGCCCGGTGGGGGTCGGCGGCGATGCCCAGTTCGACCAGCGCCCGGCCCGCGGTCCGCCGTGACAGCGGGTGGCCGAACGTGGCGACCAGCACCACCAGCGCCAGCCCGACCTCGTCCTCCACCCCGGCACGCCACGCCCGCACCTCGCGGGCCAGCAGGCGGTCGGCCAGTTCGTCCGGGTCGCGCAAGGCTGCCGCCACGTCGGGCTGCGGGGTTTCCCGCGCCCGGTCCGCGTCGCCCAGGGCCGCCGCGACGGCCGCCATCCGCACCACGTCGAGCGACCGGGTCTCCCGTACCGGGGCGGGCGCGGGGCGTGGGTCCGCGCGGCCCGCGAACTCCCGCACGGTCGCCGCGTAGGCGGCCAGCGGGTCGCTGATCGGCGGCACCGACTGCTCGGTCAGCACCACACCGTCCACTTCGGACGACAGGAAGTGGCACGCCGCCTCCCACCAGGCGTGGTTCTCCCGGGCCAGCACCAGCACCCGCGCGGGCGGGCGCAGCCGGGCCACCAGCCGGGCCAGCCGGGCGGGCGGCCACGCCGGGGCGTCCAGCACGACCAGCACCCGGCCCGGACCGTCCGCCGGCACCGCGCCCGGACGGGCCGGGTGGCGCACCTCCCACCCGTGATTGGCCGCGATGGTGGTCAGCACGTGCGCGAGCTGGCCCTTGCCGACGCCCGGCGGTCCGTGCAGCAGCCGGACGCCCAGCCCGGCGCCGCCCATGAACCAGTTCTCCAGCTCGGCCTGCGCGCCGTCCCGCCCGGCCGGCGGGAACCGCTCGGCGTCGGCGAGCAGCCTGCTCGGCAGCGGGCTGTGCCGGGACGGCGCGCGGTCCACCAGGTCGCCCCGCCGCATGGTCAGCACCACCCCGGTGCCCGACCGGCCCCGGAAGTCGCCCGCCGGGACCCGCACCGACACCGTCCGCCCGACCGGCACCAGCACCGTGCGCAGGTACCGGCCGTGCTCGTCGAGCAGGTCGAGCAGCGCGGGCTCGGTGTCCGGCACGTCCAGCCGGGTGCCACTGGCACAGGGCGTGCCGCCGATCTCCACCACGTCGCCGCGCCACACCAGCCACAGGCCGCGCCTGCCCAGCGCGTCCGCGACCGGCCGCACGTCCTCGGCCCGGATGTCGTCCGGCGGCGCGGCGGGCTCCAGCGCGTCCGCGGCCAGCTCCTCGTTGGCGACGGCGTGCAGCAGCCACGCCGAGACGGTGTCCCGGCAGTTCTCCGGCAGCCGCCGCCACGCCCCGTACACCCAGTCGACCAGCCCGGTGCGGCCCTCGACGGCCAGCGAGTACAGCGCCGACCGGAGTTCCGGCTCGGGGTCCGCGCCGGTGATCGCGCACTGGACGACCCGTTCCTCCAGCCTCAGCGCGGGGGACAGGCAGTGGTCGTGGGCCTGTGCCAGCACCTCCCACACCTGGTGCGCCGGGTCGGTGGGCGGCCCGTCGAGCCGGGCGCGCAACGCGCTGCGCAGCAGGGGCAGCAGGTCCCAGCGGAGTGCCACGCCGCTCGGCGACCGGCTGCCGACCCAGTCGCCGAACCACAGGTCCGACTCGGCCGACACGTCCACCAGCGGGAGCGTGGTCAGCCGGACGGCCCGCATCAGCTCGGGCTCGATGCGCGTGGCGCAGCTGAGCATGACGGCGAGTTGGAGGTCCGGCGGGAGGTCCGGGAAGTCGTGCGTGGCAAGGGTTTCGCGCAGCCTGGCGTCGATCAGGCCCATGACGACCCCACCCGGGCCCGGCCGACGGTCGTGGTGCGGTCCCAGCAGACCAGCGGCAGCAGGGCGCGCAGCCAGGACGGCCAGCGCGTGGGCGGGAACGGGACCAGGCCGATGGGGGAGCAGCCGTGCCAACGCAGGATCGTCGCGAGCCGCTGCCACTCGGACCGCCGGGACCGGTCGCGTTCCAGCGGTGAGCCGCCCAGCCCCAGGTCGGACAGCAGCAGCACCCGGCAGCCCGGCGCGGGCGGGTGGTACTCGACGGTCGGGTCGTCGTCGCCGTCCCACACGCCGCGCAGCGGGCTGTCCGCGAAGTGCCGCACCTCGGTGGCGTGCTTGCCGATCACCGCGCGCACCTGCTCCACCAGCGCCCGCTGGTCGGTCCGGAACGGGGCCATCGCCGGCCCGGCGTCCACCAGCACCTGCACGCCGAACCGCGAGGTCGGCACGTTCTCCCGGGGCAGTTCGCGCACCGGCAGGCCACGCGCGATGGTGTCCACGAGCGCGGGCAGGTCGACCTTCCCGTCCGGGAACGGCCGGGACAGCACGGTTTGCAGGATCGCCCGCTCCGAACGCGGCGACAGCAGGCCCACGTGGCGCGGGCGGGCGTCCAGGTGGTGGCCCTCGGGCCTCGGGACGCCCTGCCACTTCAGCTCGACCGGCTCCTCGGTGGTGCGCACCACCTGGGGGATCGCCGGGAACCCGGCCGGTTCGGCGTCGGGCGTCGGGTCGTCGGGCGGCGCGTCACCCGGCGGTTCCACCCGGCTGTTCGCACCGACCGGCGGTGTCTCGACGGCCTCGTCCACCACGATCGTCGGCACCCGCGCCTCGGTCCACTCCGGCACGACCGGCTGCGGCTGCCGTGCCGGTGCGACCAGACCCAGCAGCCCCGCCGCCGCCCGCAACCCGGCCGGGTCGGTGATGTCCAGCACGTGGGCGGCGCGGACGAGGTCGCCCAACCAGATCTCACCCGGCAAGGT
>CBHFOL010000244.1:0-12146 GCA_965995405.1 uncultured Saccharothrix sp.
CGGCACGAGCGCCTTGGGCATCCCGTAGCCCAGACGCTCACCCCGCCCTGCCGCGGGCACGAGCGCGACCACACTCATGTTCGCGGCTTACGTCCGATGCTCTGATGATGTGATTGTCAAAACTACGACGCGGTGGCGAGAACTTCGTCGAGAAGAACCTCGGCCTTGTCCTCGTCGGTGCCCTCGGCCAGCGCCAGCTCACTGACCAGTATCTGCCGCGCCTTCGCCAGCATCCGCTTCTCACCGGCGGACAACCCGCGATCCTTCTCGCGCCGCCAGAGGTCGCGCACCACTTCCGCAACCTTGTTCACGTCGCCGGAGGCGAGCTTCTCAAGGTTGGCCTTGTACCGCCGAGACCAGTTGGTCGGCTCCTCGGTGTGGGGAGCACGCAAGACCTCGAAGACCCGGTCGAGCCCTTCCTGGCCGACAACGTCGCGCACGCCTACGATCTCGGCGTTGTCAGCGGGAACCCGAACGGTGAGGTCGCCCTGCGCAACCTTGAGAACGAGGTACTTCTTCTCCTCGCCCTTGATCACGCGGGTCTCGATTGCTTCGATGAGAGCGGCACCGTGGTGCGGGTAGACGACGGTCTCTCCGACCTTGAAAACCATGTGTCCTCTGCCCCTTTCGCTAACCCCATCCTAACACGTCGAGCAATCCCCTCTTCGGCGTCCGGAGATCAGTTCGCGCTGGTCAGGGCCGCGAGGGGGGTTGACAAACCACCCGGTCGCGTGCAACGCCCGAGGTGGATCTTGCTCCACTGTGGACCTCGCCCGGCGACTGTGGGGCACCACATGCGGTAGGTGATCGGCGGCCCGGTTAGGCTCCTGGACTGGTGGCCCGCCCGCTACTACCGGGTACGGCCCCACCTGGTCAGCACACCGGAAGGATCCGAGCAGCCGTGGGTCGCGCACAGCAGAAGTCCCCAGTGCTTCGCCGCCTGGCCGTCGTGGCCGCAGTCGCGGCGGGCCTCGGCCTGGCCGTCGCAGGCTGTAGCGCAGGTCAGATCACCCAGACCGACGCCCAGGTCGCCGCCGTCAACGGCGCGAGCGGCACGGTCGGCGCCATCGCCGTCCGGGACGCCCAGCTGCTGTTCCCGGTCGCCGAGGGTCACTACCGCGAGGGTGACGACGCGCCGGTGGTCGTGGTGATCGCGAACAACGGCACGGAGGTCGACACGCTGGTCTCGGTGACGGCGGAGGGTACCGAGGGGTCCGCCGAGGTGGCGGGTGACGCGGACCTGGAGCCCGGCACCGCGATCAAGTCCGGCGCGGACCAGGACGATGCGGGCAGCCACCCGACTTCCGGCACGAAGCCGTCTTCTTCCGCGCCGCACGGCTCGGTGACCACGACGCCGTCCTCCGGTTCGTCCGGTTCGTCGGTGACCACGACGACCACTCCGGTCTCGCCCACGTCGGCTTCCGCGCCGTCCGGGACGTCGGGCAGCTCGGTGGCTCCGACGTCCACGTCGGTGAAGGTGTCGGTGTCGGTGTCGGCTGAGCCGTCCGAGCCGGGCAAGGCGAAGATCACCCTGAAGGGTCTGACGAAGGACCTGCGTCCCGGGCAGACGCTGCGGGTGACGTTCGTGTTCAAGAGCGCCGGGCAGCTGACGCTGGACGTGCCGATCGGCGCGTCCCCGGAGCCCCGCAAGGATGCTCCCGCCGAGCACTGACCCCGGCCGGGCACGGTCGTACCGGCCGGCCGGTCCCGAGTCCCGCTTGCCGAACCCGCCGCTCGCCTTGGTGCGAGCGGCGGGTTCTTCGCTGTTCGGGCCGCTTCCACGCGGCGGGCGAAGCGGTCGCCGAGCAGGCTCTCGCGCAAGTCCCCGCCCAGGGGGTCCCCTGTGTTAATTCCACCACAGGGGTACGACATTTTCGGGCCGTGAGTACGTAGCCGCAGGTGGGGGCCGGTGGGCGCGGCTGCGGTGGGTGGAGTGTCGGGGGTGGTCGTTAGCCTGCGTGCCGTGGTGAAGAACGGGCGGGCGGCGACGACCTATCGGTGTGCCGAGTGCGGGCACGAGGTGGCCAAGTGGGTGGGTCGCTGCCCGGAGTGCCAGGCCTGGGGCGCGGTCGAGGAGCGCGGGGTCAGCCGGGCCGCCGCGAGCCGGGTGGTGGCGGGTGCGCCGAGTTCCCCCGCCCGGCCGATCGGCGAGGTGGACGTCGAGTCGGCCCGGGCGCGGCGGACCGGGGTCTCGGAGCTGGACCGCGTGCTCGGCGGCGGGTTGGTGCCGGGCGCGGTGGTGTTGCTGGCGGGTGAGCCCGGGGTCGGCAAGTCGACGTTGCTGCTGGAGGTCGCCTACCAGTGGGCGGTGAAGGGCGCGGTGCCCTCGCTGTACATCACGGGTGAGGAGTCGGCCGGGCAGGTTCGGCTCCGGGCCGAGCGGACCGGGAACATCCACGGGCAGATGTACCTCGCGGCGGAGAGCGATCTGGCGGCGGTGCTGGGGCACGTGGAGGCAGTGCGGCCCGGCGTGCTGATCGTCGACTCGGTGCAGACCATGTCGTCGCCCGCGGTCGACGGGACGCCCGGCGGAGTCACGCAGGTCCGTGCGGTGACGGCGGGTCTGGTCGCCTTGGCCAAGGAACGCGGGCTGCCGATCGTGCTGGTGGGGCACGTGACCAAGGACGGTTCGATCGCCGGGCCGCGGGTGTTGGAGCACCTGGTGGACGTCGTGCTCCAGTTCGAAGGCGATCGGCATTCCAGTCTGCGCCTGGTGCGCGGCATCAAGAACCGGTACGGGCCGGCCGACGAGGTGGGCTGCTTCGAGCTCCGGGACGACGGGATCGTCGGCGTGGCGGACCCGTCCGGGCTGTTCCTGAGCCGGCGCGAGCAGGACGTCACGGGAACCGCGGTGACCGTGATCGTGGAGGGCAAGCGGCCGATGCTCGGCGAGGTGCAGGCGCTGGTCGCGCCCACCAACCTGCCGTCGCCCCGGCGGGCGGTCAGCGGGCTGGACTCGGCGCGGGTCGCGATGGCGTTGGCGGTGCTGGAGAAGCGCGGCCGGATGTCGTTGCACAACAAGGACGTCTTCACGGCGACAGTCGGCGGGATGCGGCTCGTGGAGCCTGCGGTGGACCTCGCGGTGGCGTTGGCGGTGGCGTCGGCGGCGACGGACCAGCCGTTGCCGCACGACCTGGTGGTGGTCGGCGAGGTCGGGCTGTCGGGCGAACTGCGGCGGGTGAACGGCGTCGGCCGACGCCTCACCGAAGCCGCCCGCCTCGGCTACACGAAGGCACTCGTCCCCCCGGACGCCGGACCCCTGCCGCCGGACACCCGCGCCCTGGTGGCCCACGACCTGATGGAAGCCCTCCAGCTGCTCAAGCTGAAGAAATGACGATCGCCGGCCTTCGTTGCAACACGTGTTGCGATAGCAGTGCGGGCCTAACGCGACACGTATCGCGTTAGGCCCCTCGCTACTGGTCGGGCCGGGCCTACTTCGCCGCCAACAGCTGTGCGCAGCGGATCAGGCCGAGGTGGCTGTACGCCTGGGGGTGGTTGCCCAGGGAGCGCTCCGCGATCGGGTCGTACTCCTCCGGCAGCAGGCCCGTGGGCCCCGCCGCGTCGACCATCTGCGCGAACAGCTCTTCCGCCTCGGTCCGCCGCCCGGTCAGCAGGTACGACTCGATCATCCACGCCGCGCACAGGTGGAAGCCGCCCTCGTCACCGGGCAGCCCGTCGTCCCGCCGGTACCGGTACACCGTCGAGCCCGAGCGCAGCTCCGCCTCGATCGCCGTCACGGTCGCCTGGAACCGCTCGTCCGTCGGATCGATCAGACCCGACAGCCCCACGTGCAGGGACGCCGCGTCCAGGTCGTCGCCGTCGTACGCCGTGGTGAACGACTGCGCCTCCTCGCTCCACCCGTGCTTGAGCACGTCGTTCGCGATGGTGTCCCGCAGCACCGGCCACGACGGGTCGATCTCGCGCCCGTACGTGTCCGCCAGCGCCACCGCCCGGTCGAGGGTCACCCAGCACATGACCTTCGAGTACACGTGGTGACGAGGCGCGTGCCGCTCCTCCCAGATCCCGTGGTCCGGCTCGTGCCACCGCAGGGCCACCGCCTCGGCCATCGCCTGCACCATCGCCCAGTCCGCGTCGGTCAGCGAACCGCGTGCCGCCGCCAGCTGCCCGACCAGGTCCACGACCGGGCCGAACACGTCCAGCTGCACCTGCTGGTTCGCCAGGTTCCCGACCCGTACCGGCCGCGAACCCGCGTACCCCGGCAGCGTGTCGATCACCGCCTCCGCGCCGAGCATGGTGCCCTGCAACGTGTACAGCGGGTGCAGGCGCTCCGGACCGGGCAGCGTCGCCAGCACGCCGTGCACCCAGCGCAGGTACGCCTCCGCCTCGCCGAACGAGCCCACCGACACCAGCGCCTGTGCGGTCAGCGCCGCGTCCCGCAGCCAGCAGTACCGGTAGTCCCAGTTGCGGATCCCGCCGAGCTCCTCGGGCAGGGACGTGGTGGCCGCCGCCATGATCGCGCCGGTCTCGTGGTGCACCAGGCCCTTCAACGTCAGAGCCGAGCGCAGCACCAGGTCCGACTCGACCGGCGGCAGCTTGAGCGTGGCGGCCCAGTCCGACCAGTACGCGCCCGCGCGCGCCCGCCGTTCCGGCTCGCCGAGCGTGGCCTCGGACAGGTCGTCCGTGCCGCACCGCAGCTCCAGCAGGATCGCCGCGCCCTCACGGGGCCGCACGATCGCCGTGGCGGTCTCCTGGAGGCCGTCCGACGTGATCTCCCAGTCCACGCCGGGCGAACGCAGCACCATCGGGTCCGAGGTGCCGACGATCCGCAGGCCGTTCCGCTCGCGCAGCAGGCGCACCGGCACCTGGCCGAACTCGGGACGCGGCGCGAACGTGATCACCGCGTTGGTCGACCCGGAGATCCGGCGCACCAGGTCGGTCCGGTGCGACGCCAGGTCGTGGTCCAGGTAGTCCGTCACCAGCAGCCGTGACCAGCGGGTCTCCACGATCATGGTGCCCGGCACGTACCGCTGGCCCAGCGGCAGCGAGCCGTGCTCCGGCTTGATCGAGAAGTGGCCCGCCGCCGGGCCGCCCAGCAGGTCGGCGAACACCGCCGCCGAGTCGGGCTCCGGGTGGCACAGCCAGTTGACCCGGGCGTCCGGGGTCAGCAGCGCCACCGAACGCTCGTTGGCCAGCATGGTCAGCCGCTCGATCGGCACCGCCTGGTCGCCGTGCAGCCAGTTCCGCCGCTCTTCCAGCAGGAACGCCAGCACGGTCGCCACGTCCGGGGAGTCCGCGATGTGGTACCCGGCGAGCGATTCGCCGTCGCCGACCTTGATGCCGACGTCCGGTCCGGTGAGCCGGGCGAACGCCTTCTCGTCGGTCACGTCGTCGCCGACGAAGATCGCCGCCGTCGCCGACACGCGGTGCCGCAGGACGTCCAGGGCGTGGCCCTTGTCCGTCTGCACCACGGCCAGTTCGACCACGGCCTTGCCTTCGGTCACCTGCACGCCGGCCCAGTTGCACGGGCCGCCGCGCACGGCGTCCAGAACCCGCTCCCCCACGGAGGGTTCGGCCCGCCGGACGTGCACCGCGATGCTCGCGGGCTTGACTTCCAGGCCGACGCCCTCGTTGCCGTCGACGATCGCCTCCAGTTCGGCTTCGAGCCGGCGGTGCAGCGCGCGCGCTTCGGCGTCCAACGCGTGCACGAAGCCGACGTCGAACTCCGATCCGTGCGAACCGACCAAATGCACCTCGGACGGCAGTCGGGACAGTGTCGCCAGGTCGCGCAGCGCGCGACCGGAGATCACCGCTGTCGTGGTCTCGTGCAGCCCGGCCAGCGAGCGCAGCGCGCCAACCGACTCGGGCAGCGGGCGGGCGTCCTCAGGGTTGGCCACGATCGGAGCCAGTGTCCCGTCGTAGTCGCAGGCGACCAGCAGGCGCGGTGTGCGGGCCAACTGGATGATCGCGCGGCGAAGTTCGGCGGGGAGGGCCTCGGCGGTCAACGCCCCTCCTCAAGACTCGGTGGGACAGGTCGGGTGCGGTGGTCTGAAACGATTCCGTAGGATTCGCTCAGACCGCAGTCTGCGTACCCAAGGCGTCAAGGAACGAGCGAGCCCAGCGGTCTACGTCGTGCGTGAGTACTTGGCGGCGCAGCGCGCGCATCCTACGGCGGCCCTCCGCCGGATCGAGCGTGAGGGCGGCATCCAGCGCGTTCTTGACGCCGTCGAGGTCGTGCGGGTTGACCAGGAAGGCACTCGTCAGCTCGGCCGCCGCGCCGGCGAACTCGGACAGCACCAGCGCGCCGCCGAGGTCGTAGCGGCACGCCACGTACTCCTTGCAGACGAGGTTCATGCCGTCCCGGACCGGCGTCACCACCATGACGTCGGCGGCCGTCATGAACGCGGTCAGCTCCCGCCGGTCCACCGACTGGTGCAGGTAGTGCACGACCGGGTGACCGACGGTGGAGAACTCGCCGTTGATCCGCCCGACCGCCTGCTCGATCTCCCCGCGCATCTGCTTGTAGTGGTCGACCCGCTCGCGGCTGGGCGTCGCGAGCTGGATCATGGTCACCTCGCCCGGGTCGACGCGGCCGTCCGCGAACAGCTCGTACAGCGCGCGCAGCCGAACGTCGATGCCCTTGGTGTAGTCGAGCCGGTCGACGCCGAGCAGGATCTTCTTCGGCCTCCCCAGGTCCTCGCGGATCTGTTTGGCGTGCTGCTGGACGTCCTTGCTGCGGGCCAGCGCGTCCAGTCCGGCCGAGTCGATGGAGATGGGGAACGCGCCCACCCGCACCGTGCGGTCGCCGACCTGGACCACGCCGGGCCGGGTGCGCACGCCGACCGCGCCGCGACTGGGTTCCAGGCCGACCAGCCGGCGGGCCAGCCACAGGAAGTTCTGCGCGCCGCCCGGCCGGTGGAAGCCCACCAGGTCCGCGCCGAGCAGCCCCCGGATGATCTCCGTCCGCCACGGCAGCTGCATGAACAGCTCCACCGGGGGGAACGGGATGTGCAGGAAGAACCCGATGCGCAGGTCCGGCCGCAGCTCGCGCAGCATCGCCGGCACCAGCTGGAGCTGGTAGTCCTGCACCCACACGGTCGCGCCCTGCGCCGCGACCTTGGCCGTCACGTCCGCGAACCGCTGGTTCACCCGCACGTACGCGTTCCACCACCGTCGGTGGAACGCGGGAGGGGCCACCACATCGTGGTACAGCGGCCACAGCGTGCCGTTGGAGAAGCCCTCGTAGTAGTCGCGCACCTCGGACGCGCTCAACGCCACCGGGTGCAGTTGGAGGCCGTCCTCCTCGAACGCCTCGACCTCGGCGTCCGCGACGCCCGGCCAGCCGATCCACGCGCCGCTGTGCGCGCGGAGGAACGGTTCCAGGGCGGTGACCAGGCCGCCCGGGCTGTGTTTCCAGCGTTGGGTGCCGTCCTCCAGACGCTCCAGGTCAACGGGCAGGCGGTTCGCCACGACCAGGAAGTCCGCGCCGTTCTCGCCAACGCTGTTCACCGGGTAACGCCTCCTAAGGGATTCGTCTCGCCCGTCACCGAGGTTAACGGGAACACCTGGTGGTTATGCCCACGCGTCATCCCTCTCACACTCTGTTGCGCGGCGCGAGCTGCGGCTCGGCCGGCGATGTGGGCTGCTCGCGGTGTGTGCCGCGGCGTTCGGGAATCGTGCCCGACGGGGAATTCGCGGTGAACCCGACCTGTCAGCGGGCAGGTCGGTCACCTGGGCGGATGCGGCCGAACGGGCGGTTCGCCAGCCGGCGCAGACCGGTGCGGACGGGGCGGCCGAGGAATTCGCCGAGAACCACGCCACTCGCCAGGGCCAGCGCGGTGCCGGCGGCGAGCACGAGGGTCGACAGGCCGGCGGCGTCACCCTCGACGGTGAGTTGGTAGAGGCCCCGATAGGTGGTCCAGCCGGGCAGCAGCGGCACCATTCCGGCGACCGCGATCATCAGCGGCGGGGTGTGCAGGCGACGGGAGATCACCGCGCCCGCGAACCCGACGGCGGTCGCCGCGACGGCCGCACAGGTGACCACGTTCGTGCCGGTCAGCGCGAGCAGGCCGTAGGTGGTGGTGCCGAGCGCACCGGCCCCCGCCGCGATGGGCAGGGCGCGCAGCGGAGCGTAGCTGGCCAGGGCGAAGAACAGGGAGGTCGCCGCGCCCGCCGCGAGCTGCATCGGCACGTCCGAGATCAGCGGCGGCAGCGGGTCGGCGATGGACGTCGGCACGCCGAACTGGAGACCTGCCCGGAGGGTGAGCGCGATGCCCGCGATCAGCCCGGCGGTGAGCAGGGCGATCTCCATGGTGCGCCCGGCGGCCGTCACGTTGTAGCCGGTGATCGCGTCCTGCACCGCGCCGACCAGGGACAACCCGGACAGCAGCACCACGATGCCGGTGGCGACCAGCAGCGACGGGCGGACGTTCGGCAGCAGGTCCGTCGCGTACATGGCGAGTGCGGTCGCCGCTGCCAGCGCCCCACCCACCGCCTGCTGGAAGAAGAACGGCAGTGCCCGCCGGTTCAACACCCGACCGACCCGGTCGACCACGGCCGTCACGACGAACGCCGACATGGCGATGAACGGCCCGCCGCCCACCAGGAACGCCACCGCGCCCGCCATGCCCGCCCACGCCGCCGTGGCGACCCAGCGCGGGTACGGGTGCGGCTGCTTGGTGATGCGGTCGAGTTCGGCGTAGGCGTCCGGGGCCTCGATCTCGTTCGCGGTGATCCGCCGGATCAGGTTTTCCAGCGTGGCGAGCCGGGTGTAGTCCAGGCCGCGTGAGCGGACCACCCGAAGCGACGTGATGGGTGCCGCCTCGGTGCCCCGGTGACACGAAACGGTGATCGAGGTGAAGATCACGTCCACTTCGGTGCGCGGAAGTCCGTAGGCATCGGCGACCGCCACCACGGTGGCCGTCACATCGGCCGCGCCGGCCCCGCTGGCGAGCTGGACCTCGCCCACGCGGAGTGCGAGGTCGAGTACCAGGTGGACGGTCGAATCGTCCGGAAGGGACGGTCCCTCGACCGGTTGCCACAGGCCGGGGGTGGTCCTCGGGTCGCGGTACCGCCTGCGTCGCAGCCACACGGGCGTGCCTCCTGGTGATCCGAACCTGCGCCACGCCCGACGGTGTCACATTCGTCGCTGTGGCATGCGCCACCCCTGGTAGGGGTACCCAGACCGGGTTAGTCGATCACGTTCCGTCCATCTCTGTTGATGCCGCTGGCCAGCGCTTTTATGCTTTTCCTGGGCCACTCGGACGGGCTGCCGACCTCCGGACGGACCAACGGCGACACACCCTGAGCAGACCGTTCGCCGCAGGTAGCACCCAGTGCGGGCGCTTACGATGTTCCCGGCCTACGGCCACGCCGGTGTAGCTCAATTGGCAGAGCACTCGCCTTGTAAGCGAAAGGTTAGGGGTTCAAGTCCCCTCACCGGCTCCACGAGCCACTTGACCAGCCACCACGGCTGGCCAAGTGGCGAAGTTGATCAAGAAGTAGCCTCGCACAGCGCTCGGTGACACTCCGCTTGGAGGGTTTGAGCGTGGCGAAGACGGTCCCCATCCCTGATGGTGACCGGGGGCTGTACGCGCTTCCTGCGAGAGGTCGACCCCGATGGCCTGCTGTCGCCAGTTGAGCGGGAAAGGCGGGCAGAGAGCGCCCGCAGGACCTACCTCGCGCGACTCGCGCTGTTGAGTGCGAAAGCTCGCAGACGTGGTAGGACGTCGTGAACTACGCGAGGGGTGCGACCAACAGAGGTCGCACCCCTCGCACCATGCGGTAGGTCTAGCGAGTGAACAGGCCGGTCGTGATGGTGGTCATGAGGCCGGCGAACGAGGCCGGGGGGATCTCCAGCGTTGGGCCGGAACGGTTCTTGGAGTCACGTACGTAGATCCGTCGAGGCGTCGAGCCGACCTCGACGCACTGTTCGGGGTTTCCGACGCTGCGGCTTGACTTCCGCCACCTGGTCTCTTCCATTGGCTTCCTAGTCCGTGCTGGTTTACCTTGGCTCGGGGTTCAACGACTGTGTGATCGCTGTCGAGCAGTCGACGAGAATCCTTCTGGCGTCGTCGCCCTCGGCAGCCACCGACCAAAGCATGTCGGCGAGTTTGTGATAGGTCGCCTGGTCTGCCGGGGAATCCGTATTGATCTCGGTATCCACGGTCTCGATAAGAACCGTATCGCCGACGATCCAGAATCCGTTCGTGGGTACGGTCGGCAGCCTGGTGTACGCCGGTATGATACCGAATCGGACGGCCGGCAGGTTGCAGAGCGCGATCAGGCGGTCGATCTGGGCGATCATCACCTCGGGCGGGCACACGAAGTATTGCAGTGCCGACTCTGTGATCAGCAGCTCTATCCGTTTGGCGCTGTCGTACAGTGCGTGCTGGCGTTCGAGTCGGATACGGACGGCTTCGTCAGTGTCCCGTGGTGTCTCTTGGAACTCGGCCGCGCTGATCAGCACATGACGTGCGTACTCCGCAGTCTGGACCAGGCCGGGCACGACGATGAGTTCAAAGACGCGGATCGTGGACGCGACTTCCTCGATCTGCCGACTGTATTCCTGCCGTTGAGTGTGCCCCGTCGCGTGGGGACCGCTCCGACACGGTGGCCTCGCTCGCCCCTACGGTGGCAGCGTTGGCCGAAGCCGGGTTCAGAGTGGACCCGGAACTGTGGGCGATCGGTTCGGGTCAGTGCTCGCAGTGCCACGCCGGGTGCACCAACTGCGGCCAAGGTGGCGACGGCGACGGTGCGGCGGCGGCCCGCCGGTTGACGGTGGTGACGACGGGGTGACAGCCCCAGACCAGGGAGTGTGATGACGACCCGTCGTGATTGGGACGACTTGCCCGCAGAGGTGCGGCGAGCCGTGGAACAACGGACCGGAACGGTGCGCACGACCGAGACACCTACCGGGGGCCGGAACTCCGAGTTGGCGGTGACGCTGACGACAGACTCCGGGCGTGTGTTCTGCAAGGGGATCACGACGGGTTCGTCCCTGGCGGTGCAACACCGCAACGAGATCACGGTGAGCCCGTTCCTGCCCGAACGGCTCGCCCCGCGCCTGCTGTGGCATCTCGACGTAGGCGGTTGGCTGTTGCTCGGATTCGAGCACGTCTCCGGGCAACACGCCGACCTGTCCCCCGACTCCCCGGACTTGCCTGCCATCGCGGAAGCGGTCGACGAGATCAGCCGCACCGCACCACCCCCGGCGTCCGTCGCGCAGCGCGTGATATCGATGCAGTGGACGCGGGCGATGAAGACGGAGACCGAACTCCCGCCACCCGCCGACGCCGATCCGTGGTCGACCGCGAACGCCGAACGGCTCGTCTCCTGGGCTTCCCGAGCACCCGACCACATGGGCGGCGACCACCTGATCCACTCGGACCTGAACCCGGCGAACCTCCTGATCTCCGACCGCGCGCAGGTGATCGACTGGGCATGGTGGCGCACCGGGGCCGCGTGGATCGACTCCGCGTTCCTGGTCATCCGACTCATCGCCGAAGGCCACGATCCCGAAGCCGCGGAGAAGTGGGCTCAACAGTTCGACGGCTTCGCGTCAGCGTCACCAGACGCGATCACTGCGTTTTCCGCGTCTGTGTTCCGCTTGTGGGAACGCAGGTTCGCGGGTACCTCGACCACGAACGCCGCCCTCGGCTGGGTCCGATACCGGCTGGCCTGAAACGTTCTCGAAGCGCTATGCGTTGTTTCCGCTCGGTGGCGGCAAGCTCGATCAAGCGCGCCAGATGATGGAACTCAACAGGATCGACGGTGAAGAGGCGTACTTCGTGACCGCGGCCCGTGCCGGGAATACGCGCACGCGAAGCTCTCGGCGGGCGGCTGGGTCGACGTGGTCGCAGCTCGACCTGGGACCGGGATGCCGACGAAGAGGCGTTGCCCGGCCCAAGCCGGAGAAAGGGAGGGGGCGGGGCACGTGCGGCAGGTGGGACGGATGGGGTTCAAGGCGATCGTCTACTTCGAGATCGTGACGACCATTGCGCTCATCATCGGTCTCGTCGCGGTGAACATCGTCAAGCCTGGCGTCGGTGTGAACCTGCCGGCCGAAGCGGGTGACGTTACCGCGACAGCGCAGGGCTGGAAGGAGATCCTCCTTCACCTGGTCCCCGAGTCCGTCATCCAGGCGATGGCGACCGGCGACGTGCTCCAGATCGTCGTGTTCAGCATCA
>CBHFOL010000245.1:0-12117 GCA_965995405.1 uncultured Saccharothrix sp.
GGAAGTTCCACGGGATGATCTGGCCGACCACGCCCAGCGGCTCCGGGAAGTGGTAGGCCACCAGGTCCTCGTTGATCTGCGAGATGCCGCCCTCCTGGGCCCGGATCACGCCCGCGAAGTAGCGGAAGTGGTCCACGGCCAGCGGCAGGTCGGCGGCCAGCGTCTCGCGGATCGGCTTGCCGTTCTCCCAGGTCTCGGCGACGGCCAGGGACACCAGGTGGTCGTCGATCCGGTCGGCGATCTCGTTGAGCACGTTGGCGCGTTCGGCGGCGGACGTGCGGCCCCACCCGCGTGCCGCGCCGTGCGCCGCGTCCAGCGCCCGGTCGACGTCCTCGGCGGTGCCGCGGGCGACCTCTGTGAACACCTCGCCGGTCACGGGGGTCGGGTTGGCGAAGTAGTTGCCCTTGGTCGGCGGGACGTACTCGCCGCCGATGAAGTGGTCGTACCGATCGCGGTAGGACACCACGCTGCCCGGCTGACCGGGTGCCGCGTATCTGGCCATCTCTCCGCCTCCCGCCTCGTCGCGTTGATCGCCGGTTCGACCGTGGGGTTGATCGCCGATTTGGCCGCCGGTTGATCGCCGGGCGAACGTAGGGGCCACAACGTTGCAGTCACGTTGCACCCGATCGGAGCAGTGATTGGCTTGCCGCCACGCGCGGGCGCGAGTCATCCTGGTCAGTCAGGGAGGTTCCGCGATGTATCCAGACCCCCGCCGGCTCGCCCGTCTGCACGAGACGACGCTGAGCGGGTCCCCCGCGCCGGGTGCTCGGCCGGTGATCCTGGAGTCGTGGGAGCGTTCGCTCGCGGCCCGGGTGGACCCCGACCGGCACGAGGCCCCGTTGGTGCTGGCCCCGGACGAGGTGGCCGAGCTGCGCGGTGCGCACCCGTTGGCCGAGATGCTGCCGATGCTGCGGGAGACGCTGGTCGGCTACGCAGACGACGCCGAGCACGTGATGATCATCACCGACGCGGAGGGCCACATCATGTGGTGCGAGGGCGCGGCGTCGGTGCGCCGGCTCGCCGAACGGGTGCGGCTCGTCGAGGGGACCCGGTGGAGCGAGGACGCCACCGGTACGAACGCCATGGGGACCGCGCTCGCGCTGGGGCGCACGGTGACGGTGCACTCGGCCGAGCACCTGGTGCGCGAGTACCACGGCTGGACGTGCGCGGCGGCTCCGGTTCGGGATCCGGACACGGGCCGGATGCTCGGGGTGGTCGATGTCAGTGGGCCGCTGACCAGCGTGCACCCGGCGATGCGGGCGCTGGTGACGACCGCCGCGCGGCTGGTGGAGAGCCAGTTGCAGGTTCGGCTGGTGGCCCGGGACGAACGGCTGCGGTCGGCGAACGTCCGGCACCTGCTCGGGCTGCGCGGTGAGCCGGGGGCGCTGCTCAGCCCGTCCGGGCGGGTGCTCGCGGCGGTGTCCGGCGACCTGCCGGTGTCCGGTGGGGTGCCCGCGACCAGGGTGGATGTGTCCGGTGACCGGGTCCAACTGGACGACGGGCGCGAGGCGCTCGTGGAGCCGTTGGACGAGGGGTATCTGCTCCGCGTGCCGCGTCCGGTGCGGCGAAGATCGGCATTGGTGTTGCGGTTTCTCGGCGATGTCGCGGGCACGTTGGACGGGCGTGCGTTGACGTTGTCGCTTCGGCATGCCGAGCTGCTGACCGCGCTCGCGCTGGCTCCGCGCGGGTTGACGGCCGAGCAGTTGGCGTTGCGGCTTTATGGGGAACGGGGCAATCCGACGACGGTGCGGGCCGAGTTGCACCGGTTGCGCGCTCAGCTCGGCGGAGTGTTGCTGACCAGGCCGTATCGGTTGTCGGCGGATGTGCGGGGCGATTTCCTGGCGGTTCGGGAGGCGTTGCGGTCGGGGAATGTGGGGTTGGCGGTTTCGGCGTATCGGGGGGAGTTGTTGCCCCGGTCGGATGCTCCGGTGGTGCGGGAGGAGCGGGACGACCTCGACGGGGCGGTTCGGCGTGCGGTGATCGACCACGGGGATGTCGAGGCGCTCTGGGCGTTCGCGGGGGCTTCCGATGACGCCGAGGTGCTGGAGCGCCTGGTCCGGCTGCTGGATCGCACCGATCCACGCCGGTCGCTCATCGCTTCCCGGCTCCGGCGGGCGCTCGCCTAGGCTTGCGGCATGGGGTTCTTCGCGCCGGGGGACGTGGCGTTGCGCCGGGAAGTGCTGCACGGACGGCCGTGGTCGGTGGTGCCCACGCGGGTGGTCGAGGACGGGCCCGAGCTGTTGGTCGTGTTCGTCGTGCCGGGGGTCCGGTTCGGGTTTCCGGAGCATCCCTGTCCGCACGTCTGGCAGGTGGCCGGCAACAAGCACTGGCATGGGCACGGGAAGCTCCAGATGCACCGGCCCGGGGACGCCTACTCGGTCGACCTGTACTGGGAGGGGCCGGAACGGCGGTTCGCCGGGTGGTACCTGAACCTCCAGGATCCGTTCCGCCGGACCACCCTGGGGTTCGACACGCTCGACCACGAGTTGGACTACTGGGTGCCCTCCGAAGGCGGCTGGATCGACAAGGACCGGGACGACTTCGAGCGGCAGGTGGTGGAAGGCAAGTACACCGCCGCGCAGGGTGACTCGATCCGGCGCACCGGCAAGGAGATCGAAGCCATGCTCGACTCCGGCACCACCTGGTGGGACCCGGCGTGGGCCTCGTTCACACCGGATCCGGACTGGCCCGTCCCCGCCCTGCCCGACGGGTGGGCGGACTACCCGCTGCCGTGAAGGTCCGTCCGTTGACGCCGGAGGCGCTCGTCGCGGATCTGGTCGGCCGGATCGACGCGCTGCCCCGGGACGGCTGGGTGCGGGTGCTGGTCGACGGTGCGCCGCCGGCCCGTCCCGGGCTGCTCGCCGACGCGCTGGTGGAGCCGTTGCGTGCGCTCGGGCGGGCCGTGTCGCGGGTGTCCGCCGGAGACTTCCTGCGACCCGCCTCGGTTCGGCTTGAGTACGGGCACACCGACCCGCAGTCGTTCCGGGAAACCTGGCTGGACGTGAACGGGCTGCTCCGGGAGGTGCTCACGCCGTTGGAGCCGGGCGGCACGGGGCGGGTGCTGCCGTCGCTGTGGAACGCCGCCGCCGACCGGGCCAGCCGTGCCGACTACGTGACGCTGCCGGTCGGCGGTGTGCTGCTGCTGGACGGCACGCTGCTGCTGGACAAGTGGCTGCCCGCCGAGCTCTCCGTGCACCTCCGGCTGTCCGAAGCCGCACTTGCCCGGCAGACCGGGGCCGACGAGCGGTGGACGTTGCCCGCGTACGAGGGATACGAGCCCCAAGCGGATGTGACCGTGCGCTACGACCATCCCACTCGGCCCGCGCTCGTGGGTACAGTCGACTGAAGAGGAGGTGACCGTGACCAGGCTTCAGCTGTTGCTCGCGCTGTACGTGCCGGGCCTGTTCGCGCTCACCCTGCTCCACTCGCCCGCCGAGCTGCTGGCCGCCGTCACGGCGGTCGCCCTGGTGGTGCTGCTGCTCACCGCCGCGCCCGTCGTGCAGACGGCCCCGGCCTGGGTTCGTTCGCTTTCTTTGCGCGAGAAGGCCCTCAAGACGGCATTTCTGCGCCTGCGTGACCCCGACGCCGCAGGGCGTCCCCGTCCGCGAGCACCGGGATTCGACGTCAGCGCCTGACGTCCCCGATCCCCTCTCGCACCAAACGGAGTACCCCTGTGTTCCACGATCTGGGCTCAGCCCTGGCCGGCGTCGCCACGCCCGCCCTCGCCATCGTCCTGTTCACCGTGCTCGTCCGGCTGCTGATGCACCCGTTGAGCCGCGCCGCCGTGCGCGGCGAGAAAGCCCGAGCCGCGCTCGCGCCCGAAATGCGTGCCCTCCAGGAGAAGTACGGCAAGGATCCGCGCAAGCTCCAGGAGAAGATCACCGGGCTGTACCGGGAGAACGGCACCTCGCTGTTCGCGGGCTGCCTGCCCGCGCTGGTGCAGGTGCCGTTCTTCATGGTGATGTACCGCCTGGTGACCACGCCGAACCCGCTGCTGGAGGGCACGTTGTTCGGCACGCCCCTGGGCACGCACTGGCTCGGCGAGTCCGGGCACGACGCCGTGTTCCTCGGGCTGTTCGCCGCGTTGACCGCGGTGGCGTTCGCCACTTCGCGTTGGCAGGCCGCGGTCGCCACACGGTCGGGCGCGCCTCAGCCTGCGTTCGCGAAGTTGTTGCGGTTGCTGCCGTTCGGCACCGTCTTCATCGCGGCGGTGTTGCCGTTGGCGGCCGGTGTCTACCTGCTGACCACCACTAGTTGGACGCTTGCCGAGCGAGCTTTTCTGTACCGCGCAGTTCAGCTCCCGCCTCGTGCAGGAACTTCAGCACGTACCCGTACGACCTGAACAGGCCGCACTCCGCGTAGGAGATCGACTTGTCCCGGCAGAAGTCGCGGACCAGCGTTTGCGCCCGGCGCAGGTGCGGGCGCGGCATGTTCGGGAACAGGTGGTGCTCGATCTGGTAGTTCAGGCCACCGAGCAGGAAGTCGGTGAACCAGCCGCCGGTCACGTTGCGGGACGTCAGGACCTGCTTGCGCAGGAAGTCCAACTGGTGGCCGGCGGTCAGCACCGGCATCCCCTTGTGGTTCGGCGCGAACGAGCAACCCATGTACACGCCGAACAGGCCCTGGTGCAGGGCGATGAACGCGATGGCCTTGCCCGGCGACATGATCGTGAACACCAGACCCAGGTACGCCACGACGTGCACCACGAACAGCCCGATTTCCAGCTGCCACCCGCGCACCTCCTTGCGCAGGGCGGCACCGATGCTGATCACGTGCAGGCTGAAGCCCTCAAGCAGCAGCAGCGGGAAGAACAGCCACGCCTGGTGCCGGACCACCCACCGGAAGAACCCGCGCTTGCGCTGCGCCTGCTCGGCGCTGAACGCGAGCACCGCGATGTCGACGTCGGGGTCCTCGTCCTCGTGGTTGGGGTTGGCGTGGTGCCGGTTGTGCTTGCCCATCCACCAGCCGAAGCCGACGCCCACCAGCAGGTTGCCCAGCACGAGGCCGACCGCGCCGTTGACCTTGTTGGTGGCGAACATCTGCCGATGGCCCGCGTCGTGGCCGAGGAACGCGAGCTGGGTGAACACGACGGCGAGCACCGCCGCCAGGCCCAGCTGCCACCACGAGTCACCGAGCGCCACCATCCCGGCGATCGTCGCCCCCAGCGCGGCGATGCCGCCGACCAGGCACAACACGTAGAAGCCGATCCGGCGGTCGAGCAGACCCGCCTGCTTGACCGACCTGGACAACTCCGCGAAGTCACTGCCGCGCCTGGATGACGCATCGAGGTTCACGCGCGGAGCCTAAGGGGCGGCCGGTGAAGTGCTCAGGTCAGCCTTAGTTGCAACTGCGCGAACAACCGGAGCAACGGGTCCGCGAGGTCGAACCCGCCCACCTCGGCGGCCCGCCGCACCCGGTACCGCAGGGTGTTCGGGTGGATGTGCAGGCCGCCGGCGGCAGTTCGCACATCACCGAACTCGTCCAGGTAGGCCAAAAGGGAACGGGCCAGTTCCGGTTCCAGTTTCTCCAGCCTCGGATCGCGGATGCGGGGGTGCTCGGCGAGCAGCGCGAGCAGCTCGCTGACGAGCACCTGCGAGCGGACGTCGGCGAGGGTGGCGACGTCCGCGTCCAGGTCCCGCGTCATCGCGTCGAGCACGCGGTCGGCCTCGTTGCGGGACACCATCACTTCGTCCACTGTGGACACCGTGGAGCCGATCGCGCCCTGCACCCGCAGGCCCATGTGCTTGCGCGCGGCGGCCACGATCTCCTTGGTCAGGGCCAGCAGCGGTGCCGTGGGCGGCAGGTCGGGCAGCAGCACGTAGGTGCGTCCGGCGGACTGGCTGACGAGTGCGCTGCGCCGGTAGGCCGCCGCGTGCACGGAGATCAGCCCGGTCATCTCGGTGTGCCGCAGCTCGTGCTGGGTCCGGTCGGCGCTCTCCTGGCCGCGCAGGGCGAACACGACGACGGCGGCGGGCTTGTCCGGGTCCGCGCCGATCTGCCCGGCGACCGAACCGGCGTCCATCCGGCCGTCCAGCAGGGACGCCAGCAGGCTCTCCCGGAACGCGGCGGTCGGCTCGCGCTGCTGCACGAGGTGCAGCGCGGTCACCCGGGCCGCGCCGAGCAGCGCCCGTTCGGACTGCTCGGTCAGCTCGGTGGTGCCCTCCTGCACCCAGATCGTGCCCAGGGGCTGGCTGCCCGCGTGGATGCCGACCGCGATCCGCCGCCGGATGCCGAGCTCGGGGCGTTCGTCGATCCGCACGACCTCCTCGCCGGACCGCAGCCGCTGGTAGACGCCCCACTCGCGGAGCATCTTCAGGTACGGCTCGGGGCCCTGGCGGCCCAGGATGGACAGCCGGCGCAGCTCGTCCACCTCGTCCGACGACCGCGAGTAGGCCAGCACGCGGCTCGCGGTGTCCTCGATGCTCACGATGCCGCCGGTCAGCGCGGCGATCGTCTGGGCCAGCGCGAACAGGTCGCCCAGCACCTCGCCCGCGCCCGCGTCGGCGGTCAGCCGGGCACTGCTCACCACGCCCCTGACCAGCGACTCCAGGTGTTCCCAGCGCACTTCTGGGCGCACCGCGAGCAGGGCCACGCCCGCGTCCGCCGCCGCCTGCCGCAGCACGGGCGTCGGCGCGTCCACCTTGACCGCGACGGCCGCCGCGCCGTGCTGCCCGGCGACCCGGACCAGCGGCAGCGCGGCCCGGCCCCGGGCCCCGATGACCAGCGCCAGGTCGCCCGGCCGCACGTCCGGCACGTCGTCCGGGTCCAGGATCACCACGTCGTGCACGTCGACCTCAAGCCCGTGCGGCGCGACCTGGATCTCCACCAGCGGGTCGCCGAGCGCGATCAGCACCTGCCGCAGGCTCACTCCGGGCCTCCTTGTGGACGGCACCCGACCGGCCGCACGGTTGTCCGCTCGGACAACAGCGGGGCCACAAGCCTAGCCGTGCGGACAACTGGGCGCATGTTCGGCGGTCCTACCGTTGGTCGACACAGTCTCGTCGCGAAGGAGCAGCTTGTGGATGCCGTGACCAGGGTCCCCGCGCCGGTGAACGAGCCCGTCCTCAGCTACGCCCCCGGCACCCCGGAGCGTGCGCAGCTGCTGACGAAGCTGGCCGAGCTGGGCAAGGAGCCCACCGAACTGACCCTGACCGTCGGCGGCGAGCAGCGGTTGGGCGGCGGCGAGCGCTTCGACGTCGTCCAGCCGCACAACCACCGCGCCGTCCTGGGCACCCTGCACGGGGCCACCCAGCAGGACACCCGGGACGCCATCGAGGCCGCCCGGCAGGCCGCCCCGGCGTGGCGCGCGCTGTCCTACGACGACCGGGCGGCGATCCTGCTCAAGGCCGCCGACCTGCTGGCCGGCCCGTGGCGGCAGACGCTGAACGCGGCCACCATGCTCGGCCAGTCCAAGACCGCGATCCAGGCCGAGATCGACGCCGCGTGCGAGCTGATCGACTTCTGGCGGTTCAACGTGGCGTTCGGCCGGCAGCTGACCGCCGAGCAGCCGCAGTCCTCCCCCGGCGTGTGGAACCGCACTGACCACCGCCCGCTGGAGGGCTTCGTCTACGCGATCACGCCGTTCAACTTCACCGCCATCGCGGGCAACCTGCCGACCGCGCCCGCGCTGCTGGGCAACGTGGTGCTGTGGAAGCCGTCGCCGACGCAGTCGCTGGCCGCGCACCTGACGATGCGGCTGCTCGAAGAGGCCGGCCTGCCGCCGGGCGTGATCAACCTGCTGCCCGGTGACGGACTGGCCGTGTCCGAGGTGGCGTTGGCGCACCCGGATCTGGCCGGCATCCACTTCACCGGGTCGACCCGGACGTTCCAGCACCTGTGGGGCCAGGTCGGCGCGAACATCGCCGGCTACCGCTCGTACCCGCGGATCGTCGGCGAGACCGGCGGCAAGGACTTCGTGCTGGCGCACCCGTCGGCCGACATCGACGTGCTGCGCACCGCGCTGGTCCGGGGCGCGTTCGAGTACCAGGGTCAGAAGTGCTCGGCCGCGTCCCGCGCGTACATCCCGCGTTCGGTGTGGAACCGGGTGAAGGACGCCTTCCTGGCCGACGTCGAGTCGCTGACCATGGGTGACGTCACCGACCTGTCGAACTTCCTCGGCGCGGTGATCGACAAGCGGTCGTTCGACAAGCTGTCCGGAGTGCTGAACGCGGCGCGGGCCGACTCGTCGCTGGAGATCGCGGCCGGTGGCACGGCCGACGACTCGGACGGCTACTTCGTGCGGCCGACCGTGCTGCTGGGCTCGAACCCGGAGCACGAGGTGTTCACCACCGAGTACTTCGGTCCGGTGCTGGCCGTGCACGTGTTCGACGACGCCGACTACGACACCGTGCTGCGGCAGATGGAGAGCGCCGCGCCCTATGCCCTTACCGGCGCGATCATCGCCCAGGACCGTGCGGCCGTCGCGCACGCCCAGCACGAGCTCCGGTTCGCCGCGGGCAACTTCTACGTCAACGACAAGCCCACCGGCGCGGTCGTCGGGCAGCAGCCGTTCGGCGGCGGCCGGGCGTCGGGCACCAACGACAAGGCGGGCTCGGTGCACAACCTGCTGCGCTGGGTGAGCCCCCGTTCCATCAAGGAGACGTTCGCGGCTCCGACTTCCCACCGCTACCCGCACCAGGGGTGACCATGCTCCGCTCCACACTGCTCGCCGCCTCGCGATCCAGGGCGATCCGCGGGCTCGTCGAACGCACGCCGCTGACCCGACCGGTCGTCAAGCGCTTCATCTCCGGTTCCGACGTGGACGCCGCGATCGCCACCACCGGCGAGGTGCTGGCCGACGGCCGGCTGGTCACGCTCGACCACCTCGGCGAGGACACCCGGGACGTGTCGCAGGCGACCGGCACCGTCGACGCGTACCTGAAGCTGTTGCGCCGCTTGCAGGACGCGGGCTACGCGGACCGGGCCGAGGTGTCCGTGAAGCTGTCCGCCGTGGGCCAGTTCCTGCCCGTGAACGGCGAGAAGATCGCTTTGGAGAACGCGCGGCGGATCTGCGCGGCGGCGGGCGTCGTCGGCACCACCGTCACCCTGGACATGGAGGACCACACCACCACCGACTCGACGCTGGGCATCCTGCGCGAGCTGCGGGTCGACTTCCCGTGGGTGGGCGCGGTGCTCCAGGCGTACCTGAAGCGCACCGAGCAGGACTGCCGGGACCTGGCGCACGCCGGGTCGCGGGTCCGGCTGTGCAAGGGCGCGTACCAGGAGCCGGCGTCGGTGGCGTTCCAGGACAAGGCGGACGTCGACCTGTCGTACGTGCGGTGCCTGAAGGTGCTGATGGCGGGCGAGGGGTACCCGATGGTCGCGTCGCACGACCCGCGGCTGATCGCGATCGCGGCGGATCTGGCGGCGAAGCGGTCCAAGGACAGCTACGAGTTCCAGATGCTGTACGGGATCCGGCCCGAGGAGCAGCGGCGGATCGCGGCCGAGGGCAACCGGATGCGGGTGTACGTCCCGTACGGCGACGAGTGGTACGGCTACTTCATGCGGCGGCTGGCGGAGCGTCCGGCGAACGTGGCGTTCTTCCTGCGGGCCGTGCTCACGAAGAGCTAGGCGTCACGAGGAGCTGGGCCAGTCGCGGGCGACCATCGCCTGGGTCCGGGCGCGCGCGACCTGCGGGTCGGGGTGCGCCCGGACCACCAGTTCCACCGCCTCCACGGCGCGCGCGAACCGGTCCGGGGTGGCTTTCGCGGCCCGCAGCACCATGACCGCCTTGTGCGCCAGCACCAGGGCCCGGTCCAGTTCGGCGCGGTCCTCGGCGCACTGCCGGGCGTAGTGGGAAAGCGTTTCGGCGTAACGGATCTCGGCCGCCAGTTCGTCCGGGGTGCGGGTCAGGTGCCACATCAGCACCGCCGCGCGGGCCCGGACCCGGGCGTCCGCACCGGTCCGGCGCACGGCGACGGCGTACCCGGCGGGCGCGTCCCGGTGCCGGCCCAGCAGATCCCGCCACAGCGCGGCGCCCCGGGCCGTCGGACGTGCCGCGCCCGTGCGGTCGGCCACCTGGTCCAGCGCGGACGCCAGTCGTCCGCCCTGCGCGGGCGGCAGCCGGTGCGGCAGCGGCCGGTCCAGCACGGCGTCCACGATCCGCCGCGCCTCGTGCTCCCGACCGGCTTCGAGCAGCAGGAGCGCCAGTCGGCACTGGGCGATCGACAGGTCCACCGCGTACCGGAAACCCATGGGCCGCAACAGGTCCACGGCCTCCTCGGCCAGTGCCAGCCGCTCCGGGCCGCGCAGCGCGTCGGTCAGTCCGCCCAGCGCGACGGCCAGTTCGCCGACCGCTTTCGGGTCGCCGTCGCGGGCCACCCGACGGCACACCGCGACCGCCTCCGCCGCCGCACGCGCGGCGTCGTCCCGGCGGTCGAGCAGGCGCAGCACGGTGCCCGATTCCCCCAGTGCCGCGGCGAGTTCCGGCTCGAAGTCACGGGGGTTCGCGGCGGCCAGCCTGCGCAGCACGGCGATCGCCTCGCCGACCACGGCGGACGACTCCCCGGCCCGGCCGAACGACGACAGCAGCGACCCGACCGACACCAGTGTGCGCGCGAACTCGGCTTCGTAGCGCGGATCCGCGTCCGCGACCTGCCGCCACCGCTGCACCGCGTGGTATGCCGCCCGGGCGGCGTCCTCGGCGCGTCCGACGTCGAACAGCCGTGCCGCCAAGCGGTGGGTGGTCTTCGCGAAGTCGAGTCGGAACAACGCCGGGTTGCGACTACTCAGGTCCTCATACAAGTCCGTTGCCTGCTCGACGGCCGCCAACGCCGGGTCACGCCTGCCCAGCGCGGCGTGGCGGAGGCTCAACTGGTCGAGCGCGGCGGCCAGGTGCGGCAGGCACTCCTCGTCGTCCTCGGCGACCGCCCGGCACAGCGCCACCGCCTCCGCCGACACGGCCGCCGCCTCGGCGACCCGGCCCACGGCGATCAGCCGCAAACCCAGGTCTCCCAAGGCGTCCGCCAGCGAGGGCCGGTGCTCCGCGGGGTCTTCGGCCGCCAGTTCCCGGTACAGCGCGACCTCGGCGTGGGCGGCGTCCACGGCTTCCTCGCGCAGCGCGGCGAGGGCGGCCCGTGCGCCCAGCATCCCGTGCAGCTCGGCCAGTTCCAGCTTGCCGGCGGTGCGGGCGCGGTCGTGCAGGAGGGTGCGGGTGAGGACGGCGGGCAGCACGTCGCAGTGGAAGCGGGGGTCGTTGAACACCTGACGGGCGATGGCTTTCGCCGCCGGGTGTCCGGCCAGGACGGTGAGCGCGGCGGCGCTCGTGACACCCGCCAGTTCGGGGTGGGCGGTGAACAGCCGTTGGGCGCGGTGCAGGGCGTGGGGCCACCGTTCGGCGGCGCGCAGCAGGGTTTCCAGCGCGTCGGGGGTGCGTTCGGGCTCGATCCGCTCGTCGAGGAGGGTGACCGCGAGCACGTCCTCGGCCAGTCTGCCCGTGACGGGTGGGGTCGGGTCGAGGTCGGCCAGCCAGCGCACGAGTTCCGCCGGTTCTCCGGCGGTCGAGCCGTGCACGGCGGCGAGGGCGGCCAGGTGCAGGTCGTGCAGGGTGGCGGGGGGCGGGGGTGGTGGGGTGGGGCGGGGACGGCCCAGCGCGTCGGCGAAGTGGTGGCAGGCGACGGCGAACGACATGCCGTGCTCGGCGGGGCAGGGCGTCACGGGCAGGTCGGCGGTGAGGTAGTCGAGGTCGACGGCCCGTTGCCGCAACGCCGACCACCACCAGCCCGTGCCGCGGGACACGAGTAACACGCGGGCCGCGCCGGACGCTTCCCGCAGCAGGTGGAAGAGTTCGTGCCACGGGAGCAGTTCGGCGTCGTCCACCACCCGGACGGTGTCGTCGGCGAAGTGCCGGGCGAGCCGCGTCTTGCCGACACCGGCCGGACCGTGCAGCAGCAGGAGGGACGCGGGCGGCCCCTCGTCCCGCCACCGCGCCAACACCGCCAACTCCCGCGCCCGGCCGTGGAAGGGCACCACCTCGTGCCGTGGGTCCAGCAGTTCGCCGGGCGACAGAATCCGTTCCACACCCGACATCCTGCCCGCCATCGCCGATCACGATCGGGCGACGCCGAAATTGTCGTACCCCTGTGGCAAGCTGAAAGCAGGGGACCCCCTGCGCGGGGA
>CBHFOL010000246.1:0-12101 GCA_965995405.1 uncultured Saccharothrix sp.
GCGAGGTGGACGCGGTCGCTGCGGCGCTGGGCACGCAGCTCGGCGGGGCGTGCGCGGAACTCGCCGGGGTGGCACGCGGGAATCCCAAGCTGCGGGCGGGAGTCGCCGTGGCGCTGACCAACATCGGCGACCCGTTCGCGGGCAAGTACACGCTCACCAGCACGCGGCACCTGTTCGCCGAACAGGTCGGCTACACCACGGAGTTCACCGTCTCCGGCCGGCAGGAACGCTCGCTCTACGGGCTGGCGAACTCCGGCGGCACGGCTGGTGGGCGCTCCGGACTGGTGCCCGCGCAGGTCACCGACATCAAGGACCCGGCGAAACTGGGCCGGGTCAAGGTGAAGTACCCGTGGCTGTCCGAGGAGTTCAACAGCGGCTGGGCGCGGACCGTGCACCACGGCGCGGGCCAGAACCGGGGTTCGCTGGTGCTGCCCGAGGTCGGCGACGAAGTCCTGGTCGGGTTCGAGCACGGCGATTTCGACGCACCCTACGTACTCGGCGGCCTCTACAACGGCCGGGACACCGCGCCCAAGCTCACCAAGGAGCCGGTGGACGGCAACAGCGGTGAGGTCACCACACGGGGATTCGTGTCCCGCAAGGGGCACAAGGTCGAGTTCGTGGAGGACGAGGGGATCCTGATCTCCAGCGGTGACGGGAAGTTCGTCGTCAAGCTGGACCAGAAGGCCCAGGTGATCGAGGTGACCAGCGGCAAGGCCGTGACGGTCAAGGCGCAGAACGGGATCACCATCGACTCCGGCACCGGACCGCTGGAACTCAAGGGGCAGAAGATCACCGCCCAGGCCCAGACCGACGTCGAGGTCAAGGCGGGCACCCAGCTGAAGCTCAACGGCACGGCCGGTGTGAAGGTCGAGGGCGCGACCGTTTCCGTTGCCGGACAAGGACAGACCGAGGTCACCGCGAGCGGCGTGCTCACCGTGCGCGGCAGCCTGGTCAAGATCAACTGAGGGGAGGCGGCGATGCCACCGGCAGCGAGGGTGGGCGACCCCACGGGGCACCCCGGCGTGATCGGGCCGCCGGGCGTGCCGACGGTGCTCATCGGCGGGATGCCGGCCGCCGTCGTCGGCAACCCGCACATCTGCTCTTTTCCCGGCCTGCCACCGCATCCGCCGACGGTGATCGCGCCGCCCGGCTGCCCGACCGTGCTGATCGGCGGCCGGCCGGCGGCGCGGATGGGCGACCTGTCCGCGTGCGGCGCGCCGGTCGTCCTGGGTTGCCCGACCGTCATGATCGGAGGCTGACGTGGACTTCGTCGGACGGGGCCTGGCTTTCCCGGTGCACACCGACGCCACCGGATCGGTGGCGCTGGTCGGCGGCGAACGGGAGATCGTGGAGAGCATCCGGCTGATCCTGGCCACCGCGCCGGGCGAGCGCCCGATGCGGCCGGAGTTCGGCTGTGCGATCCACGACCTGGTGTTCGCGCCCGCCGACGCCGCCACGGCGGGCCGGATCGCCTACGAGGTCAGGCTTTCCCTGGAGCGGTGGGAACCCCGGATCGCGCTGGCCGACGTGTCGGTCGGCTTCGACGAGGTCGACCGGGGCACGCTGCTGATCGACATCCGGTACGCGCTGCGCGGCACGAACGACCCGCGCAACCTGGTGTTCCCCTTCTACGTCATCCCGCCGCACGAGGCCGACGAGGAGGGCGCGTGATGTCCCTGCCCACGCCGAACCTGGACGACCGCCGGTTCCAGGACCTGGTGGACGAGGCCAAGCGCCGCGTCCAGCAGCACTGTCCGGAGTGGACGGACCACAACGTGTCCGACCCCGGCGTCACGCTGATCGAGGCGTTCGCGCACATGGTGGACGAGCTGCTGTACCGGCTCAACCGGGTGCCGGACCTGCACTACCTGCGGTTCCTGGACCTGATCGGGGTGAAGCTGTTCCCGCCCACGGCCGCGCGCGCCGAGGTGACGTTCTGGCTGGCCGCGCCGCGCGAACTGCCGGTGGTGGTGCCAGACGGCGCGCAGGTCGCGACCGAGCGCAGCGAGATCGAGGACCCGGTGGTGTTCACCGTCGACCGGGAGCTGTCGATCGTGCCGTGCGCGCTGACGCACCTGGTGACGGCGACCGCCGACCCGAACGTCCCGCCCGTCGACCGCACCGACGAACTCAAGGACGGCAAGGCGCCGGAGTGCTTCGCCGACCCGCCCGCACCCGGTGACACGGCGCTGTTCGGGCTGTCGAACGCGGTTCCCGGCTGCGCGGTGCTGCTCCGCGTCGAAGCGCAGGCCGAGGGGCGCGGTGTCGACCCGCGCGACCCGCCGTGGCGGTGGGAAGCCTGGAACGGCAACGGGTGGAGCGAGTGCGAGGTGGACCGCGATTCCACCGGCGGGTTCAACAAGCCCGGAGACGTCGTCGTGCACGTCCCTCGCACGCACGTCGTCTCCGTCGTCGCACGGCAGCGCGCGGGGTGGTTGCGCTGCCGCGCGGTCGAACCCGCACCGGACCGGCCGTTCTACCAGCGTTCACCGAAACTGCTGTCGGTCACCGCCGCCACCATCGGCGGCACGACCGAGGCCACGCACGCCGACATCGTGCGCGGCGAGACCATCGGCGTGTCGGAAGGCGTTCCGGGGCAACGGTTCGCGTTCAACCGCACGCCCGTGGTGGTGGGCGACGGCACGCTGGTGGTGGAGGTCGCCACCCCGGACGGCTGGGAGCGGTGGACCGAGGTCCGGTCGTTCGCCGAGTCCGGGCCCGAGGACCGGCACGTGGTGCTGGACCGGGTCGGCGGCGAGGTGATCTTCGGGCCGGCGATCCGGCAGCCGGACGGCGGCGTCCGCAACTACGGTGCGGTGCCGGCGAAATCGGCCGCGATCCGGGTGCCCGAGTACCGGACCGGCGGCGGGCTGCGCGGCAACGTGGCGCGCGGCCTGCTCCAGGTGCAGCGCGACCCGGTGCCGTTCGTCAGCTCGGTCACCAACCGCGCGCCCGCGAGCGGCGGCGTGCCGGGGGAGACGGTGAAGGACGCGGCACTGCGCGGTCCGCTCGTGCTGCGCACCCGGGACCGGGCGGTGACGGCCGAGGACTACGAGCTGCTGACCCGGGAGGCCGCGCCGGAGATCGCCCGGGTGCGGTGCGTGCCCGCCGGGCAGGGTTCGGCGGCCGTGCGGGTGCTGGTGGTGCCGGCCGTCGGGGCGAGCGAGGCGTCGGATTTCGGTGCGCTGCAACCGAGTGCCGAGGCGCGCCAGCGGATCGAGCGGTTCCTGGAGGAACGGCGCTGCATCGGCGCGCGGGTGTCCGTGGAACCGCCGTTCTACCAGGGCGTCACGGTCGTCGGGCAGCTGCGGGCCCGGCCGGGGACCCCGGAGGACGTGCTGCGGACCCGGGCGGTGCAGGCGCTCTACGACTACTTCAACCCGATCAGCGGCGGCCCGGACGGCGACGGCTGGCCGTTCGGCCGGCCGGTGCAGTCCGGCGAGGTGTTCGCGGTGCTGCAACGGCTTTCCGGCGTCGAGCTGGTCGAGGAGATCAAGCTGTTCGGCGCGAACCCGGTGACCGGCGAGCGCGGGAACGCCGTGGCGCGCCTGGACCTGCCGCCGAACGGGTTGGCGTTCTCCTACGGCCACCAGGTGCGGGTGACGCGATGAGGATCGGCGGACCGACCCTGCCCACGCCGCACCCGCTCGCGGACCGGATGCCGGCGGTGTACCTGGAGGACGGCTTCACCCAGCGGTTCCTGACCGCGCTGGACGAGGTGCTGGCCCCGGTGTTCACCGCGCTGGACGGGTTCGCGGGCTACCTGGACCCGAGGGTCGCGCCGGAGGACTTCCTGGACTGGCTGGCGCACTGGGTGGCGCTGGACGTCGGCGAGGGCTGGTCGGTGCAGCACCGGCGGCTGCTGGTGGCGACGGCCGTGCGGCTGCATCGCAGGCGTGGCACCAGGAGCGGCCTCATGGAGCACGTGAGCCTGTTGACCGGCGGCCGGGTCGAGGTGTTCGACAGCGGGGGCTGCTCGTCGACCGACCGGCCGGGCGCGCCGCTGCCGGACGGCGGGCCGGCCCGGGTCACCGTGCGGGTGCGCGTCGCCGATCCGTCCACAGTGGACCGGGTGCGGCTGTCGGCCGCGATCGCCGACGCGGTGCCCGCGCACGTCGTGGTGGAGCTGGAGGTGGGGGGACCATGATCGTCTGTGCGCAGTGCGGGGAGCGCAACGCTCCGGGGGCGGAGTTCTGCGGCTCGTGCGGCACCTATCTGGAGTGGGAGCCGAAACCGGCGGGCCAGCCGCCGGGCGGACTGCACCGGGCCGGCGGGACTCCGGGTGGCCAGCACCAGGGTGGGCCGCCGCCGGGTTGGCAGGCGCAGCGGCCGGTACCGCCGCCGGGCTGGCCGGGCCCGCCGCCACCAGGCCGACCGCCGGGTCCGCCGCCCGGACCTCCTCCGCCGGGTCCACCGACGGGGCCGCCTCCGCAGGGACCACCGCCCGTGCAGCCGGGCGCGATGCAGCCGACCGACCAGCGCCAGGCACCGCCCGGCCACAAGCCCCGGCTCACCGAACGCCGTGCCCCGCAGGCCGGTGACCTGATCTGCGGCCAGTGCGGCGAGGCGAACGCGCCCACCCGCAAGTTCTGCTCCCGCTGCGGTTCCGGGCTGGTGGAGGCTCAGGTCGTCCGGGAGAAGTGGTGGCGCAGGATCTTCCCCAAGCGCCAGGCGGCCAAGGCCGGCACACGGCACCGCAGGCGCACCTCGCCGGGCAAGGTGGTCGGGCGGGTGGTGCGCTGGGCGCTCGCGGTGCTGCTGCTCGGCGGCATCGGCCTCTACGGCCTGGTGAGCCCGTTCCGGCAGGCGGTCAACGAGCAGGTGGGTTCGGCGGCCGGCACGGTCAAGGACTGGTTCACCAACGATCCCAAGCCGGTGCGGCCGAGCGAGGTCACCGCGACCGCGTCCAGCGCCGGCCACGAAGCGCCGCTGGCCGCCGACAACGCGCCGAACACGTTCTGGTCCGCGCCGATCGAGCCGACCCTGCCCACGCTGGTGTTCAAGTTCGACAAGGCGGTCGACCTGGAGCGGGCGATCTTCCGGATCGGCATCGGCGACAAGTTCCAGACCGCGTTCCGGCCCGCGAAGGTGCACCTGGTGTATTCGACCGGCAAGACGTTCGACCTGACGCTGACCGACGTGCCCGACGAGCAGCCGGTGAAGCTGGAGAACGGCGAGGGCGCGCAGTCGGTCGAGCTGTTCATCGAGTCGACGCACAGGTCGTTGCAGGGCAACGAGGTCGCGATCTCCGAGATCGAGTTCTTCACGGTGGAATGAGGTAGTGGTGTTCGGACGGACGAGCAGGCCGGTGGTCGTGGCGGTGGTCGGCGTGCTGCTGGGCGGCTTCCTGCTCGCCGACCGGCCCCTGGTGGCGCACGCGCAACCGCCGGATCCGCTGCTGCCGTACCGGATCGGCGCGGCCCGGGGTGGTCCGGCGGACCTGTGGAGCACCGACTCGCGCGGCGGCGACCAGCGTGCGGTGACGACCGGCGGCGCACCGGCCGACGACCACCCCGCGTACTCGCCGGACGGGACCCGGATCGCCTGGACCGAGGACCCGGGCGGCGAGCGGCCGACCAGGGTGCGGATCGCGAACGCGGACGGCTCGGCGGCCCGCTACCTCAGCGACCGGCTCGGCGAGGCGCAGCCGTCGTGGTCGCCTGACGGGACCAGGGTCGCGGTCACCGACGGGGATTCGATCGACATCGTGCGGGTGTCGGACGGTGCGCTGCTGTCGTCGGTGCCGCAGCCCGACCACCTGCGCAGCCAGGACCGTTCGCCCGCGTGGTCGCCGGACGGGCAGACGATCGCGTTCAGCCGCAACAGCCAGGGCCTGGACACACCGCTGGTCACGCCGCGCTCGGTGGGCGCGTCCACGCCGCTGGGCGGCTCGTTCACCACGTCCGCGACCCTGCGCACGCCGGCCGTGCCCCGGCTGCCGGAGATCGTCTTCGTGTTGGATACCACGGGTTCCATGGGCACGGCGCTGGGCACGTTCAAGGACAAGATGCCGGCGATCATGCGGCAGATCGCGGCCAGGGACACGTTCGCGAAGTTCGCCGTGGTCGCCTACAAGGACACCATCGACGGGGACCTGCGCTACGAACTGCTCCAGAACCTGAAGTCCGCCGAGGAGACCGTGACCTTCCTGGGACAGACCACCAAACTGGTGCCCGACGGCGGCGGCTTCAGCCCGGAAGAGGACTGGTTCAACGCCCTGCACCGGGTCGCCCGCGACACCGTGCCGGGCGATCCCGGGAAGCACGTGCTGTTCGACACGCCGGGCGCGAGCCGGATCGTCGTGCTCGCCGGTGACGCCGCCAGCAAGACCCCCGACGACGACTGCGAGTCGCCCTCCGGACCCTCGGCCACCGTGACGACGCCGGCCGCTCCGCCGAGCAGCGGGACGTCGGTGCCCGACCCGCCGGGCAGTGGGTTGGCGTGCTCGGACTACTGGTCGCTCGACCAGGTCAAGACCGACCTGACCGGCACCTACCCGCCGTCGAACGAACCCCGGGGCATCAAGCTGGTGGCGGTGCCGGTCCCGGGCAGCGGCGGCGGTCTGAACAGCCGTCGCCAGGCGGAGGAGCTGGACAAGCACACCGATGGCGTGATGGTCCCTCAGGGTGCGGACCAGACCGTGATCGCCGAGGCGATCGACTCGGGCATCAAGAGCATCCCGGTGACGGTCACGCCGGTCGCGAGCTGTCCGGCCGGGGTCTCCGTCACGTTCGACCCGCCGTCCTGGAAGGGACCCGGCAACACCGATGTCACGTTCCGGGAGACGGTTCGACTGGAGCCGCCCGGCCCGAGCATCCGCGCGGTCGGCGACGTGAGTGGCTGCACGGTCCGGTTCCTGTTCGACGGCAGGGAACCCACCCAGCCACACGAGCAGACCATCCGGGTCACCGAGGCCGCCGCCGGCCTGCCGACCGTGGTGGTGAACGGGGCCGCGGTGCCCAGCCCGCAAGGGATTCCGGTGCCGGTGACGTTCACCGCGTCCGCCACCTCGGTGACCGGCGCGCCGCTCACCCCGAACTGCGACGCGGCTTCCGGCGCGCTGTTCCCGGTCGGCATCACCACCGTCACGTGCACCGCGAACGAGGGCAGCCGGATCGGGCGGGCATCGTCGATCCTGGCTGTGTTCGTGCCGGAGAACGTGCCGTATCGGGACATCTGGCTCGCCCGTGTGGGCGGCGGACCCGTGGTGCAGACCGACCTGTCGGTCAGGTTCGCCGTCGCCTGCGCACGGGCGGAGGACTACCCGGACTGGTCGCCGGACGGCAACCGGCTGGCATTCCAGCACGAGGAGACGTTGTGCGTGGCCAACGCCGATGGCTCCAACGCGACAGCCCTCACGGCCGCCGCCGATGGCGTGGAAGACCCCTCGTGGTCACCTGACGGCAGGCTGATCGCCTTCTCCGGCTTCACACCGGGAAGCCGGACCCGGCGCATCTTCACTGTGCCGCCGAGCGGTGGCACGACGCGGGAACTGGTGTCGTTCGGGGACGCGGACGCCCGGAGCCCCGCGTTCCAGCGCCTCGCCGACTTCGCCGTCACCGGATCGATCGCGCCGACCCGGATTCCCTTCGGTGGCACCACAACCGCCCGGTTCACGGTCACCAACACCGGCCACGCCCCGGCTCCCGCGACCGTGACGTTCACCGTGCCGCCCGGCCTGCGGATCGACGCCGTCACCACGACAGTCGGAACCTGTGACACGGCCACCTGCACGCTCGACCGCCTCGAACCCAGAGCCAGAGCCGAAATCCGACTCACCCTCACCGGGACCACAGCCGGCCGACAGGTCGTGGTGGCCGACGCCGGCACCGACGTGAACCCGGCCGACAACCGGGCCGAGGTCGCCGTCACCGTGGACGAGGAGATCCGACCCCCGCTCAACCCCGGTTCCCTGTCGCTCGCGGTCGCCGCACAGCCGGCGGAGAGCTTCGTCGGCGGAGACGACGTGGTCCTGGTGTTCAAGATGCGCAACGGCGCGGGCACCCCGATGACGAACGTCCGGGTCGTCACCTCGCTCCCGTCGCCGCTGCTGCCGCCGAAGGCCGTCACACCGGGCTGCGCCGCAGACGGCACGTCGTGCGACATCGGTGTGCTGCAACCACTCCAGGAAGCCGAGGCGCGGATCACGTTGCCCGCCAAGGCAGCCGTGGACACCAGCGGGGGCGGCTCGGTGTTCGGCGTCGGACCGGACAACAACGCCGCCGACAACACCGCCGTCGCTAAGATCGTGGTGCGCCAACCGAAGATCGCCGTCGAACCGCTGGTCGGGCAGACCGGTTTCGTGCCGCGCGTCACCGGCAGCGGACTCCCGCCCGGCGGCACCGTCAAGCTCGCCTGGACGGTCGGCCTCTCCGCCGCACCCGGCACCGTGACGGTGCGGCCGGACGGCACGCTGGACGCCTGGGTCCTGGTGTTCGAGAACGACCTGATCGGCACCCGCGAACTGGAACTGAGCGCCGCCGAGGGACCCGGATTCGCCCCGGTGCGGTCGAATCCGTTCCTTGTCGTGCCGAAATCCGTGCAACCACCCGACTTCGCGTCACGAGGCTGAACGGCTGCCCGTAGGGGCAGCGGGAAAAGCACCGCGCCCCACCCTTCCGCCCCGTGCCCGCCACGACCGTCCACCGGAGGATTCACGACATGGGCGCTACCGCGACGCTGTCCGCCACGGGCCTGGCCGTGGAGCCGGGCTCTGAGGTCACCTGCACGGTCGTCGTGCGCAACACCGGTGAGCTGGTCGACCAGTTCACCATCGACGTCGTCGGCGACGCCGCCGGCTGGGCGGTGGCCGAACCCGCGAGCGTGAACCTGGTGCCCCAGGCGTCCGCCGAGGTGGTCGTGAAGTTCACGCCGCCGCGGGCCTCCGACGTGCCGGCCGGCACGGTGCCGTTCGGCGTCCGCGTCACGTCCCGCGAGGACCCGTACGGCTCGGTGGTCGAGGAGGGCGCGCTGGAGGTCGGCTCCTACACCGACCTGAGCGCGGAACTGGTGCCCGGCAAGGTGGAGGCGGGTCGGCGCGGCAAGTACGAGCTGGCCGTGGACAACGTCGGCAACCACCCGGTGGGGCTGCGGTTCAACCCGAGCGACCCGGACGGCGAACTGGACTTCAAGCTGGACCGCACGGACGTCGTGCTCGCGCCCGGCACGGCGGCGTTCGTCAAGCTGCTGGTGAAGCCGCGTGAGACATTCCTGCGCGGGCAGCCGCAGACCAGGCCGTTCCGGGTGGAGGTGCTGCCGAACGTCGGCAACCCGCTCGTCGCGGACGGCACGTTCGTGCAGCGGCAGGTGCTGCCGAAGTGGCTGCTGCCCGCGCTGCTCGCGTTACTGGCACTGGCCGCCGTGCTGGGCGCGCTGTGGTTCACCGTGCTGCAACCCGCCGTGAAGTCCGCCGCCCGCGACGCCGCGTCCGAACAGGCCGGCGACGTCAAGGCCGCCGCGCAGCGGGCCGAGGACACCGCGGGCCAGGCGAAGACGGATTCCGCGCAGGCCAAGGGGAATTCCGAGGCCGCGATGCAGGCCGTCGGCCTGGAACCCGGGTCGCCGCCCGGTTCGACGCCCACCGCCAACCCGAACCGGCCCGGCGGTCCGGCGGGCGACCCGATCGACTTCCGGGTGGCCGCCGACGCGGCGATCGAGACCAACGCCAACCTGTTCACCGACTTCGAGTTCACCCCGGCCGACCCCCAGAAGGGGTTGAGCGTCAGCGACATCGTGCTCCAGAACCCGCGCGGCGACATCGGCACCGTGCGGATCATGCGGGACGCCAACGGGACCCGCAGCACGATCTGGGAGCTGGGCCTGGCGAACTTCCGCGACCTGGACCGGCACTACGTGCAGCCGCTGCGGTTCAAGCCGGGGGAGAAGATCGTGCTCGCGGTCAGCTGCCAGAACCCCGCGGACAAGGGGAACTGCACACCGGCCGTGTCCTTCTCCGGACGGGTGGAGTGAGCATTCGGCGACCCGGTGCCGGGCACGTCGTCACGGCGACGCGCCCGGCGGTGGAGCACCGTTCAGATCAGCCCCTCCCGCAGCGCGAACGCCACGGCGTGGGCCCGGTTCCGCAGCTGGAACCGGTTGGTGATGTCGTGCAGGATGCTCTTGACCGTGCGCTGCGAGTAGCACAGCTTGTCGGCGATCTCCTTGGTCTCGAAACCGTCCGCGATCAGCCGCAGCACCTCGGTCTCCCGGTCGGACATCCCGGCCATGGTCCAGCCGTTCGGGTTCAACACGTTGCGCTGCAACCGGGACACCCGGTCCAGCAGCCGGCCGAGCAGGTCCGGCGGCAGCGCGCCCTGGCCCGCCGCCGTCGCCTTCACCAGCCGTACCAACGTGTCCGGGGTCGCGTCGGCGCGGCGGATCACCGCGGACACCCCGCTGCTGACGATGTTGAGCAGCTCCGGGTCGGCGATGTCACCGGCCACCAGCACGATGTTCGGGCTGCCCTGCACCTGGAGCCGGCGCAACAGCTGCTGCGCGGTCCCGTCGAGTTTCTCCAGTACCACCAACGCGACCGGCGCCGGTTCGTCCGGCTCGACCAGGCGGATCTCCGGCCGCGACCGCAGGGCGGCGGTCACCCCGGCCCTGGTGATCGAATCCGCCGCGTGCAGGACGACCGCGATCTGCTCACCGCTCATGACAGCTCCCCGCCCTCGTGGACCGGCCCTCGTGAACCGAAATCCCCCCGCGACCATGGTCCCGACCCGACCCGTCCCGGCACTATGGGCCCGTTGTCCCGACGTGTCCCGAGTCGTCGCCCAGACCGGCCCGCTTCGCCCGGGACACGGCCTGTGCCCGGTCGGCCACGTGCAGTTTCCGCAGGATGTTCGAGACGTGGTTGCGGACCGTCTTGGGGCTGAGCACCAGCAGCCGGGCGATCGCCGCGTTGCCCTGGCCGTCCGCCATCAGCCGCAGCACCTCCCGTTCCCGCGCGGTCAGCTCCGGGAACGCCTCCACCTCGGACTTCGCGGTCCCCCCGAAGTACGCCAGCAGCCGCACCGCGATACCCGGGCTGAAGATGGCCTCACCCTCGGCGACGGCGCGCACGGCCCGCACGATCTGCTGCGGACGGGCCGCCTTGAGCAGGTAGCCCAGCGCGCCCGCCCGCATCGCGGCGAACACCGAGTCGTCGTCGTCGAACATGGTCAGCACCAGCACCCGCACGCCCGGGTCGTGCGCGACGATCCGCCGGATCGCCTCCACCCCGCCCAGGTCGGGCATGTGCAGGTCCATGACGACGACGTCCGGCTTGAGCGCGGCGGCCAGTTCGACCGCCATCACCCCACCGGACGCCTCGCCGACCAGCTCCAGGCCGTGCGCGGCGGCCAGCGCCGTGGCCAGGCCGTAGCGGAACAGCGGGTGGTCGTCCACCACGAGTGCCCGCAGGGCAGGCGACATCCCCCGCTCACACCCCACCCGCGACCGGCAGGTCGACGGCGATCCGGGTACCGCCGGCGGCGGCGTCCTCCATCGCCCACGTCCCGCCGACCTCGCGCGCGCGTTCCCGCATCGAGTTCAGCCCCACTCCGGTCTCCTTGGCCGGGCCCGCGCCGCACCCGTCGTCCACGATCTCGACGTGCAGCCCGTCCGCGCACCACAGTCGCACGACGCAGGTGCGCGCGCCGGCGTGCCGGACCACGTTGGTCACCGCCTCGCACACGATCCGGTACGCCGCGACCTGCACCGAGATCGGCAGCTCCGGCAGCACGCCGTCGGCCTCCACGAACACCCGCACCGGGTGCCGGTCGGCGAGCGTCGCCACGTGCGCCCGGATCGCGCCGGCCAGGCCGAGGCGGGCCAGCTCGGCCGGGTACGCGCCCGCGGCCAGCCGGCGGATCTCGCCGACCGCGTGGTGCATCTCCTCCTCCAGCCTGGCCAGCAGCGGTCCGGCGGACGCCGGGTCGCGGGCGACCAGGTGCCGGGCGGCGCGCAGGCCGAGCGTGATCGCGGCGAGGGACGGCCCCAGCCCGTCGTGCAGGTCGCGCAGGACCCGCCGCCGTGCTTCGTCGGCCGCATCGGTGGGCACTGCGAATCTTCGGCGCATGTCCCCTCCCCCGTCAGGCGTAGCGCTCGGGCCTCCCCGC
>CBHFOL010000247.1:0-12082 GCA_965995405.1 uncultured Saccharothrix sp.
GTCGCCGAGACCAGGATGAAGATCGACTCCGCCCGCCTGCTGGCCGAACAGGCGGCCACGCTGCTCGACCAGCGCGTCGCGGCGGACGTGCTGTGCGATCTCGAAGACCGGGCCAGGGTCTGGGGCCAGGTGGCCTACGCGACCAGGCTCTGCGCCGAGGCGGTCGACACGCTGCGGCTGGCCTCGGGCGCGTCGGGCATCGCCACGAAATTCCCGATCCACCAGGTCTCCAGGGACATCCAGGCCCTGGCGACACACGCGATCATGGTCCCCACCACGGGCATCGAGCACTACGGCCGCACGCTGTGCGGCGTCGAACCGAGCACGCCGCTGCTCTAGCAGCCCCGGAGTTCCGTTCGCGGGTGGAGTCGTACCTGCGGGAGCTACCCGGCGAGCCGGGCGGTGAGCGCCGGCGCGCCGGCACCCGTCAGGTGGTCCAGGGTGGTGAACCGTCCGGTCAGGACCAGCAGCAGGTCGATCATCGGGCCTTCGACCGGCTCGCCGTCGCCCGCCGTCCACGTGGTGTCGGTCGCGGTGAGCCGGAAGCCGCGCATCTTCGTGCGTGCGTGGAACGGACCTCGCAGGTGCCACACGCGGGACGCGGCGAGGGCGGCGTGCGCCGGGGTCGCCTCCAGCCGGCGGCCGAGGGGAAGCGCGATGTCCTGGCCGTGCACCAGGATGTCGATCAGGGTCTCCAGCGGCGTGACGCCGAAGTTGTGCCTGCGCGAGCCGATCGTGGCGCGGATGTCGGCCGTCAGGTCGGCGGTGGGCCGGCGGGCGTGGCGGCGGGCGACGTCGCGGATCATGCCGTTCATGCCGCCCGCGAGGATCCGGGGCGACCGGGCCAGTTCCACGACCAGCCGGCCCGGCCGGAGCTCCTGCAACGTCAGGTGCGCGGCGACGTCGCGCACGGTCCAGCCCGCGCACAGCGACGGCCGGGCCCATTCGTCGGGGGAAAGCCCGTCCAGCAGGTCGGCGACCCTCAGTCGGGCGGTGTCGATCCCGCGCCAGACCTCGTCCCAGTCGGTGTCGTGGCCCATGACTCCTCCAATACCCGCATGAAGTCGGTGATCTGCCCGACCGCCCGGAACTCCGGGTCGGGCACGGCGAGCTGGTGCAGGATCAACCCGGTGCAGTGGTTCATGATCAGCGGGGCGTCCCGCTCCGGCGCGGGCGAGCCCGCGATCCGCGTCCAGTCGGTGAAGTAGGCGCTGACCCCCGCGCCGACCGTGCCGAGCCGCTCGCGCAGCCGAGGCCGGTGGGCGGCCTCCACCAGGATGGCGTACCGGGCCAGGGTGAGCGTCCGGTTCGGTCCGGTGGCGTCCCGGACGACCGCGGCCACCACCTCGGCGAACTCGGCGGACGTGGCGGGGCGCATCGTGTCGGCGACCGCCTCCCAGTTCGCCCGCTCCCGTTCGGCGAACCGCTCGACGGTCGCGTCGAACAGCGCGTCCCGGGTGCCGAAGTAGTTGGCCGTGGAACCCGCGGGCACGCCGGCGGTGGCGTCGACCGCCCGGTGCGTCACCGCCCGCACCCCCTGCTCGCCGAGCAGGGTGATCGAGGCGTCCAGCAGTGCGTTCCGACGGGTCGACACGACCTGGAGACTACGCTTGTTGTACCCCTGAAACAACAGGTGTTGTTCGCCATAGGCCGTCCGTGAAATCCGCCGGACGTGGCGTTTCCGGACTTGTGTCTGACGTTGCTGGAATGTTTAACGTCCCGGACATGACGTTCACGGTCCTGGACACCTACTCCGCCATCCGGGAGGTCCTGCGGTCCCCGCGCACGGACCGGCCCGCCCTCCTGAAGGCCATGCTGGAACCCGCCGCGGGCATGTACCGGTACTTCCCGGGCGAGGTCGACCTCGTCGCGATGCACCGGATGGCCTCCGGGTTCCCGCTCGACCGGGACGAGGAGCGGTGCCTGGAGGCGTTGGAGGCGCTGCACGACGCCGACGCGTGGGGCCGGATCGGGCACGCGCTCGACCACGCCCTCACCGTGCAACTCGCCGCCACCCCCGACATCACGGTGCCGGACATCACCGTCCTCATCGTCCTCGGCGACCCCGGAGACACCCACTTCACCGGCCCCAACCTGGGCATGACCGCGAACGGCAGCGTGCCCGGGTACCTGTTCCTGAACTTCTGGCCCTACCCGGAGAACCTGGCACGGCTGGAGGCGACGGCCGTCCACGAGCTCAACCACAACCTCCGCTACAGCCCCGGTGCCGTCGTGTGGGACCCGGCCACGGTCACCGTCGGCGAGCAGGTGGTGTCCGAAGGGCTGGCCGACGCGTTCGCCCGCCAGTTGTACGGCGACGAACTCGGCCACACCCGCGTCGGCGTGCCACACCTGCACGACGACGCGGTGTTCGCCAAAGTCGTCTCCGGCCTCGACGTGACCGGAATGCACAACTTCACCGCGTGGGTGCACGGCGACGAGACCGCCGCCCGGTACGGCGTCCCCCCGGTCGGACTGCCGACCGGAGCCGGCTACGCCGTCGGCAACCGGCTCGTCGACACCTACCTCGCCACGACGGGCCGCACCGCGGCCGAGGCACTCCTGGTGGACAGCCGGGAGGTGATCGACACCGCCCTCCACCGGGTCCGGTGACTCCCCCGCCGGCAGTTGCGGGAGGCCCCGATCCCGATCAAGGACGTCCGCCTCGGCAGGGGTGTCCCGCCGCTCGCACCCCCAGTGCAGCGATCGGCGGGACAGGTCCTGTCTACGTCCGCGACGTTGTCCGGCGTCGGCGGGTGGAACTCCGGCCAACGACCGCCGAACAACGGCGCGGCCTCACCAGCCGTGGAGCGGTGCCGCTGGACCGGTGGTCCGAGCGGACGCGAGAATGCCTTTCCGCCTGACACTTCGGAAAGGTGGGGCGAATGCCTCGTGGTGAACGGCCGCTGGATCCGGGGGACGGCCCGTTAGTGCGGTTGGCCGCCGATCTGCGCCAACTGCGTGCGGCGGCGGGCAAACCGAGCTACCGGGAATTGGCCAGGCGGGCGCACTACTCCTCCACGACGCTGTCCGACGCCGCCGGAGGCCGGCGGCTCCCGAGCCTGGAGATCTGCCTGGCCTACGTCCGGGCTTGCAACGGCGACGAGGACGAGTGGCGGGCCCGGTGGCACGACGTGGCCGCCGAACTGGCCCGTGACGAGCGGCCCGCCGAGCCGGCCGAGACCGACGACCGGGTGCCTCCGTACGTCGGGTTGGCCGCGTTCGGAACCGAGGACGCCGACCGGTTCTTCGGCCGGGAAGCGGTGGTCGGCAAACTGCTGCGCCGGTTGACCGAACGGCGTTTCCTGGCCCTGTTCGGCAGCTCCGGCGAGGGCAAGACATCCGTGCTGCGGGCCGGTCTGGTGCCCGCGTTCACAGCCGAACGGTCCGCGCCGTGGCTGGTGCTCACACCCGGCCCCGACCCGGTGGAAGAGCTCGCGGTGCACCTGGCACGACTCACCCGGCACACACCGGGGCAGGTACACGCCGACCTCCTCGCCGGACCACACGGACTCCACCTGACCGCACGGCACCTGCTGGCCGACCGGGACGCCGACGTCGACCTGCTCGTGGTGGTCGACCAGTTCGAGGAGGTGTTCACGCTCTGCACGTCCGTGGAACGCCGCAACGCGTTCCTCTCCCTTCTGCTGACCGCCGTGAACGCCGAGAACAGCAGGGTCCGCGTCGTATTGGGCGTGCGGTCGGACTTCTACCCGCATTGCGCGCGGTATCCGGACCTGACCGAGGCGCTCGACGGTGCCCAGGTACTGCTCGGCGCGATGACCACCGACGAATTCCGGCACGCGGTGACCCGCCCCGCCACCACGTCCGGCTGCACGTTGGAGGGGGCGCTGCTGACCCAACTGGTGGCCGACGCCGCCGGACGCACCGGAACCCTGCCCCTGGTGTCCCACGCACTGCTGGAAACCTGGCGCAGACGACGCGGCAACACCCTCACCCTCAACGGCTACCACGCCGCCGGCGGAATACGCACCGCCCTGGCACAAACCGCCGAGCAGGTCTACACAGCCCTGACCGAACCACGCAGACACCTCGCCCGCCAGATACTGCTCCGCCTCACCGCACCGGGCGACGGCACCGAGGACACCAAACGCCGCGCCACCCGCGACGAACTGCACGCACTCGACGACGACGTCACCCCGGTCCTGGACGCACTGGTCTCGTCCAGGCTCGTGATGGTCGGCGACAACACCGTCGAAATCACCCACGAAGCACTCTTCCAAGCCTGGCCCCGACTACGCGGCTGGCTCGCCGAAGACCGCGACGGCCAACGACTCCAACGACAACTCACCGAAGCCGCCACCATCTGGACCGACCTCGACCACGACCCCGGCACCCTGTTCCGCACCACCCGCCTCGCCACCACCACCGCCTGGGTCGACCGCACCCGACCCGCACTCACCGACCGCGAACGCGACTTCCTCAAACACAGCCGCACCGCCGAAACCCGCGAACGCCACGCCGTCCGCCACCGACGACAGGTCCTCCTCGCCGGCGTCGCCGTCCTGCTGATCGCGATCACCGCAGTCGTCGTACCCATGGAACTGCAACGCCAAGAGACCGAACGCATCGAAACATCACGTCGACTGGCCACCCAACCCACCCGCAACTCCACCGAGGCCGCCCGCAACGCGCTGGAGGCGTACAGCATCCACCCCACCGTCGAAGCACGCACCAGCGTCCTCAACGCCGCCGTCAAGAAACAGGGCGAACACACCCACATCCAGGTGACCGACGAAGAACTCAGCGCCACGACGTTGGCACCCGACGGCAATCTCGCCGCCCGGGTGATGGGCGGTCGGGTGAGCGTGTGGAACACAGCCACCCTCGACCACGTGGTCGAACTGTCGGCCGCCGTGCCGTTCCGCCCCGAGACCGGGCCGGCGTTCAGCCCAGACGGGCAACTGCTGGCCGCGGGCGACTCGGCCGGCGACATCACGATCTGGCGGATGGGCGACCACAGCGTCATGGGCGTGATCCCCACGGGCTCCGGGGTGTCGGAGCTCGCCTTCAGCCCGGACGGCCGCACGCTGATCGTCGCGGGTTGGCCACACCGGATCACGCTGTGGGATGTCGAGACCCGCCGGAAGACCGGCGAGTTGAGCGGCCCGAAAGCGGCCCGCCAGGTGTTGGCGATCAGCGCCGACGGCCGGACTCTGGCCACCTCGGGGGCATCCGGCTGGGTGGAGCTGTGGGATCTGCCGAGTCGGTCGCGCACCGCCGAACTCCGGATCGGCCCGGGAACGGTGTTCGAGGTGGCGTTCGCACCGGACGGCCGACTGCTCGCCGCGGCGGGCGAAGACGGGGACGTCACGTTGTGGAACACGGCCACGGCGTCCCTGGTCGCGAGACTGACCCAGCACGTGGGGGGCGCGTACGGCGTCGCCTTCGACCCCGGCGGAAGGGTGCTGGCCTCGACCGGGAAGGACGGCAGGCTCGTGCTGTGGGACGTGGTCAAACGCGTCGAAGCGGCGGCGATAGACGTCGACGACGTCGGGCAACCGGCGAACAGCCACCTCGCCGGTCTCCGGGACGTCGCCTTCGGCCGCAACGGCACGCTGGTCGCGGCGAGCAGCAAAAGCATCCACATCTGGGCCGGCGACCTGCTCCCGAAACCCGACGGAGTCGCCATCCAGGCGATCCAGATCGACGCCGACGGTGCCACCGTGTCCACTTTGGATGGACGTGGAGTCCTCACCACCTGGCGCACCACGCCGACGCTGCGCCGCACCGGACAGCGGAACCTGGTCGACGCGGGGGTCCGCTGGGCCACCGGGGCGTTCAGCGGGGACCGCAGGAGGCTCGCGGTCATGCACCCCGACGCACCGGTCTCCTTGTTCGACGTCGGCGTGGAATCCCCCGCTTCCACCGTGCCGGGGTGGCCGGCGCCCGCGACGCAGCCGCGCATCACCGCGTTCAGCCCCGACCTGCGGTACGCGCTCGGCACCGGAACCGGCGAGCCGGACATCGTGCGGGATCTGGGCCAGGACGGCGTGCCGCCCGTCGGCGGCACGCTGCCGGGCGGCGACGTGCTCACCAGCCTGGCCTTCCTGCCCGGCAACCGGTTCCTGGCGGTGGCGAACGTCGCGGGCACCGTCCTGGTCAAGGACGTCCCCACGACCGCCACGGTGGCGACGCTCCAGGGACACACCGGCCCGGTGGAGGCCGCGGCTTCCCCCGACGGGCGACTTCTGGCCACTACCGGCCGGGACACGACCGTGGTCCTGTGGGATACCACGACGTGGCAGCAGGTCGGCCGGATGTCGAGCCACTCGGACGAAGTGTGGCGCGCGGCGTTCAGCCCCGACAGCAAGCTGCTGGCCACCTCCGACGTCGGCGGAAACATCGTGCTGTGGGACGTGGACTCCCGGACGGTCTGGGCGACGCTCACCAACCCGAGTCGTCAGGCGGGTCTCCTGGCCTGGAGCCCCGACGGCTCGACGCTGGCCATCGGCGACGAGGCCGACACGATCACCGCGTGGCGACTCGACGTGGACCGTGCCGTCGAAGCGCTGTGTGCGGAGCTGGAGAAGTCCGACTCCCCCGACGCCCGACCGCTGCCGAAGAACTGCCCCTGACCCCACGTGGGGCGACCCGGTCGGCGGGCGTCGGTGGCCCAGCCGTACAGCAGGGCCGTCCTCATCCCCGGTTCCGCGGGGAACACCAGCCACCACGGCGGGCGACGACCAGGCGTCGCCCGCCCCGCGATCAGCCCACAGCCGGCACGTGCCCGGCACCGCGAACGGCTCCGGCTAGCGCCGGGCGTCGTCCGCCGCGTCGATGTGGGCGGTCAACTCGTCGTTGAACGGCTTGCCGATCTTCTGCACGGCGTGCGGACTGCCGGCGAACAGGACGCGCTTGGCGGGCAACTGCTCGGCGAGCGCATCGGCCACGTCCTCGAAGCCGGGCGTACCGCCGCCGGAGACGACCAGCTTCGGGAACGGTGTCCGCGTGAGCCGCTCGACCGGGACCCCGGTCTCCCACGGCCGCTCCGTGGTGAGGTTGCGGATGGCCTCGGCGAACGGCGGGGGAAGCGGCGACGGCAGTGCCATGTCGACGCCGAGCACCCGCAGGAACCTGGCCGCGAACCCTTCCAGGTCGTCCGGGTCGGCCACGTCCCAGCAGCCGCGCATACCGTCGATCAGCCTGTCCGCCTCCGGTCGGCCGATGGCGTTGGGCATCGCCGGCGGCTCGATGACGGTGAGCGACCACACCCGGTCGGGGGCGAGTGCCGCGGCGCGCATCGCGACGACGCCACCCATGGAGGTGCCCACGAGGTGTGCCCCGTCACCGAGGATTTCGACGATGTCGCGCGCATCGCGATCAGGGTCGATCCGATCGGTCGGCGGGCTCGGGCGGTAGCCGCGCCGGTACGGTGCGATCAGTCGATAGCGGTCGGCGAGCACCCGCTGTTCGCCGAATGCCGCCGCGGCTGAGTTGAGGCTGCCGTGGACGAGTACGACCGGCGGTCCGGTCTCGCCCCAGCGTTCGGCTGCGAGAAGGGTCATCGGGTGCTCCCTCAGCCCTGTGCGGCGGCGGCTGCTGCGAACACGCCGTTGTCGACATCCAGTCGCCGGGATTCGAACAGCCATCCGGTCGGGGTCCTGACCACGACGTCGTTGTAGACGCCGGTGGCGATGATGTGTGGCGCCTTCTCCACTTGCAGCTTGACGACGAGGGCGTAGACGGCGGCGCGGTCGCCGTCGCCGTCGATGACGTAGTTGGTCATGACGTGCCGGGCGCCGTCCTCCTTGCCGGCCGCGATGTGGCCCAGGATGAACTCCTTGATCGCGTCGTGGCCGGTGAACGTGCCGTAGGTGGCGATGAACTTCCCGTCCGGGACCCAACACCGCACCCAGGCGTCGACGTCGTGCGCGTCGAGGTGTCGGAGTTGGGTGTTCGACAGTTCCTGGATCGCGATCTTGTCGTCTGCGGAGAGGGACATCTGCTGCTCCTTCGTTGTGGGGCGGGACAGTGCGCACAACCAGCCGGGCGTGCCGGGGAGAGATCCGTCAGAAGAACCACTGGACGGGTTCGTGGCCGCGGTCGACGATGTCGCCGAACTTCCCGCCGAGGAAGGCGAGCGGTTCGCCGTCGCGTTGGCAGGCGCTGCGGACCTCGCCGATGACGACGACGTGGTCGCCCGCGGGGAAGTGCCGTTCCACGTCGCATTCCAGGTGGGCGAACGCATCGGGGATGACCGGCACCCGGTGTCGCCCACAGGTGATTTCGAGTCCGGCGAAGTGGTCCTCGCCGCGCCGGGCGAACCGCAGCGCGAGCTGTTCCTGGCGGGCGGAGAGGATGTTGACCGCGAACCGCCCGGCCCGGGTGATCGCCTCCGTGCTGCGGGCACCCGTGGTCATGCACACCAGCAACAGGGGCGGGTCCAGGGAGACGGAGGTCAGCGAGTTGACCGTCATGCCGTGCGGTGTGCCGTCGAGGCTGGTGGTGACCACGGCGACGCCGGTCGCGAAACGCCCCATGGTGCGGCGCATGGTCATCGGGTCCACGGTGCACTCCGGGACGACGGGAAGGGAGGTGGACATGGCTGCTCCTGTGGTCAGGCGCGGTAGCGGACCTCGAAGGTCAGCACGCCTTCGTCGGTGCGCCAGGGGCCGTGCGGCATACCGGGTGGACGGCAGGCGTACATGCCTTTGGTGAAGGTCTGCCCCAGGGACAGGTCGGTGAAGGAGCCCTCCAGGATGTAGACCTCTTCCCAGAAGTCGTGTTCCTGCACGCCCATCGGGGTGGAGTCGGCTCCCGGCGCGTAGCGCAGGATGCGGGTCGCGACCCCGGTGTCCGGGTCCGCGGCGAGGATCCGCTCGGTGATCCGCGGGTCGCCGCCGGCGCAGACGGTGAAGTCGACCTCGGTGACCGGGAAGAACTCGTGCTCGGGTTTGCTCATGGTCGGCTGCTCCCTGCGGGGTGGTCGAGGTCGTAGCCGGCGAGGAAGGCGTCGACGTCGGCGACGGGCTGGTCGAAGCCGTAGTTGCGGAAGGCGTAGCCCTTCACCACGAACGGCGCGCCGGCGTAGAACAGCTCGTACTGGTGGTGCCGTCCGGCGAACTCGCTGCCGATGGCGTCCCAGGCGAGCTTGAACAGCTTGACGCGTTCCTCGGCGGTCGCGTTGGGGCTGCCGAGGTAACGGTCGATGTCGGCGCGGGTCTCCGGGTTCGTCAGGTCGCCGACGCCGGCGGGCACCTGCAACACTCCGCCGCCGACCAGGTCCCGCAGGATCGCCAGCACGCGGGGGTAGAGCTCGGACTGCAATCCCATCGCGCCGTAGAGGGCGCGGGCACCCGGCCGCCACATGCCCTGCTCGTCCGGTGCGGCCGTGTACTCGGCGGCCAGCACCGCGGACTCGACCAGCGAGACCAGGCCGGCCAGCTCACCGAGCTTCTCCACCACGCCGGGGAACTTGTCCACGCCGTTGACGGCGGCCACCTTGCGGGCCAGTCCCGCGAGGAACTGGAGCTTGACCGAGAACCGGATCTGGGCCTGCCAGTTGCCCAGCACGTGCGCTCCGGTGTCGAAGAACTGCCGCCGCACCCCGGCGACGTCGCGGTAGACGAACACCCGCTCCCACGGGATGAACACGTCGTCGAAGACCAGCAGTGCGTCGGTTTCGTCGAACCTTGTGGTCAGCGGGTAGTCGTAGTGGCTGCTCGCGGCGGGCGCGTAAGGCCGTCGGCAGTACAGCTTGAGGCCCTCGGCGGCGACCGGAACCGCGAAGCTGACGGCGAAGTCGGCGTCCTCCGGGCTCAGCGGTTTGATGCAGGACACGAAGATCTCGTCGGCGACCGCACCGCCCGTGGCCAGCATCTGCGCGCCCCGCACCACGATGCCGTCCGGGCGCTCCTCGGCCACCCCGGCCTGGACGAACTCGCCCTTCCAGGCATCGGCGGTGGTGGTCCGCGACACCTGCGGCGGGATGATCGCGTAGGAGACGTAGAGGTTCTCCGCCGCGATCCTCCGTTGGTATGCCACGACGTTCGCGGCGAAGTCGTGTTCGCCGCCGGCGAAGACCTCCGGGTGCGCGGCGAACGCGGACAGGAACGCGCCGACGTGGTCCGGGCTGCGGCCGACCCAGCCGTGCGTGTGCCGCGCCCACGTCGTGGCGGCTTCGCGGAACGCGGTGAGGTCCGGCCGGCTGCGCGGCGTGGTGAACAGGCGGTTGACGGTCGTGCCGGTGTCCGCGTCGGTGCGGGTCATGCCGGAGGCCGGGTCGGCGGCGATGTCGAACAGCTCGGCGATGGTGCGGGCGATCGGCGCGAACGCGGGGTGGTGGGCGACGTCCTCGACGGCGTGGCCGTCGAGATAGACGCGACGCGTGTCCTTGAGCGCCGACAGGTAGTCGGTTCCCGTGCGCATCACAAGCTCCCTTGCTTGGTTTCGTAAGCGTGGGTCAGGACCCCCACGGGTGTCTGGAGGTGGATCCGCCAGTAGCCGCCGTGCACGAACGCACCGCCGAGCAACGGCAACGTGCCGCAGAACAGCACCAGGTCCCCGTCGACGGCACCGATGACGTCGGCCATCCGGTCCAGCAGGTCGGTGGGCCGGCGCAGGCTCGACACGCCGCCCTCCTGGTACGGCCAACCGTCCACACTGGAATCGGCGACCAGCACATCCCAGTCCACTGTGGACAGATCGGTGCCGATCTCCAGCACGGTGCCGCCGATCGGTTTCGGGCACGCGGCCTTCGACGCGGCGATGTCGGTGCGCTCCAGCGCCCGGTCGGTGTGGTCGGAACCGACACCGAGGTAGTACCGGTCGCCTTGGCGGATCAGCACGGGCTCGACCTCGCCTGAGGTGGACGCGCCGTCGACCGCGACCACGGGGTCGGTGGTCAGCAGCGCGGGATCGAGGTCGTAGAAGGCCGGCACGCTCGCCGGCCGCGGCACCCCGATCGCCTCCAGTTCGGCGATGTGCGCCTCGACGGCCGCGGCGTCGCGCGCGGTGTAGCCCGCGACGATCAGCCTGGCCGGCACGACGACCAGCCGCGTCGATGCGTTGATCACGTCGAACGTCAGCGGCATTGCCCGATCGGTCACGACTGCTCCCCGACGACTGGTGACGAGAGCGCGGGCCAACGCCGGTCGGCCAGCACGGGGAACTCGGCGCGCACCTGGTCGACCACCGCCGGGTCGACCTCGCAGAACGTGACGCCCTCGGCAGAACCGGCCTCGGCCAACACTTTTCCCCACGGATCGACCACGCGACTGTGCCCGCCCAACTCGACCCCGCCGTGCTGCACACCGACCGCGTTGCACGCGATCACCAGCACCTGCTCCTCCACGGCGCGGCACGTGGTGAACAGCCGCCAGTGCTCCCGGCGCGCCGCAGGCCACGCGGCAGGCACCACCACGACGTGCGCGCCCCGGTCGACCAACCCGCGCCACAACTCCGGAAACCGCAGGTCGTAGCACGTGGTGGCACCGAGCGGACCGAACGGCGTCGGACACACGTCGAGCCCGTCGCCCGGGGTGAGCAGCTCCGCCTCACGCGAGGCGTACCCGAAGACGTGGACCTTGCGGTACGTGTGCGCGATGCGCCCGTCCGGCGCGAGCAGCACCGCCGTGTTGAACAACCGGCCCTCGCCGTCGCGCTCCACGATGCTGCCCAGATGCACGTAGGCGTCCAGGTCACGCGCCCAGCCGCGCGCCGCGGCCACGGTCGGACCGTCCAGCGGCTCGGCCCGCTCCGCGTAGGAGTCGAACGCGAAGTACCCGGCCGCCCACAACTCCGGCAGCACCACCAGGTCCGCGCCGCGCGCCCCGGCGACCAGTCGGCCGACCCGGTCCCGGCGCTCGTCCGGTGACTCTTCCGGCGGGCTCGCCACCTGCACCAGCCCGACCCTCATGACGACTGCTCCGACACGACATCGGGCATGTGCAGGGCGGTCATCGTGCTGGACAGGTGCGCGGCCAGCGCCCCACCCGCCGCAGCGGGCGATCCCGACCGAATCCCCTCGACGATCGCCGCGTGCTCCTCCAACACCACACGGGCACGGTCCGGTGTGCTCGCCACCGCCCGCAGACCCATCCGGACCTGCCGGTCCCGC
>CBHFOL010000248.1:0-12045 GCA_965995405.1 uncultured Saccharothrix sp.
CAGCAGCCACAGCAGCACCGCGCCCACCGGCTGCAACAGCATCAGCGTCGCCCCGGTCGCGCTGGACAGCCGGGGCAGCGCCGTGGAGATCAGCATCCACCCCACGATCTGGCCGACCATCGCCAGCGCGAGCAGCCAGCCCAGCGCGGGCCACCCCGGCGCGAGGTCCAGCCGTCCGGTCGGCACGCCGAACGCGACCGCCACCACACCGGCCGACACGGTCGCCAGGAACAGCGTGTGCTCCGGGCCCGGTGCTGCGGCGCATCAGCAGCATGTAGGCGGCGAACCCGATGCCCGCGCCCAGCGCGAACACCGCGCCCAGCACCGGGTCCGACCCGAACGCGGGTGTGCCGGCCAGTCCGCCCGCCAGCACGATCCCGCCGAGCAGCACCGGCACCGTGTACACGAACCGCTTCGACGGCCGTTCGCGGAACGCCAGGTAGGCCACCAGCGGCACGATCACCACCTGGACGGACAGCAGGACGGTGGAGATGCCGGCCCCGATGAGGGCGATCGCGTCGCCCCACAGCACGAAGTCGATGCCGAGCCCGAGCCCGGCGAGCAGCGGCAGCAGCACCCTGCGCCGGGCCGTGCCGCGCCGCCGTTCCAGCCACACCAGCACCGCCAGCACCGGCAGGGAGAACAGGCACCGCCAGAACGCGCTGGTGCTGCCGCTGGTGCCGGACACCTTGATGAAGACCGACGACAGGGCGACGCAGAAGCTGCCCGCCACGGCGAGCAGCACCGGGTTCACCTTCGGCCGGGACGGCGCGACGGGGGCCGGGCGTGCGTCGGTCGTGGTCACCCGTTCAGCGTGGGTGGCGGAAACCATCAAGGACAAGCGAATGTTCCTGAGCGGATTTCGGTAGCATTGCTACTGTGTTCGGTCTGGAGAGAATGCGCGCCCTGCACGCCGTCGCGACCCACGGGACGGTGGCCGCGGCGGCGTCCGCGCTGCACGTGACGCCGTCCGGGGTGTCCCAGCAGCTGGCCAAGCTGGAACGCGAGGCGGGCCAGCGGCTGCTGGAGCCGCACGGCCGCACCATCCGCCTCACCACCGCCGGCCACGTGCTGGCGGGCCACGCGGCGGGGATCCTCGCCCGGGTCGAACAGGCCCGGTCCGATCTGGACCAGCTGCGGGACGACGTCACCGGCCCGCTGCGGATCGGCGCGATCGGCACCACCGTGCACGCCCTGCTGCCGCCCGTGCTGGCCGCGCTGCGGGACCGGCACCCCGGCCTGGAGGTGACGCTGCACGAGGGTGAGGCGGAGGAGACCATGCCGCAGGTGGTGGACGGCCGGCTCGATCTGGCGGTGTTGGAGAGCTGGGAGCACCGCCCGACCGTCGTGCCGCCGTCCACGTCGAGGACGACCCTGCTGCACGACGTGGCGGACCTGGCGCTGCCCGCGAGCCACCGCCTGGCCCACCGCAAGACGGTCGACCTGGCCGAGGTCGACGGCATCTCGTGGATCGCGTGGTCGGTGGGTTCCGGCTGCTACCAGTGGATGCAGCAGGTGCTGCGGCAGCACGGCAACCACGACCGGATCAGCAGCACGGTCGGCAGCTTCCCGACCCAGCTGGCGCTGGTGGCGGGCAACGTGGGCGCGGCCTTCGTGCCGAGGCTGGGCCGGGATTCGATTCCGGACAATGTCCGGATCCTGACCACCCGTCCCCCGCTGAACCGGACCATCTACGCCATCAACCGCGCGGAGGACGACGACCGGGGCGCGATCCGGGCCTGCGTGGACGCTCTGACCTCGGCGTCCGCCCGTTTCGAGAACCTCGCCTGACCGCGTTCCGGGCCCCGGTCCCGACCGCGGAAACCGCCGGACAGACCGGTCGAACAGGGCGGATCGGGTCGTTGACCGACCTGACGTCCACGGTTATGGTCCAGACCACATTACTGTGTGTGGCGGCACCCCTGCGTGCTGTCACGCGACTCGATCCGGCCGCCGCGGATTCGAACCCTGCCCAGGGAAACCCCCTCGGGGTTCCTCCGAAGGAGCTGGACCATGAGCCTGAAACGCAAGTTCGCGGCGGTGATCGCCGGAGTGGCCATCGCCCCGTTCGTCGTCGTGCTGTCGTCGGTGCCGGCGAGCGCACACGGCTACATCACCTCGCCGCCCAGTCGGCAGGCGGTGTGTTTCGCGGGCCGCGTCTCCAACTGCGGGGACATCATCTACGAGCCCGGCAGCGTGGAAGGCCTGAAGGGGCAGTACAACTGCCACGGCGGAGACGCGCGCTGGGCGCCGCTCAGCGACGACAGCAAGGCGTGGCCGGCGGCGCAGGTGAGCGACAGCGTCGCGTTCAACTGGGCGATCCAGGCCAACCACTCCACGACCACCTGGCAGTACTTCGTCGGCGGCAGCAAGATCGCCGAGTTCAACGACCACGGCCGCCAGCCCGGTCTCACGGTCAGGCACAACGTGAGCCTGGGCGGGCGCACCGGCCGGATCAAGCTGCTGGCCGTCTGGAACATCGCCGACACGGAGATGGCGTTCTACAACTGCGTCGACCTCCAGGTCGGCCCCGGCGGCCCCGGCACGACGACCACGACAGCGCCGACCACCACCACTACGACGACCACCACGACCCGACCCACGACGACGACCAGCAACCCTCCGGCCGGCGCGTGGGCGGCCGGTGTCACCTACACGGCGGGCACGCAGGTGACCTACGGCGGCGCGTCCTACCGCTGCATCCAGGGCCACACCTCGCTGGCCGGCTGGGAACCACCGAACACCGCGTCCCTCTGGCAACGGCTGTAGAACGGCTGTAGCAGGCGTCCGCAGCGCCTGGCGGGACTACGCGGCGACACCACCGCCGCGTGGTCCCGTCCTCTGCCGCCGGCCGGCCCGGACCAGCGCGGCGACGAGCAGGAACACCGCGATCTCGCACCACAACACGACTTCCAGCGCGTCGGCGTGGTTGCCCGGACCGTCGAGTGTGCCGAAGAAGACCGCGCCCAGTGCGGCGACGCCGATCGCGCCGCCGAGTTGTCCGGCGGTGGCCACGACGCCGGAGGCCGGACCGGCGTGTGCGTGGTCCACGTCCCGCAGCGAGAGGTCGACCAGGGTCGGTGCGACCAGTCCCATGCCGGCGCCCGCGACGAACAGGCCGGGCACGAGCGCCCAGGCGGCGGGCTCGGACAGGGTCACCGCGAGCAGCAGGCCGCCCATGCCGACGGCCAGGAGCAGCGCCCCGGCGACGGTCGGGCCGTGGCCCTGGCGTGGGGCTCGGCTGCCGACGACAGCGGACGCGACGGCGATGCCGGCCGACCACGCCACCAGGGTCAGGCCGGTGCGGAGCGCGCTGAACCCGTGCCCGTCCTGCAATGCGACGGCCAGGACGAGGAAGAAGCCGGTCACCCCGCCGTACAGGGCGATCTGCGCGCACACGCCGCCGAGGAAGCCGCGTCGGGCGAACAGGCTCAACGGGATCAGCGGCGACGAGCCCCGGCGTTCCCGGACCCGCTGGTGCACGAGGAACAGCGCGAGCACGGGCGCGGCCCACCACACCCGGCCCGGTGCGCCCTGCACCAGCGGGACCAACACCAGCAGCAGGCCGGCGGCGAGCAGTGCCATCCCGGCCGGGTCCAGGCGTTCGGCCCGTGGGGCGCGGGAATCGGGCAGGGTCGCCGCCGCGACGGCGAGCACCACGAGTCCGATCGGGACGTTGATCAGGAAGACGGGCCGCCATCCGGACCCGAACAGGTCCGCCGACACCAGCACGCCGCCCAGCAGCGGCCCGGACACGGTGCCGATCGCCGCGGTGGCACCGTAGGCGGCGAACGCCTTCGACCGCTGTCCGGCCGGGACCGCGACCTGGATGACGGTCAGGATCTGCGGGATCATCACGGCCGCCGCCGCGCCCTGCGCCACCCGTGCGCCGATCAGCACCTCCGGGCCGGGGGCGAGGCCGCACGCCAGTGAGGCGAGCAGGAATCCGGCGACTCCGGCCAGGAACACCGGTCGACGTCCCCAGCGGTCGCCGATCCGGGCTCCGCCGACCAGGCCGACGCCGAACGCCAGGGCGTAGCCCGCGACGGACCACTCGGCCTGCGCGACGCTCGCGCCCAGGTCGGCGCGGATCGCGGGCAGCGCGACGTTGACGATCGTGGTGTCGATCAGGTCCATCGCGGCGGCGGACAGCATCGCGGCCAGCGCCCACCGCAGTCGGCGCGGCAGTCGCGCCTCCGTGCCTTCCGGCATGTCCGAACCCCTTCGGTCAACAGTTCAGATCTGAACCATACAATTCTTCACCGTGTAGCTCGAACGGTTTCCGGTAGGGTCCGTCCCGTGGACGAGCGCAAGATCGCCGAGCTGGTGGACGACGGGTTCTTCGCCTGGATGGCGACCTGGAAGGCGCAGGCCCTGGCCGCACGCCGGATCGAGGCGGTGATGCGCGACCACGCCGGGCTCACGCTGACCTGGGGCGAGGTCCTGTCCCGGCTCGGCGCGGCCGACGGCCACCGGCTGACCATGAACGAACTGGCCCAGCAGGTGTTCGTGTCCCGCAGCGGCATCAGCCAGGTCGTCACCGCGATGGCCGCGCAGGGCCTGGTGGAACGGCGCGGCGATCCGGGCAACCTGCGCATCACCTACGCCGTGCTCACCGACCACGGCCGCGCGGTCCTCGGGAGCTCGACCGCCGCGTTCCTCGGGGCCATCCGCGAGCACTTCGCCCGGCACCTCGACCCCGCCGAGGCCCGCACCGTCGCGGCGGCGATGAACCGGGTGACCGAAGCCCTCGGCGGCACGCCGGAGACCCCGGATCCGACCGCGATGATCGAGAGCCTGCTCCGCATCGCCGGCGCGGAAGCCGGTCCGGAGGGCGGTCCGTCCACCGGGGCGCGACGGTCAGCGGCTCCGAGCAGCTCGGGCCGCAGGTCGTCGTCGTAGCGCGCGGGATCACGGCGGCCGTCCACGAAGCACCGCAGTTCCCGTTCCCGGATCGACCACCGCGGCAGGCCTTCGGCGACCATCGCGGCGGGGCAGTCCGCCGGGCACGTCGGTGCGCACCCGGAACGCCCGGTCGAACCCGGGATGCCCCACGGCGTCCTTCGCCCGCACCTGGCACCGGCCGGCGAACCCGCGGTGAACCCACGGCGAACCAGCGCACCCCGTCCCCGACAGTGTGATATTCGCGGTGACACGGACTCGGGCCCCGATTTTTGCGGTTCCGCGACGTAAGGTCGCCCGGCACAAGGAGCACGTTCCAGGCAGGAGCACCCCCACCGTGGCGACGAAGACCATCGACCCCGCACGCGTCGAGCAGGACGCACGCGCCCGTTTCGCCGATCTGACGACCGCGCCGCCGGCCGTCCGCGACGACCACGGCGTGGACCACGCGCCCGACGCGCGATACGTCGAGATCCGCCGCCGCGCCCGACTGATCGCCGTCAGCGACGGGCTCGCCGACGCCGTCCTGGCCCACCTGGCCGGGTTCGGCGTCGAAGCCGAGGCGGACCAGGTGCGCGTGGACCCCGCCGAGTCCGACGAGCAGGTGATGGCGATCCGCTGCCCGCTGAACGGATCGCCCGCCGTGGTCCCGCTCCGGCCCGGTGCGACGACGTTGCGCGGCTACCCCGTCACCGACGACATCCTGCTGTCCGGCGAACCGGTCACCGTCGACCTGCCCGGCGGGGAGGCCGACGGCTGGGTCACCGCCGCCGCCATCGCCGAAGCCCTCAAGGCGCGGGGCTGAGCGTTACGGGGCTTCGCAAAGCAGTCCGGGGATCGGCCCGGTGCCGGCTATCGTGTGGGCCGTGATCGAACGACTGATCATCCGGAAGACGCTCCGGGTGCCGGCATCGTCCGGACCCGCGGGCGACGGGCGTGCCGTGGCGCGCCAACTGGACACCGTGTCCGCGCGCTACGTCGCCCCGCAGGAGGAACCGGCGGTGCCAGCCTGTCGCGGTGAGGCTATGAGGGGGCTTCCTTCTACTCTTCTATGGTGAATAGTCCCTTCGCTCTCCTCCACGAGACCACGTGCCCGGTCCGGGATTTCCGGACCGGGCACGAGTCTGTTCCGTGGCAGGGACTTCCCGTCGATCAGACGGTGCAGTGCTTCTGCGAGTCCACCCGCACCTTGCGCCCGGTGAACTCCTCCAGGATGGAGATGTTCTCCGGGGAGTAGTTCGTCGCGGTGATCTTGTCGGCGTTGGCGCTGCCCAGCTTCCCGGTGTACGGGGCGGACTTCTCCAGCCAGTACGCGGTGCGCAGGAACTGGGTCAGGACCAGGTCCCGCAGCTTGGGCTCGTTCTTGATCTTCGCCCAGTAGTCGGGGTGGTTGCTCTTCGCGACCCGCAGGTACAGCAGCAGGTAGCGCAGGTTGGTGGCGGCGATGTCACGGGAGTTGCTGGCGCCGACGCCCTTGATGAACTCCTGCACAACGGTCACGGCGGGCAGGCCCATCAGACCGGCGTTCAGTTCCGCCAGCACGCCCTGGAGGTGGTAGTCGCCCTGGGTGCGGTCGCGCAGGTAGATGCCGTCCATCGAGTCGGAGAACTTGTCCCTGATCAGCGGCAGGATCTCCTTGCGGGCGAAGCCGTCGTGCAGCGGCACGGTGGTGGCCTGCTTGCCGGCGTTGATCCAGGCCGCGGTGTGCACGTTCCACCGGGTGCGGGCCGGGTCGAGGTCCCACATGTGGGTTTCCTCGTGGATCGCCACCATCATCGACTCGGCGAACGCCTCGAAGCTGCTCTTCTGCACGAACTGGTCCCAGTACTTGTCCCTGGACTGGGCGATGGCCAGCCCTTCGCCACTGGGCCAGCGCCGCTTGTACATGGCCTGGAGGGTCGGCATCCAGTTCGTGGACCGGAACGCCCGCTTCAGGTCGCTCACGTCGGCCGTCGGCTGCGAGGGCTCTTCGTAGCAGTAGGGTTCGGCGGCCGAACCGGCGGAGTCGGCCGGAGCGGCGGCGGCGATGGAGCCCGGACCCAGGGACAGGGCGAGGGCGACGATGACCACGCGCAGGGTGCGTGTTCGACTCACAGGGACCTCGTTTCGGAGCGTGTGCGCACCGGTCGGGCAGGGTGACCGGGCACGGCTCTGGGGTAGTCGTCATCGCGGACCGTACCGACGCCCGTCGTCCCGGACCCACTCTCACTACGCCATAACACCCGGCATCCCGCCGGACGGCTCAACGACGGCCGAAGACCCGTCACCGCATCCGGAACACCGGTCCGCGCGCCCGGAACGGCAGCCGTGCGCCGGCCGGCACCAGGAACGCGTGCTCGCGACGGATCCGCACCACGTCGCAGTACCCGTCGGTGATGACCAGGATCGGCCCGTCGGCCGGGAAGTCGTCGGCCCGTTCCAGCAGGTCGATCCCGGGCTGCAACACGGTGCCGCCACGCCCGCGCACCTTCACCCGCCCGGCGATGTCCTCCACCGGCAGGTACCCGGCGTCGTGCGCGACGGCGTCGCAGAACACCACCCGCGCCTGCGGCACGTCCCGCGCCATCGCGTACGAGACGATCGCGCCGAGCCCCTTGCCCATCAGCTCGCGGTTCATCGACCCGGACGTGTCCAGCACCACGCCGAACGTCGTCCGCATCTCCACCGTCTCCGGCCGCACCCACCCGGGACGCGGGATGCCCGGGGTGGCGGCCTGACGCCGTGAGGCACGGGCGTAGGTGCGGCGGCGTTCCGACGCCGGCACGTGCTCCTCGAACCACCGGGCCAGCGCCGCATCCCACTCCAGCGGCGGCTGTTCCAGCGCCCGGATCTCCTCCACCAGCCCGGCGGGCAGGAATCCGCGCAGCTTCGGGTCGTGGTAGCCCAGCCCGGTCAGCAGCGCCCGCCGGTAGAACCCGTCCAGGTCCGTGGTGTGCGCGGGCGCGCGCAGCGGGTCGCCGAGCAGGTCCGAACCCCGGCCGCGCAGGGTCGCAAGCTTGCGGTAGCGCCGCAGGTCGGTCGCGATCCGGTCGTACACCGATTCCACCGACAGCCCGGCCAGAGCCGGGTCGTGCAGCACGCCCTCGGGCGCGGTGCCGACGGCCATCTCCACGAGCCAGCCGTTGACCACGTAGTCCGCCGCCACGTTCCACAGGTACGGGTCACGCCCGCCGGTCCGCTCGCCATGCCGCAGCGCGGCGTGCAGCATCTCGTGCGCCAGCACGAACCGCCACTCCGGTGTGGACAGTCCGGCCGGCGGGTTGACGTAGATCTCGCCGGACGCCGCGCTGACCGCCGCGATGGAGATGTCCCAGCCGCGCGCCAGTTCCGCGTCGGCGACGATCGTCATGGCCGACGCCAGCGCGCCCAGCAGCGGGTACGACGACACGAACCAGCCGAGCGCCAGGTCCCACTGCGTCTTCTGCGGCCGGGCGTCGGTCAGCGTGGCCCGCGCGCCGCCCGCGACGTCCACCGCCGCCACGGCCGCGTTGGACAGGCCGGCCGCGAACAGCGTCGCCCAGTCGACCGGTCGGCGGGTCTCGACCGGGTGCAGGCAGTCGGCCTCCTCCCAGCTGTCGGGCCGGCGTCCGACCTTCACCGCGTCCTGGAAGTCGGTCACCTCGCCGCACTCGGGCACGCCGAAACCCAGGTGCAGCAGGCAGTGCGCGAACACCCACACCCACTCGGCCTCGTCGGCGACCCGCGTCGGATGGGCCCGGATCAGCCCGTCGGTGTCGACGTCCGCCCACGCGCCCTCGCCGTCCCGACGGGGCCCCGACTTGTTGGCGATGGGCGCGAACAGCGGATGCGCCCGCACCGCCCGCCACGCCCCTTCGAACGCCTCCCGGCCGGGATCGACCCGCTTGCGCTTCACGTCCGTGCCGCGACCAGCCGCGGCAGATCGCGCGTCACCTCGACCAGGAACCACGCGGGCAGCACGGGGTTGCCGTCGTCGTCGGCCGAGATGACCATCTGCGCGATCTCCAGCGACAGCTCGGCCAGCTCGATCAGCAGCGCCTTGCCCCGGTGCGCCAGCTGCCGCCCCGCCGCCGACGCGTGCGCCTTGTCGGCGGGCAGTTCCTTCACCAGCCGCGCCCGGAACGCCTCACCCAGGAAGTACAGCAGGTCGCGGTCGCCCGGCGCGTGCGGCCAGCGGGCGTCCCCGCGCAGCACCGCCTCCAGTCCGTAGGCGTGCCGGACCGTCTTCACGTACGCCTTGAACGCCGACGCGTGCGCGGCGGTCAGCGTGCCGAACGCCAGCACCCCCAGCACCTCTTCGGCGATCCCGTCGCCGTAGGAGTGCAGCGCGTCGGACAGCATGTGCCACCCGCGCGGCGTGGAGAACGGCTCCTCCGCCTTCGGCGGCGGGCTCCACAGGTGGTCCGGCCGCTGCGTGAGGTAGTCCAGCACCCACGGGTGGATACCCGCCTCCCCCGCCCACGCCAGCCAGTCCTTCGCCGACGCGTCGAGGTGGACGTGCACCATGCGGTTGACCAGCGCCGAAGCCATGGGGCGGGCCAGCGCGTTGTCGGTGGCCCGGTTCCCCGCGCCGATCACCACCGATCCCGCGGGCAGTTCGTAGGAGCCGATCCGCCGGTCCAGGATCAACGAGTAGAACGCCTTCTGCACTTCGGGCGAGGACGCGTTCAACTCGTCCAGGAACAGGCAGTACGGCTCGTCACGCGCGATCGACTCGGGCGGCGCGAACCGGGACCGCCCACCGATCAGCTCCGGCACGCCGATCAGGTCCTCGGGCGCCAACTGCGTGCCCAGCAGCGCCACGCACTCCAACCCCAACGACTCGGCGAACGCCCGGACCAGCGACGACTTCCCGATCCCCGGGGCACCCCACAGGAACACCGGGCGCACCACGGCGACGTGCAGCAGCACTTCGGGCAACTGCACTGGGGTCACGGAAACAGTCGATCGCACGGCCCGGATCATGCCCCACCGCACAGCACCTGGTCGCGCCTATTTCCCCCGGCACAAGGCTTTCCGGGAATACCGGGAACCGACGGAGGTCTTCCTTTGATTACCGCGCGTCACTGCGGGGATACCGGATCCGGTGGTATGGGGTGGGCAGGCGTCAGTAGAGTCGGTGGGGAGATCGGGTCTGGGGAGGATTGCGATGAAGCGGAACATCACCTGTCCCTGCGGGGAGCACATCACCGGGCAGGACGAGGACGAGCTGGTGGCGAAGACCCAGCAGCACCTCAAGGAGAATCACCCGGGTCACGACTACTCGCGGGACGAAATCCTGTTCATGGCGTACTAGTCAGCAGGAGCCGTCGGGCCGGCACACGGGCACGTCGTCCGCGACGGACGGCTCGTGGTCGGCCCACGCCGTCTCCAGCGCCTTCGCGAACAGCTCCACCGGCTGCGCGCCCGACACGCCGTAACGGCCGTCGATGACGAAGAACGGCACGCCGTTCGCACCCAGCCGCGAGGCTTCCCGCTCCTCGGCGCGGACCGCGTCCAGGTAGGCGTCGGGATCGCCGAGCACGCGCCGGGACTCGGCGGGGTCCAGCCCGGCCCGGTCGGCGAGGGCCGCCAGGTCGTCCGGGGTGAACAGGGACGCGCCGGCCCCGAAGTGCGCCTCGAACATCACCTTCAGCAGCCGCTCGCGCAGCCCGTGCTCGGCGGCCAGGTGCAGCAGCCGGTGGGCGTCGAGCGTGCTGCCGACCTCGCGGTCGGTCTGGTAGTCTAGCCCTTCGCCCCGGGCGAGCTGCGCGACCTGGTCGTCCATACCCGCGCCCTGGGGGCCGTACTTGTCGGTGAGCATTCGGTGCACCGGCTCGGTCCGGCCGGGCTCGCGTCCGGGATCGAGCTCGAACGAGCGGTGCTCGACCTGCACCTGGTCGCGGTGGGCGAATTCACCCAGGGCCCGCTCGAAGCGGGTGGTGCCGATGTAGCACCAGGGGCAGACCAGGTCGCTCCAGATTTCCACGCGCATGGCTCGACGTTCCTCAGGGGTCACGGGTCGGGGCGTCCGCCACCCTACACCAACTTTTCGACAGCACTAACTTTTCCACAGCGCTCGGTTAGACTGGGTGATGTGGAGTTCGACGTGTTCGCCAAGGACTGCCCTTCGCGCGAGGTACTGGAGCACCTGACCGGGCGCTGGGGCGTCCTGGTGCTGGCCGGCCTGCGCCAGGGCCCGGCGCGGTTCAACGCGCTGCGCCGCCGGGTCGACGGCGTCAGCGAGAAGATGCTCGCCCAGACCCTCCAAGCGCTGGAACGGGACGGGTTCGTACGGCGCGAGGTCCTCGCGGCGATGCCGCCGAGCGTCAACTACTCCCTCACCGACCTCGGCGAGACCACCGCCGACCACCTGCTCGCGTTCATCGCCCACCTCGAAGCCCACATGCCCGACGTGCTGCGCGCCCGCTCCGCCTGACGCCGCCCGGCCCCCGACCGGCTCGTCGCCGACCGGGAGCCGAGCACGCGGATCACCCGGCCCGACCGAGCCGACCGCTACTCCCCCGCCAGACCCGCGACCACCGCCGCCGCGACCTCGCGCTGCCCGTCCAGGGTGAGGTGCACACCGTCCTCCAGGTGCCGACCCGGACCGGACGTCGCGGGCCGGGTGTCGATCGTCGGCTCCGGACGCAGGTGCAGGAACTCCGCCACCGCATCGATGTCCTTGCCCACCCACGAAATACCCTGCCGCTGGAAGTGCACGTACCCGCGGACCCGCTCCTCGTCCACAGTGGACGGAGTCAGCCACGTCCACCGCACGTCGCCCGCCAGTTCACGCAGGATCACCAGGTTGCGCTCGGTCTCACCCCGGTCGACCAGCGTCGGGCCGTCCGGCCGCAGCCGCTGCGCGTCGTTCGCGCCCAACATGCACAGCACGTGGTCCGGGCGGTGGAAACCCAAGGCGGGCAACCGGGTCAGCGCCTGCGTGGTGGTGTGCCCGGACACCGCCAGGTTCACGAACACCACCTCCCGACGAGTGGCCAGCACGTGCCGCAGGATCTCGAACCACGACAACCGGTCGGCCGTGGTGCTCTCCCCGATCGCCACGACGTGCTCACCTTCAACACCAACTCAGGCCGCATCGGGTATACGGGGGGCAATATCGCCGACCTGCCCGAGCGCGTCTACGCCGAGCTGCGAAGCTTGCCGGGAGTGCAGCTGGTC
>CBHFOL010000249.1:0-12032 GCA_965995405.1 uncultured Saccharothrix sp.
TGAAGAAGAAGTACACCGAGAGGACCATGATGGGCGGGAAGACCATCCGCGCGGACGACGTCGTGACGATGTGGAACAGCTCGGCGAACTTCGACGAGGACGTGTTCGGCGACCCGACGCGGTTCGACCTGGCCCGCACCCCCAACCGGCACATCGCGTTCGGCTTCGGGCCGCACTTCTGCCTGGGTGCGTACCTCGGCCGGGCCCACGTCGGCTCCGTGCTGGAGGGCCTGCGGGACCTCGTCGCCGAGATCCGCGTGCCGGGTCCGGGCACCCGGCTGTACTCGAACTTCGTGTACGGGTACAGCAGCCTGCCCGTCGAACTGGTGCCCGAGCGGGCCTGAGCCATCACCCATCTGTCAGCGACCTGTCAGCGCTGGCCGAAAGCATTCACCAACTGGGGTCCATCCCAACCGCGAGGGTACGGAGAACCGAAAGTGACGAACCCCTTTGACGACCAGGACGGCCGATTTCTCGTGCTGGTGAACGACGAAGGCCAGCACTGCCTGTGGCCGTCGTTCGCCCGCGTGCCCGCCGGATGGACCGTGGCACTGGAGGAGACCACCCGGGACGCGGCACTGTCCTATGTGGAGGAGAACTGGACCGACATGCGTCCCCGCAGCCTCCGTGAGGCGCACGAGGGCAGCGGGCGCAACGAGAGCAGGGCGAGCTGATGGACCTCGCGATCGAAGTCTCCGGCCTGCGCAAGACCTACGACAAGACCCTGGCGCTGCAAGGCATCGACCTGTCCGTGCGGACCGGTTCGGTGCTGGGCGTGCTGGGCCCCAACGGCGCGGGCAAGACCACCGCCGTGCGGATCCTGTCCACGCTCCTCGTGCCCGACGGCGGCTCCGCGAAGGTCGCCGGGTTCGACGTGGTGAAGGAGCCGCGCGAGGTGCGCCGCCGGATCGGGCTGGCGGGCCAGAACGCGGCCGTGGACGAACTGCTCACCGGCCGGGAGAACCTGGTGCTGCTGGGCCGGCTCCTGCACCTGGGCGGGGCCGGCGCGCGCCGCCGTGCCCAGGAGCTGCTGGAGCGGTTCGACCTGGTCAACGCGGGCGACCGGCCGGTCGGCACCTACTCCGGCGGTATGCGCCGCCGGCTGGACCTTGCGAGCTGCCTGGTCGGCCACCCGCAGGTGCTGTTCCTGGACGAGCCGACCACGGGTCTCGACCCGGCGAGCCGGCAGGCGCTGTGGAACACCGTGCGCGGCCTGGTGGACGAGGGCGTGACCGTGCTGCTGACCACCCAGTACCTGGAGGAGGCCGACTACCTGGCCGACCAGATCGTGGTGATCGCGGCCGGCCAGGTCATCGCCGACGGCACGCCCGACGAGCTCAAGCGCAAGGTCGGCCAGGAGTGGCTGGAGGTCGCCATCGCGCTGCCGGACCGGGTCCCGCAGGCGCTGGCCGTCCTCGGGCCCCTCGCGGTCGACGAGCCCACCACCGACGCCGCCACGGGCGTGCTGAAGCTCCAGCTCCGCGACGGCATGGACGGCATCGCCACCGCCGCCGTCGCGCTGCGGGACGCCGGGGTCGACGTCGCGGACTTCTCGTTGCGCCGTCCCACGCTGGACGACGTGTTCTTCAACCTCGTCGGGCACCCTGCCGACGAGTAGGACACCGACGAGTAAGGGCACCTACCGGCAACCGACCGGTACCGCCGCCAAGCAGAGAGGAAACGCCAGTGTCCCGCCGGATCGAGAACTTCGCAGGTAGCCGAGCGCTGTCCATGAGCAGGTATCCCGGCCCCGCCGGACGGTGGAGGTCGTGGACATGACCGACCTCCTGCTGCGGGCGGGGCACGTGGCGGTGGTGCTGGCGGCCGTCCTGCTGGCCGCGTACGCGGGTCGGCTGGCGGCCCGGGCGGTCCGCCAGCCCGAGGTCGTCGGCGAGATCCTGGCGGGCATCCTGGTGGTGCCCGCGGTGCTCGCCGTCGGCGGCCCGTCCGGACTGGCGGGTGTCCTGCCCGCCGACGTCGTCGGACCGCTCAAGGTGTTGGGCCAGATCGGTCTGGTGCTGTTCCTGGTCGGCGTGGCGCACGAGCTGCGGCACGGCCAGTCCGGGCTCGGCGCGCGGGCCGTGGGCTGGGTGACGGCCGGCTCGTTCGTCCCCGCCCTGCTGGCGGGTCTGGCCATGGCCGCGTGGGTGCTGTTCGCGGCCGATCCCGATGTGCGTGGCACCGCGTCCGCACCCGCGCTGGTGCTGATGATCGCGGTGGCGCTGAGCGTGACCGCCGTGCCGGTGCTCGCCCGGATCCTCGAAGACCGGCGGATGACCGACCAACCGGCGGGCCGGCTGGCCATGGCCGCCGCGGTCGTCACCGACTCCTCCGCGTGGCTGCTGCTGGTGGTCGCGGTGGGCCTGTCCGGTGGCGTGCTGCTGTCGCTGGTGCTGCTCGCGGTAGGTGTCGCGGTTACGCTCGCCGGACGTGTCCTGTTGCGCGGCAAGGCCGCCACGGCCGCCGCCGAACGCTTCCCGTGGATCGTCCGTGTCGCCGTCGCCGCGCTCGCCCTGCTGATCGCCTTCCTGTTCGAGCACTGGGGCCTGACCGCCGTGTTCGGCGCGTTCGTGGTCGGCCTCGCGCTGCCCGCCGGACCGTGGACCGACATCGTGCGCCCGGTCACCCAGGGCGGTCGGCTGCTGGTGCCGGTGTTCTTCGTGGTCGCCGGCATGGGCGTGGCGAACGCGCCGCGCGCCGACGTGCCGTGGGACGCCATCGCGATCGCCGTCGTACTCGCCGTCCTCGGCAAGGTCTGCGGCAGCTACCTGGGCGCACGGCTCGCCGGACAGGACCGCCGGACCTCGCTCACCGTGGGCGTCCTGATGAACACCCGCGGCCTGACCGAGATCGTGGTGCTCCAGGCCGGTTACAGCGCCGGACTGCTGTCCGTGCGGCTGTTCCTGGCGCTGGTGGCGATGGCCCTGGTGACCACCGCGATGACCGGACCGCTGTTGTCCCTGATCGAACGCCGCGCCCGCAAGAGCGCTGCCTTGCCCCGACAGCTCGTTCCCGACTTGCCAGGCGGTAGGCCATGACCCAGTCGCTCCCCGTCATACCGGTAGCCGAGTTCCGCACCCTGATGTCCCATTTCCCGACCGGCGTGGCGATCATCACCACGACCGCCGAGGACGGGTCGCCCAGGGGCATGACGGTGTCGTCCGTGTGCAGCGTCACCCTGTCGCCGCCGACCCTGCTGGTGTGCCTGCGCAACGGCAGCCCCACGCTGGAAGCGGTGCTGTCCAGGGGCACGTTCGCGGTGAACTTCCTGCACGGCAACGCCAAGCCGGTGGCCGAGCTGTTCGCGTCCGGCGCGCCGGACCGGTTCGACCTGATCCCGTGGCGGCAGCCCGCCGGCGCGGCCGGTCCGCACCTGGTGGAGGACGCCCACGCGGTGGCCGACTGCCGGGTCAGCCGGACCGAGCCGGTCGGCGACCACACCGTCGTTTTCGGCGAGATATTCCAGGTAGCACGGGAATCCGGGCACCTGCCGCTGCTTTACGGCCTACGCGAATACCAGGTCTGGCAGCCCGGGAATTCCGCTGAAAGCAGGTAGCCCGGCCGCGCGACATCCGATTATCGCCCCGGCGGAGTCCCCGCCGGGGCGATTCCGACGCTAGCCTCGGTACAGTGCCGTACTTCTCGCCAGTGATGTGCAGATCCGCGCCGCCCGGGGAGTTCGGCCTCTGGCCGGTCTCCGAGCCCGGCGGCTGGCTGCACCTGGACAGCAGCATCGGCCAGGACGACGTGGGCAGCGCCGTGTGCAGCATGTACTTCCACAGCGGCGGCTCGGACGCGGACACCCCCGACGAGGCGGTGTGGGAGCTGATCGGCTTCGACACGCTCTACGCGCCGGGCGGCCTCCTGTTGTACGACAACGACATCCGGGCCGAACCGGGCCCGCGCTGCGACCTGTTCGAGTGGCGGGCCTGGCTCGGAGCGCTGTACGGGGCGGACGTGAACCTCGGTCCCGGGCCGTGGGTGGAGCACGTCGGCGACCAGGTGCGGGTCTGGACCGGCGAGGGCCGTGACCAGCCGTACGTGGACATCGGCCGCCAAGCGCTCCCGGGAATGCTCAGACAGGCGCAGCGCGACCTGACGGAGTTCCTGGGAGCGCTTCGGACGTGGGCCCTGACCCACTCGCCGCAGCAGTCGGAACTGCTGGTCGCGGCGGTGGACGCGGGCCTGGAGATCACCGAGCCGCTACCCCTGTAGCGCACGCAGCGACTTGGGCCGCATGTCCGTCCACACCTGGTCCACGTACGCGGAGCACTCGTCGACGGTGCCGGTCTTCCCGTCGGCGACCCAGCCCGCCGGGGCCGCCTGGTGCGCGGGCCACAGCGAGTACTGGCCCTCGTCGTTGACCAGCACCTGGTACGCGATGTCAGACCTCATCCGGAACACCCTCCTGATCAGCGGAATAGCGCCGCAACGTCGGACTGACCGTCACGAACGCGGTAACCAACGCGATCCCGACCGCGCACACCAGGACAGCCCGGTCGGCGGACAGGAATTCGGTGAGCAACCCGCCCAACGCGGGTCCCAGCGCGCCCGCCACGCCCACCACGACCGACAGCACCCCGCTCATCCGACCCCGCAGCGAATCGGGCGTCAGCAGCAGTTGGTGCGTCGAGATCGTGGTGTTCGCGGTGGGCGCCAACAACGTCATGAGCGCGAACAACCCGCCCATCAGGTACCCGTCGGACACGAAGTACGCCACGGGCGTCAACACCGTCAACACCCAGAACACCGACGCGATCGACAGGTACGGCCCCAGCGTGCGGTGCAGCCACGGCGCGATCAGCGAACCCAGCACACCGCCCACACCCAGCATCGCGGCCATCACGCCGATCGCGCCGGCCGACACCCCGCGCGCTTCCGCGAGCACGATGACCACCAGGTAGAACGCGGTGAAGAACAGGTTCAGCACGACCGCGCAGAACGCGGTCACCCGGATCTCCCGCCGCAGCCACACCCACCGCAGCCCGTCGACCATCTCCCGGACGAAGTGCGGCCGGTCCGTCACGGGTTCCCTGGGTGGCACCCGCAGGAACAACAGGGCCACGAACGCGAGGCAGTGCGTCACCAGGTCGAGCAGGAATGGCAGCCACCGGAACACCGCGAACAGCGCACCGCCCAACGCGGTGCCCGCCATCTGGCCCAACGACGACCGGGCCGCGTTCATCGCGACGGCCGTCGCCAGCTGCTCGTCGGGCACCAGCCGGGGCAGGCAGGCGTCCTCGGCGGGCTCGAACAACGCCCGGCACACGCCGAGCACCGCCGCCACGAACACCATGTGCCACAACGAGGCCACGCCGCCGAGCAGCGCGAGCACCAGCGATCCCAACGTGACCGCCTGCGCGGCCTCGCACGCCAGCATGATCTTCCGGCGGTCCAGGCGGTCCACCAGTGCTCCGGCGGGCACCCCGACGACGAGTTGCGCCGTGGCGTCGACCGCGAGCACCAGCCCGGACGCGGCGGGGGAGCCGGTGATCGCCAGTACCAGCAACGGGAAGGCGATCATGGTGGCCGAGAAGCCGACCTCGGCGAGCGCCTGCCCGCCCCACAGCAGGGTGTAGTTCCGGTTGCGTGCCAACGAGACCGTCATACCGCACCTCGGCAGTCCTCGGCGATCGCCCGCAGCGCGAATGCGAAGTCCGCGACCACGCGGCGCACCACGTCCGGTTCATGGTGGTGGTACCAGGAGAACCCGAGCCGCCCGGCGCCCGCCTCGCCGACGACGTCGATCAGGTGGTCGCCGTGGTCGGCGGGATCGTGTTCTTGGCCGATGGACGGCAGCACGGCCCGGTAGAGGCCGGATTCCGCCGACCCGGAGTCGAACTGGCCCAGGTAGTTGAACGCCACCACCGGGACGCCGCCGGCGGGTACCCGGCCGTGCTGCCGGAGCGCCCCGTAGCCGATGCCGTTGCCCGGGACGGACCGCAGTTGCCGCCGCACCGCCTTGACCCGCGACCGCCAGTCCCCGTCTGGCACTTCGAGTTCGACCGGGAACACGGTGGTGAACCAGCCGACCGTCCGGGACAGGTCCACCTCGTCGAACAGGTCCTCGCGGCCGTGGCCTTCCAGGTCCACGACGACCTTCGGCGACCCGGTCCAGCGGGACAGCGCCCAGGCCAGCGCTGCCAGCAGCACGTCGTTGATACGGGTCCGGTAGGCGGCGGGCGCTCCCCGGAGCAGCGCTTCGGTGTCCGCCTCGGAGAGCTCGACGGTCTCCACCTCGGCTGGGCCGGATGCCTTCTGCTGTGCCGGGAGTGAGGCGTGCCAGTAGTCGACCTCGCGGTCGAATCCGCCTTGGTGGACGTGTGCCTCCAGTCGTCGCGCCCAGTCCTGGAACGATGTCGTCTTCGCGCCGAGATCACCGCCGTGGTAGGCGGTCTCCAGGTCGTCCAACAGGATCCGCCACGACACCCCGTCCACGACGAGGTGGTGTGCCACCAGGAGCAGCAGGGCCCGGTCCGGCTCCTGGAACAGCACGGCCCGCAGCAGCGGTCCGGTGGCCAGGTCGAACCCGGCGTGCACTTCGTCGGCGATGCTTTCTTGATCGTCTACATCGGACACGACGGTCAGCACCGGGGTGTCGGAGACGTCGGCGTTGTCCTGCCGCCATACGCCGTCGGTGTTGGTGAACCGCATCCGGAGTGCGTCGTGTTGATCCAGCAGCGCCTGCAACGCACGCCGCAGGGCGTCCACGTCGACCGCCGGGTCGAGCTCCACGAAGTGCGATTGGTTGAAGTGGTGCGGGTTCCGTCGTCCGGAGTGCAGGAACCAGTGCTGGATCGGGGTCAACGGCACGTCTCCGGTCACCGTCGACCGGTCGCCGTGCTGGGTCTCCACGTGGGTCACGGGCGCGAGTTGGGCGATCGTCTGGTGCAGGAACAGGTCCTTGGTGGTGAACCGCAGGCCGGCTTGTCGGGCTCGGGCCACGACCTGCATGCTGAGGATGGAATCGCCGCCCAGCGCGAAGAAGTTGTCCGCCGCGCCGACGCGTGGCACGCCCAGCACGTCCGCCCAGACGCGGGCCAGCGCGTCCTCCACCGGTCCGGACGGCGGCACGTACTCGACCGCCGCCAGTGCCGAGAAGTCCGGTTCCGGCAGCCGTGCCCGGTCGACCTTTCCGTTGGGGCTGACCGGTATCGCGTCCACCGGCACGAACACCGACGGCACCAGGTAGTCGGGCAGCGATTCGCCGAGGAACTCCCGGAGCTTCGCGATCTCGCCGACGACGTACGCGACGAGCCGCTTGTGGCCGGCGCCATCGGCCCTCGCGGTGACCACGGCCTCGCGGACGTCCGGGTGACGCAGGATGGCCGTCTCGACCTCGCCCAGTTCGATCCGGAAGCCCCGGATCTTGACCTGTTCGTCCGCGCGGCCGACGAACTCCAGTTCGCCGGAACGGTTCCAGCGCACCACGTCGCCCGTCCGGTACATCCGGGAACCGGGCTCGCCGAACGGGTTCGCGAGGAACCGCGACGCGGTCAACCCCGGCCGGTCGAGGTAGCCCCGGGCCAGTCCGAGGCCGGAGACGTACAGCTCGCCGGGAACGCCGATCGGCACCGGCTGCAACGCCCCGTCCAGCACGTACGCCTGTGTGCCGGGAATCGGCCGGCCGATCGGCGGTGCGCCGCCGGGTTCCAGTGGCCGGCTCCAGGTGGCGACGACCGTGGATTCGGTGGGGCCGTAGGCGTTGACCATCCGGCGGCACGGTGCCCAGCGGGCCACCAGGTCCGCCGAGCAGGCGTCACCGCCGACCACGAGGGTGCGGAAGTCCGGCAGTGTGGCATCCGGGAGTGTCGCCAGGGCGACCGGCGGGATCAGCGCGTGTGTGACCCGTTGCGTGGTAAGGACTTCCAGGAGTTGGTCGCCCACCAGCGGGCCTTCCGGAGGCACGACGAGTGCGGCCCCGGCGGGCAGCGCCATGCACAGCTCCAGCACGGAGGCGTCGAAGCTGGGGGAGGAGAACTCCAGCACCCGGTCGCCCGGCCGCACGCCGAGATGTGCGATCTCGGCCGCCGAGAACGCGGCGATACCCGCGTGGGGCACCACGACACCCTTGGGACGTCCGGTGGAACCGGAGGTGTAGATCACGTAGGCCGGGTGTTCCGGCCGGATCGGGATGTCAGGGTCCGTGGCCGGCAGTCCTGTGGTGTCGACTTGAGTGTCCAGTACCAGCAACGGCTTCGCGTCGGCGAGCATGTACTCGATGCGTTCCGCCGGGTAGGCGGGGTCGACCGGCAGGAACGCCGCGCCGGTTTTCAGCGTCGCGAGTTCGGCGATCACCAGTTCCGCGGAGCGGGGGAGCTTGACCGCGATGATCCGCTCCGGGCCGGCTCCCCGGGCGATCAGGTGGTGGGCCAGCTGGTTGGCCGCGGCGTTGAGCTGTGCGTACGTCAGTTCCGCCGTGCCGGTCAGCGCCAACGCGTCCGGTGTCCGCTCGACCTGTGCTTCGACCAGTCGTGCGAACGGCGCGAACGGCGTGTCGGAGGTGCTGCTGCCGAACCGTTCCAGCGTCGCCCGCTCGTCGTCGGGCATCGGAAGTGTCCACAGCGGACGATTGGTCTGGTCGCTGATGCCGGTCAACAGGACGAGGAGGTGCCGGGTCAGCCGTTCGACGGTCGTCGGGTCGAACAGGTCGGTGTTGTACTCGACCGAACCGGCCAGGCTGCCGTCGTCCTCCTCGGTGAACTCCACCGTGACGTCGAACCCCGTGGACACCACCGGCTGTGCCACGTCCGACGCGTCCAGCTCGCCGAACCCGGCCGCCTGCGGCGCGTTCTGCAACGCCACCACCGCCTGGAACAGCGGGGTGCGGCTGGTGTCGCGGTCCGGCTGCACGGCGTCGACCACCCGCTCGAACGGCACGTCCTGGTGGGCGAACGCGTCCAGCACGGTGCCCCGCACCTGCCGCAGCAACTCGGGGAATGATGCCGACGGGTCGATGGCCGCGCGCAGCGTCAGGGTGTTGACGAAGAACCCGACCATCCGGTCGAACTCGGGCCGTTCCCGCCCGGCCGCAACGGTGCCGATGGCGAAGTCGTCCTGCCCCGACCAGCGGTGGAACAACACCTGGCAGGCCGCGACCAGGGCCATGAACAACGTGCTGTCGTTGCGCCGCGCGATGTCCCGCAGCGCGTCCGCCACCCGTGCGGGCACCGAGAACTCCAGTTGCGCGCCGGAATTCGTGTGGACGGGAGGTCGGGGCCGGTCGGTGGGCAGTTCCAGTGCCGGCACGCCGGCGAGTTGTTCGCGCCAGTAGTCGAGGTGCGCTTCGAGCGGCAGTTCACGTTGCCAGGCCGCGAAGTCGACGTACCGCACCGGCAGTTCGGGCAGGTCCCCGCCCGCGTACAGCTCGGCCAGGTCTGCCATCAGCACGCCGCCGGACCAGCCGTCGGTGATGATGTGGTGCATTGTCAACGCCAACACGTGGTCGTCCGGCGCGATCCGCACCAGCGCCGGCCGGAACAGTGGACCGTCGCCGAGATCGAACGGTGTCACCTCGGGCAGCTCGGCCAATAGCGGCAGCCGCACCTCGTACGGCGGGTGCACGACCTGGACCGGCAGGCCGTCCACGGCCGGGAACGTGGTGCGCAACGACTCGTGCCGCGCCACCAGCCCGGACAACGCCTGCTCCAGTCGCGGCACGTCCAGTTCGCCGCGCAGCCGGACGGCGAACGGCGTCACGTACTCCGTGCCGCCGGGCGAGAACTGGTCGAGGAACCACAGCCGCTGCTGGGCGAACGACAACGGGAAGTCGCCCGTCGCACGCGGGATCGGCACGAGCGTGCCGCCGGTCAACGCCGCCGCCAGACCGGCCACTGTCGGGTGGTCGAACAACTCCCGGGGCGACAGGTCGAACGTCTCCCGCAACCGGGACGCCACCCGGATGCTGAGGATGGAATCGCCGCCCAGCGCGAAGAAGTTGTCCTCCGCGCCGACCCGCGCCAGGCCCAGCACGTCCGCCCAGACCCCGGCGACCAGCCGTTCGGCCTCGGTGCGCGGGGCCACGAAACCGTCACCGACCGACGCGTCCCGTTCGGGCGCGGGCAGCGCGGTCTGGTCGAGCTTGCCGTTCGCGTTGAGCGGCAACCGGTCCAGCGGAACGTAGGCGCTCGGCACCATGTAGTCGGGCAGCGACCGGGCCGCGTGCTCCCGCAGCGCGGACACCGGAACCTGGCCGTCCGCGACGACGTACGCCACCAGCCGTTCGTCCCGCACCACGACGGCGGTCTGCCGCACGTCCTCGTAGGCCGTGAGTACCGCTTCGATCTCACCGAGTTCGATCCGGAAACCGCGGATCTTCACCTGGTGGTCGGCGCGGCCGAGGAAGTCGAGTCGCCCGTCCACCCACCGGGCCAGGTCGCCCGTGCGGTACATCCGGGAACCGGCCTCGCCGAACGGGTTCGCGACGAACCGGGACGCGGTGAGCCCCGGCCGGTTCAGGTAGCCGCGCGCGAGTCCCGGCCCGGCAACGTACATCTCACCGGTCACGCCCGGTGGCACCGGGCGGAGGTCGTCGTCCAGCACGTACACCCGCAGGTCCGGGATGGGCACGCCGATCGTGCCGTCGGCCTCGGTGCGCGTGACGTGGACGGTGGTCTCGGTGATGCCGTACATGTTGATCAACGCGCCGGAGCCCTGCCACCCGGCAACCTTGTCGATGTCCAGCGCCTCGCCGCCGAAGATCACGCAGCGGGCGTCGGGCTGTTCGGGCAGGAGTTGGTAGAACGCCGACGGTGTCTGGTTGAGGACGGTGACGCCTTCGTCCCGCATGAGCCGGGCGAAGTCCCGTGGCGACCGTGAGACCTCGAACGGCACCACCACGAGCCGTCCGCCGTGCAGGAGCGGCCCCCACAGCTCCCACACCGAGAAGTCGAAGGCGTAGCTGTGGAACAGCGCCCACACGTCGTCGGGCCCGAACCCGAACCAGTGGTCGGTGGCCGAGAACAGCCGCTGGACGTTGCCGTGCGGGATGACGACACCCTTCGGCTTGCCCGTGGAGCCGGACGTATAGATCACGTATGCGGGGTGCGCCGGCAGCAAAGCGACATCCGGTGTGACCGCCGGACACCCCGTCAGATCGGGGATCGCGTCCAACACGGCTACCGGCCGGACGTCGGCGACCATTCCCGCGATCCGGTCAGCCGGGTACGCCGGATCCACCGGCACGTAGGCGGCACCCGACTTGAGCACACCGAGCACCGCGACCACCAGGTCGAGCGACCGGTCCAGCACCAGGCACACGTACTGCTCCGGCCCCGCGCCTTGCGCGATCAGGTGGTGCGCCAACCGGTTCGCCCGTTCGTCCAGCTCACGGTAGGTCAGGCGGTCACCTTCGAAGGTGACGGCGACCGCGTCCGGCGTGCGCGACACCTGTTCGGTGAACAGCTCCGGGATCGTCGCGGTGGGCGTGCTGGAACCCTGGCCGTTCCAGTCGATCAGCACCTGTCGGCGTTCGTCGGCGGAGAGCCACGGCAGTTCGCCGAGCGTCCGGTGCGGGTCGTCGCCGATCGCGTCGAGCAGGCGGCTCAGCCAGTCGCCGAGACGTTGAATCGTCGTATCGTCGAACAATCGCGGGTCGTAGGTGAGTTCGACGTGCAGTGCTTCCTCGACGTGTGCCCGCACGGTCAGCGGGAACGTCGTCGTGTCCAGGCCGTCGACCTCACCGACCTGCGGCCCGTCGTCGGCCGTGGCCTCCACCGGGTAGTTCTCGAACGCCAGCAGGCTGTCGAACAGCCGCCCACCGGCCCACGCCTGGACCTGCGCCAGCGACACGAAGTCGAACCGCCGCGACTCGGTCTGCGCCTCCTGCAACCTCCGCAGCCACGGCACGACCTCGTCCCGCGCGTCGACCGAAACCCTGGTGGGGACGGTGTTGATGAACATGCCGACCATGTCCTCCACGCCCGGCAACCCGTCCGGCCGACCGGACACGGTGGTGCCGAACACGACGTCCCGTTCACCGGAAACCCTGGCCAGCAGCAACGCCCACGCACCCTGGACCAGCGTGTTGACGG
>CBHFOL010000250.1:0-11950 GCA_965995405.1 uncultured Saccharothrix sp.
ACCACACGGGCACGGTCCGGGGTGCTCGCCACCGCCCGCAGGCCCATCCGGACCTGCCGGTCCCGCAGCGACTCGTAGAACTCGGCCAGCACCGGGTTGTCGGCCCGCCGCACGATCGCCCGGTGGAACGCCCGGTCCAACTCGATGAATGCGACCGGATCACCGATCGCCCGCTCCTGCTCGGCCAGCAACGACTCCAACTCGCCGACCAGGCCGCCGCTCGCCGACGCGACCTGCCGGACGCACCAGTCCTCCACCAACCGCCGGGCCTGCATCACCGCGCGCACCTCGCCGTCGGAGATCGGCGGCACGAAGACCCCCTTCTTCGGCACGATCTGGAGGAAGCCCTCGGCCTCCAGCCGCAGCAGCGCCTCCCGCACCGGGGTCCGCGAGGTACCCGTCTCCCGGGCCACCTCGGTCTCGCTCAGAAACGTGCCCCCGTGCCGCGGCAACCCCGCGATGTGCTGCTTGAGCCACCCGTACACCACATCCTGAGCCGACCCGCCGGCTTCTCGTATACCGCTCATAGCCGTGATGTATACATGCTGCCGACAAGATGGGCAAGACACCTCCCCACGGACCGGAGGCACGATCTCCGCGTCCATACATATTGTCTGGATAGGCTGTCTGGACATAGCATCCGATACCTCGTCAGCGTGGATGAGGAGGAACCGGATGACCAGCGATGACCGCGCCACGTTGTTCCGTGGCGGCCGAGTGATCACGATGCGCGAGGACGGTGCCGTCGCGGAGGCGGTCGTCGTGCGGGAGGGCCGGGTCGTGGCCACCGGCACCGAGCAGGACATGCGCGCGGCAGCCGGCGACCAGGCCAGGACCGTCGACCTGGCGGGTGCCACCGTGATGCCCGGACTGATCGACACGCACCCGCATCTGATCCACTGGAACGGCATAAAGCGTTCGGTCGTGGACCTGTTCGACTGCCGCGACCACGGCGAGATCGCCGCCCGGATCAGCGCCGCCGCCGCGAGAACCCCCAAGGGACAGTGGATTCGCTGCTCGCCCATCGGGGAGCCGCACTACTTCCTCCGCCGCTCCTACCGGGACCTGACGGAAGGGGAGTTGCCGACCCGGCAGCTGCTGGACGCCGCCGCGCCGGACCACCCGGTCTGGATCCAGGCGTGGGCCCCGGTGAACCCGGCCGTGACCGTGCTGAACACACGTGGACTGTGGAACATCCAGGTCTCCCGGAACACCCCGGACCGGGTCGGCCGGGTCTCGATCGAGAAGGACGCGGACGGCGAGCCGACCGGCCGACTGCTCGGGCCGGTGAACAACTACTACAACAACGAACCGTGGTGGGACGCCATCCTGGCGCGGATCGACGGGGTGTCCCCGGAAGACTGGTACGAGGGGGCCAGGAGCGGGATGGCCGAGGCCAACCGCAGGGGCGTCACGGCCATCTTCGAGGGGCACATGATGGACTGGCCGCTCATCGACGTCTACCGGCAGCACGGCAACGCGGGCACGCTGACCACCCGCGTCCTGTGCACGCCCGACGCCGAGCCGCACGGCCTGCCGACATCCGTCACGCTGACCGAAGCCGAACTGGTGCAGCGGCTGGAACTCGCCTACCGCGTACAGGATCTCGCCGGCGACATGTTCCGGACCGAGAGCTTCCTGTGCACGCGGGGCGGACCGATCAACCCGGGCATGATGGTCCTCAACCGGAGTTACCGGGGCCCCTACGGCGAATGGACGAAGGGCGTCGAGTTCCTCCCGGAGTGGAAGGGCCGGCTCATGGTCGAGTTCGCGGCCGAGCGCGGGATGCGGATGAACCTCATCTCGGTGGCCGACCGCGAGCACGACATCGCGCTGGAACACCTGGAGACCGCCCGGCGCAAGTTCGGCGATTTCTCCGAACAGCAGTGGATTCTGCAACACGCCTACTTCATGGACGACGAGCAGTGCAAGCGCTACCGCGACCTCGGATTCCAGATCACCACCAGCATGTCCTTCTCCCACTTCAAGATGCACACCTTCCGGGAACGACTGGGCAGCGACTACGTCAAGAACCTGATTCCGTTGCGGCGTGAGCTCGACCACGGTTTCGACGTCGGTTGCGGCACCGACTGGGGACCGGCGAACGTGTTCGAGCACATCGCTTTCGCGCAGACCCACCACGGCGTGTTCGGCGACCGCAACGACGGCCCGGCCCAGGTGGTCGACCGGGAACAGTCGCTGGCCACGTGGACCCGGCTGGCCGGGCGAATCCTGCGCTGGAAGGGAATCGGCACCCTGGAGGCGGGCGGACACGCCGACCTGATCGTGGTCGACCGCGATCCGCTCACCACTCCGACCGAGGATCTCAAGGACACCAAGGTGCATCTGACGATGCTCGGCGGGCGGGCGGTGCACGACGAAGGCGTCCTCTAGTATCGGCCGCATGATTCACGGACGGACTCGCGGACACTAATGGCACCCAGGCGTACGTCCCGTGGCGTTCAACGCGACGGATCGGTCGAGGTCGCCGTCATCGACGCGGTCGGCCGTATCCTCGCGGACCGGTCCATCGACGAGGTGTCCGTTTCCGACATCCTCCACGAGGCCGAGGTGTCCCGGGCGACGTTCTATTTCTACTTCGAGTCCAAACACGCCGTCGTCGCCGCGTTGTTCGAGCGGATTCTCGATCACGTCTACGCGGAGTTCGAGCGGTACTGGCTCGAAGTGGACGCCACGGCCGGGGACGCCGCCGATTCCATCTACACGGCGCTGGCGGCGGTCTACCGCGTCTTCCTGGCACACGGCCCGGTGCTGCGCACGGTCGCCCGCGCCTACCCCGAGCAGCCCGAGCTCGCCCGCGCCTTCGAGAGCATGATGGATCGCCTGATCGCCGGTGCCACCGCGAAGATCGTGGCCGACCGGACGGCCGGACTCGCGCCGGCCGGCCACGACGCCGGTGAACTCGCCACCACCCTGGTGTGGATGAACGAACGCTGCTTCTACGTGAACTCGCTGCAACCCGATCGCGGGTGGGCGTCATCGGACGCCATGATCCGGTCGCTGGCCGACATCTGGGCGTCGGCCATCTACCGGTCGGCCTGAGCGGCGAGGATGCCGGGCCGGGCCGATGTGGGTCAGCGGGTGTCGTGCGGGGCGGTGGTGTCGGGGTTGTCGAGTTGCTGTCGAACGCGTTCGGCGTCGGTGTCGCGGCCTTGTTCCCGGTACAGCTCCAGGGCTTCCCGCCACGCCGCGCGGGCCCGGTCGTGCTGTCCGGAGGCGGCGTACGGGTGGCCGAGGCGGTCGAGCGTGTTGGCGACCTCGTAGCTGTCGCCGAGGGTCCGGAACAGGGTGAGGGCCTGCTGGTAGTGGTGGCCGGCCTGGCGGTGGTGGCCGGTGTGGTGGTCGATCCAGCCCAGGCTGTCCAGGGTGCCCGCCTCCCCGGCGGAATCGTGGTGGTACCGGAACAGGGCGAGGGCGGACCGGCAGTGTTCGCGCGCGGTGTCGTACTCGCCCAGGCGGGCGGCGTACCAGCCCACCCCGTTGAGCGCCCGTGCTTCCCGCACCGGGTTGTCGAGCTTGCGGTAGCGGTCCAGGGCGTGTCGGGCGTGGTCCATGGCTTTGCGGTCGTCACCCCGCTGCTCCCACACCACCGCGAGGTCGTGGTGGATCTGGGCTTGTTGCAGGGTGTCGTGCTCGTATTCGGCCAGGAGGAGTGCCTGGTGCAGGTGCCCGACGGCCTCGTCGTGCCACTCCAGCATGGAGTAGGCAAGGCCGAGGTTCCGGTGGGCCTGGGCACGGGTGGCGGGGTCGGGCAGGTGGGCGGAAGCCTCCAGCGCGGCCTGCCACACGGCCAGGTACTCGCGGCCGTGTCCGCGTCGCTGGTGGAAAATGGTGAGGGCGCGGGCCAGTTGCCACACGGTCCGGAGTCGGTGGTGGGCGGCGGCGGTGCGCTGGGCGGCGATCAGGTGGGCGTGTTCGGCGTCCAGCCAGGCCATCGCCGCCGGCGGGTCGGGCAGCGGGTGGGGTTCGACGCCGGGCGTGGGCGGCTCCGGCTCGATCACCGGGGCGTGCGGGTTCGCGAGACGGTCCGCGGTGTGGGCGGTGTGCAGGTAGAAGTCGACCACCCGCTCCAACGCCGCGAGCCGCACGGGCTCGGGGAGGGTTTGGGCGTGGGTGGCGGCGTAGGCGCGGACCAGGTCGTGCATGGTGAAGCGGCCACCCGGGGTGCGGTCGAGCAGTGAGGCGTCGACCAGGGCGCGCAGCACGGCGCGGGTCTCCCGTTCCGGCAGGCCGGCGAGGTTGGTGGCGGCGGGCAGGCCGATGTCGGGTCCGGGCGCGATGCCCAGCAACGCGAACACCTGCCGTTGCCGGTCGGACAGGCCGCGCAGGGACCAGGACAGCACGGTGGACAGGCTCACGGTCGGGTCGTCGGAGTCCAGCGCGTCCAGGCCGAACTCGCGCAGTTCGGCGACAGTGTCGGCCAGCGGCAGGTGGGGTCCGGCGGCGGCGCGGGCGGCGACCACACCCAGCGCCAGCGGGAACCCGCGGCAGATCCCGACCAGGTCCGTCACCGCCGCCTCCTCGGCCGCCACCCGGGCCGCGCCCAGCCACGCCACCACCAGCTGCCGGGACTCGGCGTCGGTCAGGACGTCCAGGTGCAGCGGGCGGGCACCGTGGCGGGCGACCAGGCCGGGCAGCCGGTTGCGGCTGGTGACCAGCACGGTGCACGTGGCGCTGCCGGGCAGCAGCGGCACCACCTGCTCGACCGTGGCGGCGTTGTCCAGCACGATCAGCATCCGCCGGTCGGCGACCAGGCTGCGGTACCGCGCGGCCCGTGCGTCCGGGTCGGGCGGGAGGCGACCCGCGTCGACACCGAGCGCGTCGAGGAACCCCCGCACCGCGTCGTCCGGTGCCATCGGCTGCCCGGCCGGGCTGAACCCGCGCAGGTCCACGAACAGCTGCCCGTCCGGGAACCGGTCCGCCCACCGATGCGCACAGGCCAGGGCGAGCCAGGTCTTGCCGATCCCGCCCGCCCCGCCGATCGCCGAGATCACCACCGTCGTCCCTGGCGAGTCCTCGAATACCGCGCCCGCCGGAGCGGTGGCCAGGGCGCGGTCCAGTGCGGCCAGCTCCGGGACGCGGCCGGTGAACAGCCCCGGCGCGGCCGGCAACTGGCGGGGCACCACGCGCGGCCCGTCCGCCCGTGCCGCCGCCCTGGACAAGCCGGGGTCGGCGGTCAGGATCCGTCGGTGCAGGTCCTGGAGGGCGTTGCCGGGTTCGGTGCCCAGCTCATCGACCAGCCGTTCCCGCAGCCGCCGGTAGTGGTCCAGTGCGTCGGCGGTGTGCCCGGCCTGGTGCAGGGCCAGCACGTACTGGCCGGCGACCCGCTCGTCCAGCGGGTGTTCCGCGGCACGTGAAGCCAGTTCGGGGATCAGGCCACCGCCCTGGCCCAGGCGCAGTCGGGCGTCGGTCAGGTCCTGGAGGGCGGCCAGCCGTTCCCGTTCCAGCCGGTCGCGTTCGGTCTCGGCCCACTCGCCGGTCACCCCGGTCAGCGCCTGCCCGCGCCACAGCCCGAGCGCCTCGGTCAGCAACCGGGCCGCCCGAGTGTCGTCGGATTGCCCTCGGGCGCGGGTGCGCAGGTCGTGGAAGCGGTGCAGGTCGACGGCCGAGGGCTCGATCTCCACCACGTAGCCGCCGGAGCGGCGGTCGATGGCCGCGGCGTCGACGTCCGCCAGGGCTCGGCGCAGGCGGGAGGTGTAGCCGGCCAGGGTTTCCCGGGCCGTCGACGGGGGACGCCCGTTCCAGACCCGTTCGATCAACCGGTCGACCGACACCACGCACCCGGCGTCCATCACCAGCGCGGCCAGCACACAACGCTGCCGGGCCGGGCCCAAGTCGAGCGCGTGCCCGTCCAGCAGCACGGCCACCTCGCCCAACAGGCAGAACTCCGCCACGTCCCCACCCCCGCGGACTGGTGTACACGCGCGGGCTGCTTGTTCGCAGCCGTTTCACCCGATCGGCGAGGCGGCACCACGCGGACGTCCTCACGGCAGAATCAGCGGAATCCCGGTACCGGGGTGCGGAATCACCTCGATGGCGCGCCGGTAGACGTCGCTGAGCAGGTCCGGCACCAGCACGTCGGCCGGTGGGCCGCAGGCGACCAGCCGCCCCTCGGCCACGACCGCGACCCGGTCGGCGTGCGCGGACGCCAGGTTGAGGTCGTGCAGCACCGCCAGCACCGCACCGCCGGCGCGGGCGTGTGCCACCGCGACCCGCAGCACGAGGTCCTGGTGGCGCAGGTCGAGCGCGGCGGTCGGCTCGTCCAGCAGCAGGAGCGGGGCACGCTGCGCCAGCACCCGGGCGAGTGCGACCCGGGCCCGCTCTCCGCCGGACAGCGTGCCGAAGGTGCGGTCGGCGAAGTCGGCGACCTCGGTCGCGGCGAGGGCTTCGGCGACGACCGCCTCGTCGTCCAGTGCGACCGGGGTGCGTGCCCACGGCGACCGGCCCATCGCGACGATCTGGGCGACGGTGAACGGGAACGCGACCCCGGTGTGCTGCGGCAGCACGGCCCGGCGCATCGCCAACTCGACGTGCCGCCACTCGCCGACCGGCTTCCCGTACACCGACACCGTGCCCGAACGGGGCGCGAAGTCCCCGGACAGCAGGCCCACGGTGGTCGACTTGCCCGCGCCGTTCGGCCCGACCACGGCGACCAGTTCGCCCGCCGCGACCGACAGGCTCATCCGGCGCAGCACGTGCCGGGAGCCGCGCACCACGTCGGCGTCCACGGCTTCGGCCAGCACGTCGCCCGGCTCCGGCGGAGCGGGCGGCACGGGGCGGTGGAAGAGCTTCACGCCCAGCCTCCCTGCTTGCTGCGGGTGCGGCGCAGCAGCCAGAAGAAGAACGGCCCGCCCACCAGGGAGGTCAGCATCCCCAGCGGCAGTTCGGCGTTGTCGATCGCGGTGCGCGCCAACAGGTCCGCGCACACCAGCACGAGCGAGCCGCCCAACGCGCTCGCGACCAGCAGCACGCCGTGCGACGGGCCCGCGATCATCCGGACGGCGTGCGGCACCACCAGGCCGACGAAGCCCACGATCCCGGCGAACGCCACCCCCGAGCCGACGAGCATGGCCACCGCCAGGACCACGACCAGCCGCAGCCGGTCGACGTTCACGCCGAGGTGCCGCGCGGGTCCTTCGCCCAGCGCCAGCAGGTCCAGCTTCCGCGCCACCGCGGCGGCGACCACCAGGCCCGCCACCGCGAGCGGCAGCACCGCGCCGACAGCCGGGCCGGTCGCCCCGTTGAGGCTGCCCAGCTGCCAGAACACGATCTGCTCGCGGGCCTGCGGGTCCGCGACGAACGTCAGGAACGCGATGGCCCCGAAGGCGAACGCGTTGACCGCGATCCCGGTCAGCACCAGGGTGACCACCTCGGTCCGGCCGCCCGACCTGGCCAGCAGGTAGACCACCAGCGTGGTGGCCAGTCCGCCCAGGAACGCCGCGACCGCGACCGTCCAGTTGCCCAGCACGGAGATCCCGGTGACGATCACCGCGCACGCGCCGACGGCCGCGCCCGAGGACACGCCGACCACGGCGGGTTCGGCCAGCGGGTTGCCGAAGACGCCTTGCAGCATGGCCCCCGCGACCGCCAGGCACGCGCCGACCACGACGGCCAGCGCCACGCGCGGGAACCGGACCGCCCACAGCGCGCTGTCGCCGCGCGGGTGGGTCGGCAGCGGCCCGAGGTCGATCCCGATGCCGTGCAGGAACGAGCCGAGGACTTCGTCCGGTGGCACGGCGAGCTGCCCGGACCCGGCGGCCAGCAGGGTCGTCAGCACGAGGGCGGCGGCGAGCGCGCCGATCAGCAGCGCCGACCTGCCCGTCCGGGAGGTCCGCACCCCGGCGGGAGGTGCGGTCTTCGGTGCGGCGGTCATGAGCGGTACAGCACCGTGGCGAGCGCGGTGATCGTCTCCCCGACGCGGGGGCCGAAGCTGAGCAGGTCGGTGTCGTCGACGTCGACGACCCTGCGGTGCTCGCCCGCCGGGGTCTGCGCGACACCGGGCAGCTTGAGCAGCCCGTCGACGCCGCCGACCGACGCCAATCCCTTGGACAGCACCAGGATCACGTCCGGTGCGGCGGTCAGCAGGGCTTCACTGGTGATCGGCACGAACGGTTTCGCCAGCCCGATGTCGGTGCCGACGTCGACGCCGCCGACGGAGGCGATCATGGAGTCCGCGCCCGATCCCGGCCCGGCCATCAGGTACACGCCGGCGGACCCGCGCACGTACAGGAAGGCGATGCGCGGCGCGGCGTCCCCGGTCGGCGCGAGCGCCTTGGCGGCGGCGACCTCCTCGTCCACCCGGCGCACGAGCTCCTCGCCCGAGGCGGGTACGCCGAGCGCGGCGGCCACGGCGCGGATCTGGCCGGGCACGCCGTCGAGGGTGCGGGCCGGGTCGAAGAACACGACCGGGATGCCCGCGCCGCGCAACTGCTGCTGCACCTCGGGCGGCCCGATGCCGGAGTCGGTGAGCACGACGGTCGGGTCCAGGTCCAGGATGGCTTCCGCGTTCAGGTCGTGCCCGCCGGCCGTGACCACCGGCACGGCGGCGGCGCTGGGGAAGCCGGTCGAGGAGTCGCGGCCGACGACGTTGCCGCCCAGCCCCAGGCTGAACACGATCTCGCCGAGCGTCCCGTACAGGTCGACGGCCACGATCCGGTCCACAGTGGACACCGTGACGGAAACCCCGTCGTGCGAGCGGACTTCGACCGGCAGCACCGGTTTCGTCGCGGTCACCGGTCGGACGTCCGCGTTCGCGATCCGCGCGGTGGCCGGCCCCTTCAGTGCCAACGTCGGCTGCGCGGCGGGCGCGGTGGCCGCCGCCCCGCCGCAGCCGGACACCAGCAGGACGGCGAGGAGCGCGGTCAGCTTGCGCACGCGCCCGGCCCTGTCACGGACTCCGCGAAAACCGCGCGGTCGAGCCGGAACGCCTCGTTCAGCGCCGCCTGCTCGCACCCGGACGACAGGGGCTCTCCGGACAGCGTCACAACTTCGGTCATGCCTCACCTGTTACCCGAGTCGACAACTTAAGTTAGGCTCACCTTACTTTAACTGAGCCTTACCTAAGGATAGCCGTGCGAGAACCCCCACAACCAGCCCGCGGAACGCGAACCAAGTGGTCACTGGTTGTCACCACGATCGCGCTCGCCATGCTCGCCGGCGCTCCTCAGGCCGCAGCGGCGGGAGCCACGAGCGTCTCCAAGACCACCGGCCTGAACCCCGGCGGCGACACGATCACCGTCACCGGCAACGGGTTCGACGTGAACAAGGGCATCTACGTCGCCGTGTGCGTCGACAACGGTCCCGGCCAGGTGCCGACGCCCTGCCTCGGCGGGGTGGACACCAGCGGCGGCAGCGGCGGCTCCGCGTGGATCTCCTCGAACCCGCCGAGCTACGGCACCGGCCTGGCCGTCCCGTACGGACCGGGCGGCTCGTTCTCGGTGACGCTCCCGGTCACCGCCGTGGACCCGGTCACCGGGACGGACTGCCGCGTGGTCGTGTGCGCCGCCGTCACCAGGAGCGACCACACCCGCACCGCCGACCGGTCGCAGGACACCAGGGTGCCGCTGTCGTTCGGCGAACCGGCCCCTCCCCCGGCCCCCGAGCCCACGCCGGAGCCGACCACGACGACCACCGCGCCACCACCCACGACCACGACCCCTCCGCCGACGACCACCACCACCACGACGACGCAGCCGCCCGCCGCCCCCGCGCTGACAGCCGCCGAAACGCCGGACCGCACCGGTTGGTGGCTCGCCGGAGGCGTGGCGGCGCTGCTCCTCGCCGTCGCCGTGGTCCTGCTGGTCCGCCGAGTCCGCCCGAACCGACCGGACACCACCACAGCATCGCCCCCACCCCACCGAGAGCAAGGAACAGACGACCGACCATGACGACCAACCCGATCACGCGCACTCGCGTGAGACCGCTCGCCGCGGCCCTGGCGATCACGCTCGGCGCGCTGGGCATCACCACCGGCGGCGCGGCGATCGCCCAGGCCGCGCCGGCCACCGTCGCCGACGGCACCCTGGACTGGGGTGTCAAGCAGTCCTTCCGCAACTACATCAAGAGTCCCGTCGCGCACGGCTCGATCACGCTGTCCGGTGGCGCGACGGAGAACGCGGACGGCACGTTCCGGTTCCCGTCGGCGACCGGATCCGTCGACGCCGACGCGAACACCGCCGACCTGGCGTTCGCGGGCAAGGTGCAGTTCACCGGCCACGACAGCGGATCCGGCCCGCTGCTGTTCCTCAGCATCGAGGACATCCGCGTGAAGCTGACCGGGACGGGCGGCGAACTCGTCGCCGACGTCGTCTCGAAGTCGTTGTCCTCCGGCGAGAACACCACCTACGACGACGTGCACCTGGCGTCGCTCGGCGCGGTCGACCTGACCGGCGGCGACCCGGTGACCGGTGCCGGCATCGCGGCCACGCTGACCGAGCCGGGCGCGCCCGCCTTCGCCGGGTTCTACGGCGCGGGCACCGCGCTGGACCCGTTGTCGTTCACGGTGAGCCCCGCGCCCGCGCCGGTGTGGGAGCCCACCCTGACGCCCGCCAAGACCACCGGCATCGACCCGGCCGGTGAGACGATCACGGTGTCCGGCAACGGGTTCGACCCGGCCGCGAACGTCGGGGCCCGCCCGCCGCTCGCGGGCGCGAAGACCGGCGTGTACCTGGTGTTCGCCAAGATCACCGAGCCGTGGCGGCCCTCGGCGGGCGCGCCGGCGTCGGCGCGGACGGTGCTCGACCAGAAGTGGGTGCTGCCCGCCGCCTCCCGCGCGATCCTCGACCCGTCCGGCACCAACCCGGACTACGTGGTGCTCGGCGAGGACGGCACGTTCACCGGCACTCTCGACGTGGCGGCCGTGACCGAGGGCAAGGCGGACTGCGCGGTCGACACCTGCGGTGTGATCACCTACGCGGCCGGCGGTGCGGTCAACGCGGGACAGGAACTGTTCGTGCCGCTGACCTTCGGCACCACAGCCACCACCACGACCGCTCCCACGACGACCACGACGACGACCACCACCACCGCGCCGACCTCCACGACGACCACGAAGGCCGACGGCACGGTCACCGGGGCACGGCTGGACTGGGGCCTGAAGGAGTCGTTCCGCGGCTACGTCCGGGGCCCGATCGCCCACGGCTCCTGGACGCTCGACGGCGTGACCGGCGAAGGGCCGTTCCGCTGGGAGAACCTGACCTCCGGCGCGTTCGACCCGGCCAAGCCGGAAGGCAGGCTCGACTTCGCGGGCTCGGTCCACTTCACCGGCCACGGCGGGCTGCTCGACCTGACCGTGTCCCAGCCGCAGGTGCGGGTCTCCGGAGGCACCGCCGAACTGCTGCTCGACGTCCGCAGCAAGGGCCTGGAGACCCCGGGCTACGTCGAACTCGACGACGCGGTGTTCGCCACGCTCGACCTGGCCTCGGTCACCCCGAGCGTCGCGGACGGCCTGGTCACCTACGCCGGCGTCCCGGCCACGCTCACCGCCAAGGGAGCGGAGGGCTTCGCCGGCTTCTACCAGGAGGGCGCCGCGCTCGACCCGGTCACGTTCACCGTGGCCGTCGACGGCGCGGCCCTGCCCGCGGCCGGCCCGCACGGCGGCACCGGTCCGCGCACGCAGGCGCAGACCACGAAGCTGGCCAGTACCGGGGTCGCGCCCTGGACGCTGGTCGGTGCGGGTGCGCTGCTCGTCCTGGTGGGCGTCGGTCTGCTGACGCTGCGCCGGCGGCGGGTCGCCCAGCGGTGAGCGCAGGCGCGGACGGCGGCCCCGAGCCACCGTCCGCGCCGGCTCGCGCGGCTGTACACCAAGCAGCGGGTTGCCGTTGGCGTGCAACAACAACAGCTGCTCGACTCGATCGGCGGCGCTGGTCGCCGCGTCACCCGGCGTCCCTCACTCGGCGGCGGGCGGCTCTCCCACCACGAGATGGACGAA
>CBHFOL010000251.1:0-11908 GCA_965995405.1 uncultured Saccharothrix sp.
GCCGGCCTGGACACGTCGTGGATCGCCTCCGTGCGGGAAGGGCTGGAGCGGGAGCGGTTCGCCGCCGACACCGATCGCGTCGACCTGGCGCTGCGGGCCGGGCGGCACGCCGCGCTGCTGCCCGAGCTGACCGCTCGCACCCGGGCGCACCCGTTGGACGAACACCTGGCCGCCCAGCTCATGCTCGCCCTCTACCGCGCCGGCCGACAGGCCGACGCCCTGGACCACTACCAGCGGTTCCGCACCCGGCTGGCCGAGGACCTCGGCACCGACCCCGGCCCGGATCTGCAACGACTCCACCAGCGGATCCTGGCCGCCGACCCCGGCCTGGCCGTTCCCCCGACGGGGGCGGCCCGGTCACCGGTGGTGCCCCGCCAACTGCCCGCCGCGCCGGGACTGTTCACCGGTCGCCTCACCGAGCTGGCAGAGCTGGACCGCGCGCTGACCACCACCGTCCCGGCCACCACCGCCCAGGACGGCGAGAGTGCCGGCCGACAGCCGGGCGCGGTGCCCGAGGACTCGGCGGCGGCCGGGACGGTGGTGATCTCGGCCATCGGCGGGTTGGGCGGGATCGGCAAGACCTGGCTCGCCCTGGCCTGGGCGCACCGGCACGCCGACCGGTTTCCCGACGGGCAGCTGTTCGTCGACCTGCACGGGTTCAGCCCCGCCGGACGGCCGACCGACCCGGCCGACGCGCTGCGCGGATTCCTCGCCGCCCTGGGCGTCGACCCCGGCGGACAGCCGCAGGTACCGGACGCCCTGGCCGCCCAGTACCGGGGTCTGGTGGCCGGGCGGCGGATGCTGGTCGTGCTGGACAACGCCGCCACTGCCGACCAGGTCGTCCCGCTGCTGCCCGGCGGCACCTCCTGCACGGTGCTGGTCACCGGCCGCACCAGGCCGGCCTCCCTGATCGACCGGCACGGCGCTCGCTACCTGTCCCTGGACGTGCTCACCCGCGGCGAAGCCCGTGCCCTGCTGGCCGCACGCCTCGGCGAGCAGCGGGTGGCCGCCGAGCCCGAGGTGACCGACGAGCTGATCGGGCTGTGCGGACGTCACCCGCTGGCGTTGGCGATCACCGCCCGCCGCGTTTCCCTCCACCCGCAGGTCCCGCTCGCGGAGTTCGCAGCCGAACTCCGCGACTTGGGCCTGGAGGTGCTCGACCACGACACCGACCCGACCGCCAGCCTGCCCGCCGTGCTGTCCTGGTCCCTGCGCCGCCTCACCGAAGAGCAGCGGACGGTGTTCGCGCTGCTGGGCATCGCACCCGGTCCGGACATCGACCTGCCCGCCGCCGCGTCCCTCACCGGCCTGCCCCAGGCCCAGGCGCGCAAGGCCCTCCGCGCCCTGGAGGACCACTGCCTGCTCGACCGGCACTCCCTCGGCCGCTACCGGATGCACGACCTGGTCCGCGCCTACGCCGCCGCCACCGCCCACGACCACCTCACCGAACCGGTGCGGCAGGCGGCGCTGGAACGGGTGGTCGACTTCTACCTGCACACCGCCCACACCGCCGACCGCCTCATCAACCCCCACCGTCCCCCGATCCGGCTCGACCCGCCCACCCCCCGGCACCCGCCCTCAGCCGCTGTCCGGCCCCCCGGACGCGCTGGCCTGGCTGGACACCCACCACCCCCACCTGCTGGCCGCCCAGCACACCGCCATCGTCGACCACCGTCACCAGGCCGTGTGGCACGTGGCCTGGACCCTGACCACCTTCCACCTGCGGCGCGGGCATCGCCGCGACGTGCTGGCCGTGTGGCAGGCCGCCGCCGACGCCGCCGAACACCTGCCGGACCCCACCACCCGCACCGTCGCCCACCGACTCCTCGGCCACGCGCACGCCGAGTTGTGGCAGCACGAGCAGGCCGTCGCCCACCTGCACCAGGCTCTGGCCCTGGCCGAAAACCACCACAACCCCACCCAGCAGGCCCACACCCACCACGCCCTCGGGTGGGCGTGGGAGCAGCGGGGGGACCACCGGCGGGCACTGGAGCACTCCCGCCGCGCCCTCGACCTCTTCCGCGCCCTCGACTCGCCGGTGTGGGAAGCCACCGCGCTCAACGCGGTGGGCTGGTCGGCTGCCCGCCTGGGCGACTACGACACCGCCCGCCACCACTGCCAGGCCGCCCTTCCCCTGCAACGCCACCACCACGACCCCGACAGCGTGGCGGACACCTTGGACAGCCTGGGGTGGATCGATCACCACACCGGTCACCATCAGCAGGCCATCGACCACTACCGGCAGGCCCTCACCCTGTACCGCGCCGTCGGCAACACCACCGAAGCCGCTGACACCCTCGACAACCTCGGCCACCCCCACACCGCCCTCGGCCAACACGACCAGGCCCGCACGGCCTGGCAGGAAGCATTGGAGCTGTACCGGGTACAAGGCCGCGACGTCGACGCCGAGCGGGTGCAACGGCAACTCGACAACCTCGCCCCGGCACCGGTCACGCCACCGGGCCCGGCCGATGGCGCGGAGACCGGGCGAGACGTCGGGTAGGCAGAACGATCGCCTCGGCGCCCACCACGGTCGACCGAACCGGGGACCGCCGACCGGTGGCGGTCGTGGTTTGAACAGTTGATTCGCAGAACGTCGTGTCAACGGACGAAACCGGGCGTCCAGGCTGTCGGCAGACCCGTTGAAAGGAGTCGGGAGATGCCCGGAGCGAGAACCAGGCGACCTGCCACCCTGCTGGTGGTAGTGGCCACGCTGACCGCGCTGATGGCGGGTGCGACGCAGGCAGGCGCCGCACCCGCCGCTAGCAAGACGACGACCTTCACCTTGCACTTCCCGAGCGTGGACGGGGTGTCCGCGGCTGCGACGATCGTGTGCACGGCTCGGACCAACATCGCGCTCGGCCAGCGGCTCGGTGACTACTACGCCTACGGGACCGGGGTGTCGGAATGCCCCGTGGCGATGGAGAATCTCGTCGCGCAGACGTCCCTGTGGAAGTGGTCGGTCGACCTGGCCAGGTGGGACCAGGTTGTGATCGGGAACTACGCCAACGGGCCGGGGAAGAAGGCGGAGTCGCGGACCTCCGACTACTACTGCGGGTCGGAGCCGCACGACTACATCGCGGCCACCTACCACTTCGCCCGACTCGGCAACGCGACCGCCACGGCCGTCTCGACCAGCCCGGAGGTGACCTGCTAGGGCTGTGCCGAATAGCCGGCGAGTCCTCCCGGTCCGGTGACAGCCCGGCTGGGAGGATCGCCAGGTCCAAGGCAGACTCCTGATCGGGTTCAGGTGTCGGGATGGGCTGCGCTGGGCGTCGATTCGTGCTCATGGTGCTGCCTCTTCGAGTTCGAAGGCCGGTTCGAGTCGACTCGGGTTCAGTCGGACTCCGCTCTCGGCATGAGGGCCGTCACGACAAGCCCCAGTACCGCCACGACAGCCGATATCGCGAAGGCGAAGGCAAATGCCGAGTGCTTCGGCTGACCCTGCACCTGTTCGGTTCCGGCCAGAATTCCGGCCGCGATCTGAGTGCCGAGAGCGGCACCGAGGGACCGCGCGATGGTGACGATCGCCGTCGTGACTCCCACGCGCTCCTCTGCGGCGCTGTTCGCGCCGACGACGAATACTGCGGTCGATGCGGCGGCGATGCCGGCACCGGCGACGATCAGGACGAGCACGGTCTGCCACAACTGCGTCGACACCGCTCCCAGCGCGGCGCCGATGCACAGCAGCACGCCGCCGACGGCCGCCACCGAGGTTGTCCCCAGTGACTTCGCGAGGATCCCCGATATCACCGAGGCAGCCACCGCTGCCCCGTATCCGGCGCACAGGAGAAGCCCGATGGTGGTAGTCGAGGCACCCGGTCCGAAGCCGCTCTCGGACGGCGTGGCGAGTTGCTGGGGAATCAGGTACACCACGCTGCCGTAGGTGAATCCGAAGACCACCGCCACGGCCACTGCGGTCCACATCCGCCGATGTTTCATCATGGACAGGTCGACCATGGGCTCGATCGTGCGGCGCTGATACCGGGCCCACAGGATGAACACGGCCACGGTGATCAGGGCCAGCGTGAGGGAGGGTAGTGCCACCCACCCGTTGTTCGGGGCGTTCGAGAGCCACGCGGCCAGCGTCAAGAGCCCGGTTGCCAGTCCGAGCGCGCCCAACCAATCGATGCGTCCGCCTGCGGCCCTTACCACGTTCTTCGGAGTCACGACGGCGAAGGCCACGGCTCCGAGGAGCACCGACCCGGTGGGTATCGCGTACATCGCCGAGCGTGAAAGCTCCTCTGTCATCGGACCGGCCAGCACCACCCCGAGCGCGCCTCCCGCCACCACGACAGCGCCGAGGAACCCGGTCGCGGTCTTGACCCGGTCCGGCGAGAGCGTGGTCCGGAGCACGACGAAACTGACCGGGAGGAGTCCGAGCCCGAACCCTTGGAGGAACTGTCCGGCGACGAAGAGCGGAAACACGGTGGCGAGGGCTGAAAGTGAACCACCGAATACCACGACGACGGTGAGCCGGATCAGCGTCGGGCGGGCGCCGTAGGTGTCGGCTATGCGTCCGGCGATGGGGGTGATCAGTACCGTGCTCAGCGTCAAGGCGACCGAGGCGAGCGCGCCCGAATCAGCGCCGACGCCGAACTCCCGCTGCACCAGGGGAAGTGCGGGCACGATAATGCTCTCCAGTGCGGCCACTGCGGCGATGAGAACGGTGAGAATTGCGATTCGTGCCGAGGAATGCGCGCCGGTGGCGCTCGCGGACGCCTGGTTGGCAACAGGGGACATGGGCGGTCTCTTTCGTCGCAGGGGAAGTCGGCGAAACGTGGAGCGCGAAACCGGCGGCATGGCGGATTCGAGCTGTGCGGAGATGGCGGGATGCAATGCGTCGCAACCCCATCGGGCCGGAACCATGACCTCGATCGGGGTTCCCTCTGCCGTCCATCCGGGCGGCGGGCTGATCGAGGGGAGGCCCGTCGCGTTGGCGATGACGGTGTTGCCGGCGAAGGCGGTCATCGCGGCGGGTTCCGCGGCGGGATCCTGGATCGGGAAAGTGCTGCGCGACTTCGGCTGTGGGTGCTTCGCGCCGATGGATCGTCTCGGCGGGTTCGACGGCGGACGGTTCGCGCAGTGGGGTCACGGGAGGGCACCTTGCATTTCGTTACGCGTATCGATATGGTTGGCACATGGTAGTCGAGTCGGGTCGCAGCGCAAGGGCAGGACGACCGAAGGCGGCGAGTGAAGCGCAGATCCTCCAGGTCGCCGCGCAGATCGCGGACGACGGCGGACTTGAGGCCGTGTCGTTGCGCGCCATCGCCGATCGACTGGGGACCTCGCCGATGTCGGTGCACAGGACCACCGGCGGTATCGACGCGCTGCGCCGTGAACTGGTGGCGACACTGGTGGGCGACGCCATCAAGGCCATCGACTGGCCGACAGGCTGGAGCGAGATCTGCTGGACTTTCGCCCGCGCGTTGCGCGACCTGCTGATGCGCCATCCACTGGTACTCGAAGCCCACCGGCAGCGCGCCCTTGAGGCTCCGGGCGCGGATGACATCGCGCACCGGATGGTCCAGGCGCTGCGGGATGCGGGGCTCTGCGAAGAAGAGGCCGTGTACGCGTACGCAACGCTGCACGACTTCGTCACCGGCCACGTCTCGATCAGACTCGGGCGTGGTGACTTCGAGTCGGCTACGACGTCCGCTGAGCGACGCGCCGCCTCGGTATTCGTCGACCATCACGACTACGACCGGCGCTTCGAGACAGGAATTTCCTTGCTGATGAGCGGAATCGGTGCGGCACGCGCCCCGCGGTTGTGCCCGTGATGACGCTTCCCGAGACTCACTCGATCTTCGACGCCGCCGGCCGTCGTATCGCCTGGTGCGAGTACGGCGACCCGAATGGGCGGATCGCCATCTGTGCCCACGGGACGCCCGGTAGCCGCTACCAGGGAATCCCCTTGCACGAGTCCGCCGCCGCGGCCGGTTGGCGGCTGATATTTCCGGATCGGCCCGGGTACGGGCAGACTTCACCTCTGGCCGAAGCGGCGATGCCGGACCCGGGATTTCACGGTTGGGACAACGATGCACTGGCCGTCCTCGACCACCTGGACGTCGACAAGGCCGCGCTCCTCGGCTTCTCCGGCGGAGGCGGTTACGCGCTGGCGCTGGCGGCACGGTTCCCCGCACGCGTGGATCGACTCGTGCTCGTATGCGCGATGGTGCCTGGAACACCCCGGGAGAGCCTGCGCCGGCGGATCCGTCTGGTCACGGTGCTCTATGCGGCGGCGCGGTGGGCACCCGGGATCGCGGGTGCGATGTTGGCTGGAACCGGCATCTTCGCCGGTGCCCGGAGGAACTCCGTTTCGGCGTGGCCGGCGGCCGACCAGGCCGTCATGAACGATCCGGTCGCGAAGATGAACTCCGACCTCGACGGCCACGAGGCCAAGGCCCAGGGCACTGCCGCAGCCGTGGCCGACCTGCGCCGCTACGACCGAGAACTGCCGGAACCGCTCGAATCGATCACGGTACCCACGGTGTTTCTGCACGGGAGTGCCGACGGGAACGTTCCGATCGATGTCGCACGGCGCGCACACCGCAGGATCCCGGGTTCCGCTTTCGAGGTTGTCCCCGGTGCCGGGCACCTGTTCCTCATCCAGGATCCGGCACCATTGATGCGGGCGCTCCGATGACCCGGATCGGTGTGTTCGATCTCTTCACCGTCGGTATCGGACCGTCCAGTTCCCACACTGTCGGGCCGATGCGGGCGGCGCGTGACTTCGCGATGGCGGTCTCGGCTTGCCGTGCCGACCGTGCGATCGCCTCGCTCCAGGTGGACGTTTACGGCTCGCTTGCCGCGACAGGCCGGGGGCACAACACGTTCGGTGCGATTCTGCTCGGACTGGAGGGAAACGATCCCGAGCGCATCGAACCCGGCTACGCGCGCCGACGGGTCCAGGAGATCGAGGCGGGCGCCGCCCTGCGCCTGGCGGGCGCGGAACTGAACTTCACGACGCGGGACTTGCGGTTGCATCCGCTGCTCGTCCGCGGCGCACACGCCAACGAACTCGGATTTCGGGTGGCCTTCGACAGCGGCGCCGGAGTCGACGAGACGTACTACTCGGTCGGCGGCGGGTTCATCGAGAAACGCAATTCGACCGTACTTCCGGGCGAGTGCGTGGAGGAACCCTTCCCGTTCGAGTCGGCCGCCGAGTTGTTGGCCCACTGTTCGGAATCGGGGCGCTCCATCGCGGAGATCATGCTCGCGAACGAGCAGAGCCAGCGATCCGCGGCCGACGTGCGGTCCGGAATCCTCGGTCTCTGGACCACGATGCGCGAGTGCATCGAGGCCGGATTCCGTGCCACCGGGATTCTTCCCGGCGGGTTGCGGGTGCCGCGACGGGCGGCCGGGATCGTGGCCGGTCTGCGTGATTCGGGTGAGGCCGGCGAGTTGGCATGGGCGACCGCGGCGGCGATGGCCGTGAACGAGGAGAACGCTGCCGGTGGTCGCGTTGTCACCGCACCCACCAACGGTGCCGCGGGAATCGTTCCCGCTGTGCTGTTCTCGGCGCTGCGCGCGAATCACGGTCGCGGCGACGACGCGAATGCGGTTGTCGAGTTTCTGCTGACCGCCACGGCAATCGGCACGTTGTACAAGAAGCGCGCCTCGATTTCCGGCGCGGATGTGGGCTGTCAGGGCGAGGTGGGTTCCGCCTGCTCGATGGCCGCCGCCGGCTACGCAGCCCTGTCCGGGGGCTCGCCCGAGCAGATCGAGAACGCTGCGGAAATCGGCATGGAACACAACTTGGGGCTCACCTGCGACCCGGTTGGCGGATTGGTGCAGATTCCGTGCATCGAGCGCAACGGGATGGCCGCCGTCACCGCGATTCATGCCGCACGGGTGGCGCTGCACGGCGATGGAAGTCATCACGTCTCACTCGATGCCGTGATCGAGACGATGCGGATCACAGGTGCGGACATGGACGCGAAGTATCGGGAAACCTCGCGCGGCGGTTTGGCGGTGACAGTGGCGCGGTGCTGAGCCGGGCACCCGCGAACGAGGGATGACAGGTCCGTGGGTTGTCGTGGCCGTGATCAGTGCGGACGACAACCTGCGGCACTCCCGCTTGGCGGCGTGCGGCAGCCGGTCAGGGCACGGTCCGCCGGACCGCGTGTGAGGAGCCTGGCCCGAGGAGTCGCCGACCGCCCCGACAAGGCCGACAGCGACAAAGGCGAAGGCCCCAACGGAGAGGTCGGCAGCAGCGACATCCTCACCCCTTTCGGGGTCCCCGTCTCCGCCACCTTCGACACCACGGCCGCCGACAGCTACCCCGAATGGAGCGACCGCCCGCTCCGCTGACACCTGGGCGGTATACGGGGCCGGTGAGGAGCACGTGGCGGGCCGGGTGCGCGAGGGGTTCCGGGCGGAACTGACGGTGTTCGCCGGGGATCCGCTCGCCGTGCCCGCCAGGGAGCTGCCGGTGGCGCTGACCGTGGTCGGTGGGTGCGTGGTGCACCGGGCGCAGCTGTAGCACGTTCGCGGAAGACGAGGTGTCCGGCCACGAGACGGACTCCGTCACGTCCCGGGCTCGGGGTCCTTCGATCCGTGGTCGGTGGCGAAGACTGTGATCAGCCTCGCCCGCGCGTCGGGGACCAGGGAGCACGAGTCGCCGTCGAAGACGATCGCGGGGACGTAGCCGCGCGCGTCGACCAGCCTGTTGAACAGCACGGCGGTCTTCTTCTCCTCGGGGGCCAGGTGCTCGACGGGACCCGTTGTGAGCCGGCGGATCAGGCCGGTTTCGTCTGGCATGCTGCCGTTGACGAGGAGTCCGAGCTCCAGGTGCACCTCGGGCGTGTCGTCATAGGGCCGGGTCGGGTCCAGGGCTCGGTTCTCCGAGAATTCCGGCAACGTGTCCCCCTCGGGAGTTCGACGCGAATATGTCGCTGTTCGACATGCCCGCCCGACCCAGGATAACGGGCGAACGGATCGCGATGCCGCCCGGCGGGAATCCGGGGAGAAGACGTCGTTCCTCCCGGATTCCCGCCGCGCGGACGGCGAGTGGACCTCGGTCAGCAGGTGATGGCGTCGGTGGCCTCGTTGAGGAGCCCGCCGCCCGGCAGGTACGCCCTCACCTTCAGCGTCCAGTACCCGTCGCAGGCCGCCGACAATTCGCACGCGAAGACCGCGCATTGTTCCCCTGATGAGACAGGAATTTGTCCGGCGATGAAATGTGCACGAAAACAAGGGACGCGGCGGAAGTCGCCCGTCGAAAATCCCCTCACCGGGATTGCCGTCCATCCCGACAATCTCCAACTTATCGACGGTGTTCGAACTCCTCCATAGAGCGACTGGATCAACTTCCCGATCAACGCGGCGGGCACCGCGCCGACGGGAGGCCGGGGCCGGCACCCCGTCGGCGACGACCGACCGGACCTCAGCCGACGTCGGCCGGGTCCACGGCCCGCGTCTCCTTCGCGATCAGCACCCCCGAAGGTCGTGGTCGGCAGGCACGGTCTCGTCGTGGTCGACGTGCAGTTCAACCGCCGCCCACGCCAAACGCTCTCCAGCGGGGCGCTTGGCCGTGCTCCAGATCGAAGCCAGTTGGTCATCAGTGTCGCAACGCCCCTGGAATCCGCCCTCGCGGCTTCAGGAACGTGAGGTTGCGCGTTCGAGCAGCAGCCTCCGCTCGGCCGCGCCGACCGCGTACCTGGTGGCGGCGACGGCGTCCGGGTTGACCGAGACGGACGTGATGCCCAGGCGCACGAGGTGTCCGGCGAACTCCGGGCGGTTGGACGGGGCCTGACCGCACAGCGACGACGTGATGCCGGCGTCGCGGCACGCGGTGATGATGCGGCCGATGAAGTCCAGGACCGCCGGGTCCGACTCGTCGAACAGACCGGCACACAGTTCGGAGTCGCGGTCGACACCGAGCACGAGTTGCGTGAGGTCGTTGCTGCCGATGGAAACGCCGTCGACACCCATCGCGGCGTATTCCGGGATCCGGTAGGCGACCGACGGGACCTCGGCCATGATCCACCGGTGCAGACCGCGCTGCCGGCCGAGCGGGCTGTGGTCGATGTGTTCCAGGCACGCCTCCAGTTCCCACTTGGTGCGCACGAACGGGATCATCAGGTGCAGGTTCGGCGTCTGCTCGCGCACCCGGGCCAGCGCCTGGAGTTCCAGCGCGAACAGCATGGGGTCGTGCACGTACCGGTAGCAGCCCCGGTAGCCGATCATCGGGTTGTGCTCGGACGGCTCGAAGTCCGCGCCACCCGCCAGGTCGCGGAACTCGTTGGTGCGGAAGTCCGTCGTGCGGTAGACGACGGGACGTGCGCCGAACGGCCGGGTGATGCGCAGCAGCGATTCCGCCAGCGTGCAGACGAACTCCTCGCCGCCGCGACGGGCGAGGAACCGGCGCGGGTGTTCCGCGTCCAGCGCCTCGGTCAGCATGAACTCGGCGCGCAGCAGGCCCACACCGTCCACGGGCAGCGCGGCGGCCTCGGCCGCGTGGTCGGGCATGGCGAGGTTCACGTAGACGCGCGTGCCGAGAGGTTCGACGGCACTCACGGGCGGAGTGCGGTCCACCGTGGTCGCCGGGGCATTCACCGCTCCAGCGACCACGGTGCCCGCGCTGCCGTCGACGGTGACCTGCCGACCGTCGCGCAGCGCGCGGGTGGCCGTGCCCGTGCCCACGACACACGGCACACCGAGTTCTCTGGCCACGATCGCGGCGTGGCAGGTGATCCCGCCGCCGTCGGTGACGACGGCCGACGCCCGGCGCATGGCGGGCACCCAGTCGGGATTGGTCATCTCGGCGACCAGGATCTCCCCGTCCAGCAGGCGGGACGAGTCGGCGGGGGAGGCGAGCACCCGCACCCGGCCGGACGCCGTACCGGGCGACGCGCCCAGTCCGACGACCAGCGGCGTGGACGCCGTGTCCTCGGGCAGGGTGGTGATCGGCCGGGACTGGACCAGCCAGGTGGTCCCGTCCACGATCGCCCACTCGATGTCCTGGGGCCGCCCGTAGTGCCGCTCCACCCGGATGCCCAACCGCCCCAGGGCTTCCGCCTCGTGCTGGTCCAGCACCCGGCGCGCGGACTCCTCCGGGCCCAACGGCACCCGCAGATCCGCGCCGTCCTCGCCGCGCACGATCTTGTGCGACTTGAGACCGACCCGAACGTCCACAACGGACGCTTCGTCCCCGTTGCGCCGCAACGTGTACGTGTCGGGCTCGACGGATCCGCTCACCACGACCTCGCCGAGCCCGAACGCGGCCTCCACCACGATCCGGTGCCGGTCGCCGGTCGCGGGGTCGGCGGTGAACAGCACACCGGAACGCTCCGAGTCGACCATCCGCTGCACGACCACGGCGATCGCCGGTTCCTCGGCGAGGCCCCGTTCGGCGCGGTAGGCCAGCGACCGGGCGCCGAACAGCGACATCCAGCACTCCAGCAGCCGCTCCAGCACCTCGTGGTCGCCGGTGGTGTTGGTGAACGTGCTGTTCATGCCCGCGAACGACGCCCCGGCGGTGTCCTCCGACGTGGCCGACGAGCGGATCGCCACCGACGCACCTTCGCCCAGCGCGTGGTAGGCCGCCAGCACGTCGGCCGCCACGTCGGCGGCGACGCCCGCCTTGCGCACCAACGACTGCAACCGCTCGGAGGCCGTCTCGTCCGGCGCGTGTGCCAGGAGCTCGGCCAGCTCGGACCGCACCGGCCGCATCGACGTCCGGAACGCCTCGGCGGTCACCACGAACCCCGGCGGCACGGGCAGCCCGGCAGCGGTCAGCTCGCCGAGGTTCGCGCCCTTGCCGCCCGCGACGGCGGTGTCGTCGGCGCGCAGTCCGGTGAAGTCGCGGACGAAGCCCGTCATACCCGCTCCCACCCTTCGACCACGTCGGCGAGCGGGCGGCGCGGGGTCGGCGGCAGCGGGTCGTCGTTGACCCCGGCCCAGC
>CBHFOL010000252.1:0-11879 GCA_965995405.1 uncultured Saccharothrix sp.
GCGGTGGCCGGACTTGAACCGGCGACACAGCGATTATGAGCCGCTTGCTCTACCAACTGAGCTACACCGCTTTACACAACTACAGCCGCAGCGCTCAGCACTGCGGCCAGTAGTGGAGCCCCTTTACGGAATCGAACCGTAGACCTTCTCCTTACCATGGAGACGCTCTGCCGACTGAGCTAAAGGGGCGTGCTCTCTCGTTCCTTGCGGAGCGAGGTGAACTCTACACACTCTCCTCGCCGGAGTGAAATCCGGGGTCCTGATCAGTGGACCAAGGTGAGCACCGTCTCATCGCGGGCTCCCCTGACCTGCACCGTCCGCGCCCGCAGCCACGCCTCGAAGCGGTCCTCGGACAGTGGCCTGGAGATCAGGTAGCCCTGTGCCACGTCGCAGCCCATCGACACCAGCTGATCACGTGCCGCGTCGTCCTCCACGCCCTCGGCCACCACGGTGAGGCTCAGCGAGTGGCCCAGTTCGACGATGGACCGCACCACGGCCATGTCGCCCAGATCCGTGCCCATGCCGAGCACGAACGACTTGTCGATCTTCACCTCGTCCACGGGCAGCTGGCGCAGGTACGCGAGTGACGAGTAGCCGGTGCCGAAGTCGTCCACCGCCAGCACGACACCCATCGTGGACAGCCGCCGCAGCACGGGCAGCGCCCGTTCCGGGTCCGCCATCACGCCGGACTCGGTCAGCTCGAACGTCAACAGCTCCGGCGGCACCTGGTGTCGGGCCAGCGCCGCTGCCACGCGGTCCGGGAACTCCTCGTCGGCCAGCGTCCGCACGGACAGGTTGACCGCGATCGACATCCGCAGGCCCCGGTCGATCCAGCGGCGGACGCGTTCCAGGGCCTTGTCCATCACGAAGTCGGTCAGGATGTCCACCAGGCCGGTCGCCTCGACGGCGGGCACGAACTCGTCCGGGTCGACGCGGCCGAACTCCGGGTGCTTCCAGCGCACCAGCGCCTCCGCGCCGACGACCTGCCTGCTCGGCAGGGCGACCTTCGGCTGGTAGTGCACCGAAACCTGGCCGCTCTCCAGTGCCGATCGGAACTGGGTGACCAGCTGGAACCGGCGCAGGAAGATCTGGCCCATGCTCGGCGCGTACGCCCGTAGCGGTTCGCCTTCGGTGGTGGCGCGCACTGCCACGTCGGCCCGTTGGAGCAGGGCGTCGGCGTCGGGGTCTTCGATCTCGCAGTCGGCGGTGGATGCCCAGCCGACCACCGCGCCGGCCTCGACGGTCAGGCGGTCGACCGGATACGGCACGGACAGCGCGGCGCGGAGGCGTTCGGCGATTTCCTGGATGCGCTGGGCTTGGCGGTCCAGCAGGAGCGCGGCGAACGCACCGCCTTCGAGCCTGGCCAGCGGCACTTCGGGGCCCAGTTCGTCGCGCAGTCGGCGTCCGGCGGCGACCACCATGCGGTTGCCCCACGCCTGACCGAGCGCGTCGGACACGGTGGACAGCACGTCCAGGTCGATCCGCACCACTACGGACACGGTCGCCTGGCGCATCGGCTCGTTCGCCGCCTCCCGGAAGCCCGGGCGGTTGAGCAGGCCGGTCAGCGGGTCGTGGTAGGCGTCGTGGCGGAGTCTGGCCAGCAGTCGGCGGTTGTCCACGGCGGTCGACAGGTGGCTGGCCAGGGTGCGCAGGAGCTGGAGGTCCGCCTTGCCGAAGCCGCGCCACCGGCTCAGCCGGTCGTGCACCTCCACCGCGCCGAGCAGCTGGGTCGCGCCGCGCAGCGGCACCACCAGCGCTTCCTGCGCGTCACGGCGGGTCAGCGCCTCGGACACGTCCTCGCCCGCGTCGACCACGCGGAAGTACCGGACCTGCGAGCCGGGCAGCTGGAGCATGGCGTCTTCACGGAGCTGGCGCGGGTCGTCGCGGCGCATACCGGGCGGCAGCGGTTCTCCCGCTACCAGCGTGCGCATCGGGGACTGCGGGTCGGTGCGCAGCCGGAGCACGACGCGGTTGGCGTTGAGCTGTTCGCGGATGCGTTCGGCGATGAGCTGCCACTCGTCGTCTTCGGCCTGCCCGTCGCCGTCGCCGTCGGACGCGCCGCGCGGGCCGGTGGCGTGCCGACCGGAACGGGCCACGCGCAGCGAGACCTCGCTCAACGCCTCCAGGTCGCGCTGTTCGCGCAGCAGACCGGAGTACGCGAGGTAGATGGCGGTGATGCCGGCGAACACCAGGGCGATCAGCAGCCCGCCCCACGGCGCCTTGTCCACGATCTCGTAGCCGGCGAGGCCGGCGGACGTGTTGAGCAGCGCCACCACCAGCGTCTGGAGCACCAGGCGCAGGCCCGGGGCGACCCGCATGCCCTTGCCCATCAGCCGCAGCGCGATCAGGCCGAGCACACTGGCCAGCACCGGCACGGCGATGGTGCCGAGGAACGCGCCCACCCAGAACGGGCCGCCGTCGCCGATGAACTGTTTCACCGCGTGGGCGACCGCGAAGGCCACCGATATCTCCATGAACATCAGGCCCGCGTTGTAGACGGCGCGGTCCAGCACGCGTCTGCCGAGCAGCGTGCCGACGCCCGCGACGACGTGCGCCGCCAGCACCACTTCGAACGGCGCGACCAGCAGGCCGAGCACGAGCGGGATCTCGGTGAACGAGATGGTCCACGCGACGCCGCTGCGGACGTCGACGTTGATCGCCAGCTGTTCAGCGAGCAGGAACCCGACCACGAGCAGCGGTCCGGTCCACAGCGGGCCGAGTTGGCTCTCGTCCCTGGGGAGCCAGATCCCGACGGCGAACGCGGACGCCGCGCCGGCGAGGAGGAGCAGGACCGCGAACACGCTGAACGCGCGGTTCGTGGACCGGTTCGGCGCGCCCGGCGCCGTGGCCGACGCGTGGTCGGACATCCAGCCTCCTCGTCGGCCGTCGTCGCGGTCGGCCGGGTTTCGGCCTACGAGCACCTGGCGTGACTAAGGGGTCCCGAACACCGACCGAGACCCCTCCAAGGGTGCCAATGTACCCCGGTTGGGCGACGAAATGGCAGGTCGCTGAGCCGAATACCACTAGAAGTAACAAAACGGCTCACACGATCAGCTCTCCTGCCAGCACCGTCACCGCCCGACCGGCGAGGCGTACCCGATCACCGACGAGGGTCGCCCGGACGTGTCCGCCGCGCGGCGACGCCTGCTCGGCGAACAGCTCGGCGCGGCCGAGTTTCGGCGACCACCAGGAGGCGAGCGTGCAGTGCGCGGAACCGGTCACCGGGTCCTCCGGCACGCCGGTGGACGGGTAGAAGCAGCGGCTCACGACGTCCAGGCCGGGCCGGTCGCCGGGCGCGGTGACGATCACGCCGCGACCGGGAACCTCGGCGAGCGCGGCCAGGTCGGGTTCCAGGTCGCGGACCTCGGCCGCGTGCGCCGCCTCCACCAGGACGTCGGACACGGCCTGGGCTACGGCGGTGATCGTGACGCCCGGCAGGCCGGTGCGCAGCGGTGCGGTGATCTCGATCGGCCGCGCCGGGTCGGCCGGGAAGTCCATCTCCACCCAGCCGTCGCGGGCGGTGCAGGTGAGCAGGCCGCTGCGGGTGTGGAACGTCCGGTCGCCGCCCAGGACGTGCGCGGTGGCGAGCGTGGCGTGGCCGCACAGGTCGACCTCGGTGGTGGGGGTGAACCAGCGCAGCGGGAGCGGGCCGTCCCCGCCGACCCGCACGAACGCCGTCTCGGCGTGTCTCATCTCGGCCGCGACGGACTGCATCCAGCCCTCGTCGGCCGGTTCTTCGAGCAGTACGACGCCTGCCGGGTTGCCGGCGAACGCCCGATCCGTGAACGCGTCTACCACGTGGATGCGCACGAGGGCAGGTTACGTTCAGGCATGGACTCGTTGCTCCCCGCTTTCCAGCCCGTGGAAGATCCGTACTCGTTCACCGAGCTGTCGCCCGACGAGCTGACCGCCACCTGGGGCGCGCTGCGGACCCACACCCTCACCTGGCACCCGGACGCCGACCTGGCGAGACAACTGCGGGACTGGGCGCTGACCGGCGCCGGCGACCCGGACACGGCGGCGGCGGTGACCGTGCCGAGCCGGGCCGTGGAAGCGGCGGACGTGTTGGTGCGGCACGGTTTCGCGCCGCTGGTCGTGGTCGCCGCCCGGCTCGCGGGACGTCCCGGCGGTCGGCCCGCGGACGGGGTGCGGGTGCGGCGTGCGACGGCGGCCGAGGTGGACGTCGTGGCGGCGATCAACCTGGAGACCACCCGGTACGACAGCCTGTTCGGGATGGTCACCGAGCGGGCGTCGACCGCCGACCGGCTGCGTGAGCACATCGCCAAGCGGATGTCGTGGGACGACCCGGGGGTGCTGGTGGCGGAGCGGGACGGCGAGGTCCTCGGGACGCTGTACTACGACCTGCCGCCGCACTCGGACTGGATCGCCTCCCGCACGTCCGTCGCGCCCGCCGCATACGTCGGGCTGCTCGGGGTGCGGGAGGCGGCGCGGAGTTCGGGCGTGGGCGGTGCGCTGGTGGCGGAGGCGCACCGGGCGTTTGACGGGGCGGGCGTCGCGGTGACGTTGCTGCACCACGCGCTGCCGAACCCGCGCTCGACACCGTTCTGGTACTCCCACGGCTACCGCCCGCTGTGGACGACCTGGCAGCGCCGGCCCGCGATTTAGACGGCTACCAACTCCTGCTGCACGTCCAGGTCGCGGCGCAGGCCCTGCCGGATGACGTCCAGGCACTCCCGCGCCCGCACGGCGGCCTGGTGCTGTGCCGCGCCGCTGCCCACCGCCTCGCGCAGCACCAGCCAGACCGAGGCGTCGTCCTCGCGGACGGCGGTGAGCAGGTCGCGCTTCTCCGGGTACGGGTGCAGGGCGATGCGCTCGGTGTGGGTGCGCAGGTCGCGCAGGGTGTCCCGGTCCACCGCGCCGGTGCGGGCGACCCGGTCCAGCTTGGCGGGCAGGTCGACCGAGGTGAGTTCGGAGATGGACAGCGGGCCGAAGTTCAGCACGGTGTTGAGGCCGTACTCAAGGTCGTCGGCGGCGTTCAACAGCTCCCGCAAACGGTTGCGATCCGCTGCGGGCGCGGGCTTCCGGCTCGTCCGGTTCAGCTGTCGCAAGCCCGGGACCCGGACGACCGCGCCGAGCACGACGCCGACGGCGAGGGCGGACAGGACGATCCAGATTTCGCTCATGGGTTCGAGTCTCGACCCTGTCGGCGGGTGACATGACCAACCGACGGCGGCAGGGCCGATCCCAGCGCCGAGAGGTCGTGGGGACTTCGGTTGGACTGAACAGCCGAACCGGTCGGCGTGGCGACGTGATCCGAACGGCCGCTCGGGGGAAGGTTGGTGAATCGACTGCGGCCGGATCGCGTGAACCACCCGTTCGGGGGGTACTCACCGGACAGGTCGAGACCTCCTACAGGACGAGGGGAACGAACGGAAGGACAGGCGAGGGGGTCGCCATGACCATTGCGAAGGAACTCTCCGGCCGGGCCAAAGCCATGCTCCGCGCCGTGGCCGCGGGCAGGGGCCAGTTGTCGGGTGGGCAGGAGCCGGATCTGTACGTGGACGGGCTGTCGTGCTGCGACCAGACCGCGACCCACGACCTGGTGCACGCCGGCCTGCTGCGCGCCCGGCGCGCGTGCGGCCTGGACGAGCGGTCGGACGCGGAGCTGACGGACGCGGGAAGAGCCGCTATCGCGTAGCCCTCGAACATACGTTCGAGATGGGTTATGCTGTGGACGTGGGGCCGGCACGCAAGCGAGAGGAAGCGCTTGCGCGTCGGCCCCATCTTCGAGTTTGAGCAGAACTACTCATCCCGGAGCGGCCGGGTTCGGCGGACCATCGCGGCATGACGGCAGCGTTATCCCACCGGCCGCGCTTCGGCGCGATGATGACGGCAACCTGGTGCGCGGCTGTGGCCGTCGCACTGGCCTGGCAACCGGCCCGCTTCTTCCTCCCCCGCTTCTTCCCGGTGGACGGCGACCTTCCGCTCTTCTACCCGCCGGTGGCGGTCCCGGTGGCCGTTGTCGCCGTCCTGGCTCCGTTGGTCGGGCTGGCGTGGGCGGTCCGGTGGTCACGTCGGAGGTGGGTGGCAGCGTTCGTCCTGATGCTGTGCGCGGACATCGCCCTGGGCGTCTACCTGGCGACCGCGAACGTCAGCTGACCGAACCCCACGTCTCGATCGCCACCTCGAAGTGGGCGCGCAACGCGCTTCGATCAAGCCCCTTGACCCCGAGAACACGCCCCTCCAACACCTCGTACACGGGATAGGCGCACAAGGCCGGGGCCACATGGACTGTGAGCGTGGTCGGGTGGATCACCATCAGACCACGGTCGAACAACTGGTGGATGTCGGCACGCAACAACAGGCCTTCCTCGACCCGGTGTGTGGCGTGTTCGGCGAAGGCACGCAGATGAGCAGCCTGAAGCGCCTCGACAGGACACGGCCCCGTGACCGCACACACCAACCCGTACCGCTGGAGCAATTGCCGCCGGAAACTGGCCTGCCCGTTGCGCACCTTCACCAAGGCGTCCCGATGACCACCCTGTGGTCGCGCGACCACCGGCGACGTTCGCGCCGGTGGAGGCAAGGGCACAAGCCGTTCCCGCAGAAGCTCCTCCAACCCGTTGATCCGCAACGGGTTGATCGACTGCTGGGTGGAGTTGTTCGCGGAGACCGCTCGGAGGCGTTCGACCGACAGCGCACCACCGATCCCGCGCCACGTACCTCCGTACCAGGCCACATACCGCGTGACCTCGATCGTCACCAGGCCACGCTCTTCGAACTCAAGGCGGCACTTCCGACACAGGTGCGTCGGCCGCAACGTCTTCCGCGTCTCGAAGTTCGTCGAGGCGCATCCCGGGCACCGGTACCGGACCTTCTCGGCGTGGTGGTCGACGTCAATCCGCTCCACGTAAGCCGCGCCGAGGACGGCATCCCGATCCCGGACCACAACCAGGTCACCGACGCCTACCCGCCGGGCGTTGGGAACGGTGGAATCGTACACGTAGTGCGACTCCACCACGTCCGCATAGCCGGAACTGCTCTGGAAGCGCCGTTCGTCCCCCACCGACAACAAGGCCCAAGCACGCAACCCACACCCCCGGATGAGTTCGACGTCGTACCCGCACTCGGCGCTATCGACCCAGAACGCCGTTTCGATACAGCCGACTCACCATTGGGCACCATGGCCAAGGCCGCAACCGCTATCGCCCACCTCCGCTCGTACCAGGGCGATCCACTGCCAGCCCCTTGTCGCCGCACGGTGACAAAGAGATGAGAACCCGCCGACTTGCGGAGACCGTCACCGAGAGTGACTCGGATCACATAGACCCAGCTCGCTTGCCGCTCCGTTGCGGTCGGCCATTGCAGCGCTCCGCGTGGATGGCGGGGTACGACCCCGAAAATCCCTGCTCGCGCTTCCGTGAGCGGGGTGTCCGCAACGTGGCGGGTGTCGGATTCGAGCCTCTGCAGCTTCCACGACGGACATACAGTTCCGTACACGACTGCGGCAAGGGCCTCGCGTACACCAGCCAACTCGTGAGCGTGGTCAGCGTGTGGATGCCAGGGATGACCCGAGGTAGACGGCTGCGGCGAACACGTATCGCCGACGACGACAAGGCGACACTCCATATGCCACTTCGCCTCTCGCGAACAACCTTATGACTTTCGTCACGCGCGTGGGGCGCTATGGCTCGACGTGACCGGTGACGCACCTCGTGCTGCCGAGTGGCTGGTCACAGCCTGAACATGCTGCTGCGGGTCTATGCGAAGTGCATCGACGGCGGCGAGGAACAGGCCCGTCAGCTCGTGCAGGCGGACTGGGAGCGCCTAGATCAACTTCGGCACGTATTCGGTACAGACACCCGTAGAACGCCGGATCCGGCCGGACACAGCCGGACAACACGAGAAAGCCCCCGTGGCCTGGAGTCCCAGGTCACGGGGGCTTTCCTGCTGGTGTGGCGGGTAGAGGATTCGAACCTCTGTAGCTTTCGCGACGGATTTACAGTCCGCTCCCATTGGCCGCTCGGGCAACCCGCCCCGCCCCCGGCATCGCCGGGTGCGCTGGAGAGAATACATAAGCCTGCAAGCCCCCCTGCAACCGGGATACCCCGGTAGGCTTCCCGGCGGTTCCAAGACCCACCTACGCGGAGGTACCGGGCACGTGGCAGACCCGTCGTTCGACGTGGTGAGCAAGGTCGACCGGCAGGAAGTCGACAACGCGCTCAACCAGGCCGCCAAGGAGCTGAGCACCCGCTTCGACTTCCGGGGCACCGGCACGACGGTGGCCTGGGCGGGCGAGGAGGCGATCACCTTCCAGTCCGAGACCGAAGAGCGCTGCCGCGCCGCGGTCGACGTCTTCCAGGAGAAGCTGGTCAAGCGCGGCATCTCGATGAAGGCGTTCGAGGTCGGCGAGCCCGCCATCTCCGGGAAGGTGTTCAAGGTCACGGGCAACGTGGTCCAGGGCATCTCGTCGGAGAAGGCCAAGGAGATCGCCAAGAAGGTCCGCGACGAGGGCCCGAAGGGCGTGCAGGCGCAGATCCAGGGCGACCAGTTGCGCGTCTCCGGCAAGAAGAAGGACCACCTCCAGGACGTGATCACCCTGCTGAAGAGCAGTGACTTCGGGATCGCCCTCCAGTTCACCAACTACCGATGAAGGGCATCATCCTGGCCGGCGGGAGCGGCACGCGGCTGCACCCGATCACGCAGGCGGTGTCCAAGCAGTTACTGCCGGTCTTCGACAAGCCGATGATCTACTACCCGCTGTCCGTGCTGATGCTGGCCGGCATCCGGGACGTGCTGCTCATCTCCACGCCGACGGACCTGCCGCTGTTCCGGCGGCTGCTCGGCGACGGGTCGCAGTTCGGGATCCGGATCGAGTACGCCGAGCAGGACCAGCCGAACGGGCTGGCCGAGGCGTTCATCATCGGCGCGGACTTCGTCGGCGATTCGCCGGTGTCGTTGGTCCTGGGCGACAACATCTTCTACGGACAGGGCTTCTCCCGGGTCCTCCAGCACCACGTGGCGACGTTGGACGGCTGCGTGCTGTTCGGGTACCCGGTGCGGGACCCGGAGCGGTACGGCGTGGGCGAGGTGGGCCCGGACGGGAAGTTGATCTCCATCGAGGAGAAGCCGGACCGGCCGAAGTCGAACAAGGCGATCACCGGGCTGTACTTCTACGACAACCAGGTCGTGGAGATCGCCCGCGGGTTGCGGCCGTCGGCTCGGGGTGAGCTGGAGATCACCGACGTCAACCTGGCCTACCTGCGGCAGGGGCGGGCGCACCTGGTGGACCTGGGGCGCGGCTTCGCGTGGCTGGACACCGGGACGCACGACTCGCTGGTGGAGGCCGGGCAGTTCGTGCAGGTGTTGGAGCACCGGCAGGGTGTGCGGATCGCCTGTCCGGAGGAGATCGCACTGCGGATGGGTTTCATCACCGCCGACGAGTGCTACGCGTTGGGTGAGAAGCTCGCCAAGTCCGGGTACGGGCAGTACCTGATGAACGTGGCCCGCGAGTCCCGCTGACGGCCGTCCTCAGGAACGGGCGAGTTCTTCCAGTCTGCGCACGCGGTCGGCGATGGGCGGGTGGGTGGAGAACAGCCGGGCGAGGTTCTCGCCCGGCCGGAACGGGGACGCGATCATCAGGTGTGACTGCGCCACCACGGCCGGTTCGGGGGCCAGTGGCGCGGCCTGCGTGCCGTGTTCGAGTTTGCGCAGTGCCGAGGCCAGGGCCAGTGGGTCGCCGGTCAGTTCCGCGCCGGACTGGTCGGCCTGGTACTCGCGGGAGCGGCTGACCGCCATCCGCACGATGGCCGCCGCGATGGGGCCCAGGATGGCGATCAGCAGCATGGCGAACGGGTTCGGGCGGTCCTCCTCGTCACCGCCGCCGAACACGCCCGCGAAGATCGCCAGGTTGGCCAGCATGCTCACGGCGCTCGCCAGCGCGCCCGCGACACACGAGATGAGGATGTCGCGGTTGTACACGTGGGACAGCTCGTGTCCCAGCACGGCGCGCAGTTCGCGTTCGTCCAGCAGTTCCAGGATGCCGGTCGTGCAGCACACCGCCGCGTTGCGCGGGTTGCGGCCCGTGGCGAACGCGTTGGGCGCCGCCGTGGGGCTGATGTACAGCCTGGGCATGGGCTGCCGGGCCGCCATCGCCAGTTCTCGCACGATCCGGTACATCGCGGGCTGCTCGACCTCGGACACCGGGCGGGCACGCATCGCGCGCAGTGCGAGTTTGTCGGAGTTGAAGTACGCGTACGCGTTCACGCCCAGCGCCAGCAGCACGCCGATGACCAGGGCGGTTCGCCCGAACAACGAGCTGACACCGATGATCAGCGCGCCCATCGCGCCGAGCAGCAACGCGGTCTTCAACCCGTTGTAGTGCTTGTGCACGGTGCTTCGCCTCCGGGTTCTACGTCCTCCCTCTCAACGCACCGGGCCGCCCTTGGGTTCCGGAACCCCCACGTCCCGGGCGTGTGGCGGTGCTCTCCGGGGCCGGATCGGCGGCCGGATCGAGTGGTGGCGGCGGTGGGACGTGGGCGACCCACGTGCCCAGGACGTCCCGTTCGTGGACCAGTTCGGCGACCGCTCCGGTGCCGTCCGGCGTGCCGGTGCCGGGGTAGGAGAAGTCCGGCGCCCAGTGCAGGGCGTCGAACGGGCACGCCTCCACGCAGATCCCGCAGTACAGGCACTGCCCGTAGTCGATCGCGAACCGGTCCAGCACGTTGCGGACGCGGGGACGGGCCGAGCCGGGCTGCTGTTCGGTCTCGGTGTGCGAGTCGATGTGGATGCACCAGTCGGGGCACTCGCGGGCGCAGATCATGCACACCGTGCAGTTGGCCTCCAGCAGCGCGATCACGCCACGGGTGCGTGCGGGCAGGGCCGGCACAGGTAGCTCAGGCACGGTTCTCACCTTCGCGTCGGGGGCCCCAGGACGGGTCGGGCACGCCGGGTGGCGCGGCCCGTCGTCGGCTGGGTGCGGACGTGCCGTCCTCGCCGGGTTCCAGGCGTCCCGGCCACGGCCGCACCACGCGGGAGGCCAGCACGAAGTCCTTGCGCAACGGGTGGCCGGCGAACGTGTCGGGCAGGAGGAGGCGGGGTGCGGGCTCGGCGAGTTCGATGCCGAACATCTCGGCGGCTTCGCGCTCGTGCCAGGCGGCACCCGCCCACAGGCCGGCGACGCTGGGCAGCGGTTCGTCGCCGACCTCGGTCCGCAGGAGCAGCCCTCGTCCGGTGTCGGGCTGGATGACGTGCAGGAACACCGCGTGCCGCAGCCCGGACGCGCCGGGGCGGCCGGCGTCCTCCACGCCCAGCCAGTCGAACGCGACGCAGCCGAGTCCGGTGTGGGCGTGGGTGGCGGCGGGCAGCCAGCGGTCCAGCGGGACGTGCGCGACGGTCTGGCCGAACGCGGTCCTGGGCTGCGCGTCGGGCACCAGGGCTGCCAGTTCGGCCGATGCGGCGGTCATGAGACGAGCCGGTGCAGGGCGGCGAGGCCTTCGAGCACGGCCTCCGGGCGTGGTGGACAGCCGGGGACGGCGACGTGCACCGGGAGCACCTGGTCAATGCCCTTGGTGACGCAGTAGGAGTCCCAGTAGGGGCCGCCGGTGTTGCTGCACGCGCCCACCGACAGGACGTAACGGGGTTCCGGCATCTCCTGGTACGTGGCGAGCACGGCGGGCAACATGACATCGGTGACGGTGCCGGAGACGATCAGCACGTGGGCCTCGCCCGCGTCGTGCGCCACGTCGACCCCCAACGCGGCCAGGTCGTGCGGCCGGTCGCCTTCCAGTGCGGCCATGACCTCCACGCCGCAGCAGGCGAGTCCGAGGTCCAGCACGGTGACCCGGTATGTCGTGCCCCAGTCGAGGGTGGAAACCGTCACATCGGATCAGGTTAATACGTGGGGGCCCGCCCGGCTG
>CBHFOL010000253.1:0-11801 GCA_965995405.1 uncultured Saccharothrix sp.
GGCTGTTCCCGAACGTCGACCTGGACCCGGACGTGTTGTTCACGGACGACGGGAACGTGCTCACGTCGGCGGGCGTCGGGGCCGGCATCGACCTGTGCCTGCACCTGGTGCGCAACGACCACGGCGCGGAGATCGCGAACCAGGCGGCGCGGCGGTGTGTGGTGCCGCCGTGGCGGCCGGGTGGTCAGTCGCAGTTCATCGTGCGGCCGGTTCCGGAGGTGGCGGACACGTCCACGGCTCCGGCTCGGGCGTATGTGTTGGAGCACTTGCACGAGCCGTTGGAGTTGCGGGCGTTGGCCCAGCACGTGCGGATGAGCGTGCGGACGTTCACCCGGCGGTTCCGGGAGGAGACCGGGGTCAGTCCGGGGAAGTGGATCACGCAGCAGCGGGTGGAGCGGGCGCGTCGGCTGTTGGAGACGACGGGGTTGGGGATCGACCAGGTGGCACGGCATTCCGGGTTCGGGACGGGGGCGGCGTTGCGGCAGCAGATGAGCGCGCAGCTGGGGGTGTCGCCGAGCGCTTACCGGATGACGTTCCGTTCGGCGGGTTAGCGCGTCTTGAGTGCGTCGAGCCAGGCGCGGGTGACCACGACGGTGCCGCCGGCCGGGTTCTTGCTGTCGCGTACGACGAACCCGTTGGGCCGCACCGCGATCTCGACGCAGTTCCCGCCGCCCGTGCCGCCGCTGCCGGAGTAGCTGCTCTTGCGCCAGTTGACCATCGCGGATCCCCTAGCGGCGTGCTTTGAGGGAGTCGAGCCAGGCGCGGGTGACGACAACCGTGCCGCCGTCGGGGTTCTTGCTGTCGCGCACGACGAAGCCGTTGTGTCGTACGGCGATCTCGACGCAGTCCCCGCCGCCGGGGCCGCCGCTGCCGGAGTAGTTGCTCTTACGCCAAGCTGTCATGTCGCACCTCTCTCGTCACTCGATCACGTGTAAGTCTTCACCGCATCGTGGATCGAGTCCAGTGAGTCGGCCGGTGACAGTGCTCGATCAGTCAGGATTCCCCAGCGCTCGATACACACCCGCACAGCTGCGCGGTCCTCGATGTAGATCGCGCCACCTTGACCTTCCGTGTAGCCGAAGTCGGGGATCGGATCGGGCAGGGTGAGCAGCGAGAAGGAGCCGTCCAGCGCTGGGGTTGCGCCTGCGCTCTTGGGCAGCACCTGGATGGTGATGTGGTCTTCGTGTGTGGTGTCGAGCAGTCGTTGGAGTTGGTTTCGCATGACGTGTGGTGTGCCCACTGGACGTTCCGTGATCGTTTCGTCGATGATCACGTGGAACCGCAATGGGTTTGGCCGCGCGAGCACCTGTTGCCGGGCCAGTCGGGCGACTACCCGGCGTTCCACGACGTCGTGAGATGTTCCGGGCTGCGCGCCGTGGATCAGGGCTCGGGTGTAGTCGGCGGTCTGGAGCAGCCCCGGGACGACCATCGTTTCGAACTGGCGTCGAGCGACGAGCGCGGGTTCGACGCTCAGCAACTCGTGGAAGTCGTCTGGAAGGTCCTTGCGGAGTGACAGCCAGTAGCCGCGCTCATCCGCCCTGGAGGCAAGGCCGAGCAACCAACTCCGGATGCTGTCGTCGGAGACGCCGTAGAGGTCGAGTAGCTGCTCGACTTCATGTCGGCGGACGCCCTGCTCGCGGGTCTCGATACGGCCCAGCTTGGATCGGGACCACTTGCCTGCCCCTGCTCGCAAGCGTTCCACGGCTTGTTCGATGGTCAGACCGTTGTCCTCGCGAAGCTGGCGCAGGGTCTCGGTGAGCTGCCACCTCCGTACGGTCGCATTCACCGCACCGCCGAAATCCTGGCTCATTCGTCCTCCGAACAGGTGAATATTGTGGGTTCCCACTTTCGATCCGGGTCTGCCCACGGCACTCTATCGCCATGGCACTCTCTGAAGATCAGTCGGAATACCAGCAGTTCGTCGCCGAGATGATCGCCGATGAGCAACCGCGTCTGTTCGCGGTACTGCGTGAGTTCGGCGAATGTGAAGATGCCGAGGTTGCGGCATGGGGTATGGCGTGGGATGACCATGTGGAAGTGATCGGTCAGCGTGGTGTCCGACTTAGCTCCGATTCAACCGAACGTGTGGCGCGGAGGTTTTCCCGTGGTGAGAACACCTCCGCGCGGCTCGTGTGGGTCGGTGCGGACTAACCCCGTTCCAGGAATGGGCGCAGGAGGTCCGGCACGGCTTCGTCGGCCATGACCAAACCTTCGGCCTCGCCGACGTCGACCACGTGGTACGCGCCCCCTCCGGCCGCCGTGGTGGCGGTGACCGTCACCAAGCCCGCCCGGCGTTGGAAGAACGAGCGGGAGATGCGCCAGCCGATGATGCCGGTGCGTTGCAGGGCAACGGTTTCCCGGTTCACCGAACCTTGGCGGGCGATCAGGTACCTCTCGGTCAGGGTGTGGCCCAGCGAACGGTAGCGGTCCCAGCCCAGCAAAGCCGAGAACGGGATCAGGGCCAGCGTCACCTGCCACGTCCAGGCGGGAGCCCACACCGCCAACCCGACAGCCAGAACCAGCAACGGCACGATTGCGCGCACCATCCGCCGTCGCAAAGCAGCGATCGGGTGGCGGCGCAACGGAGTCTGCGTCGGCGACGAAGCCTGGCGCAACACCTCAGCCGACACGCGATGGGCCTCGGCGATCGGGGCCGGCGGCAGTAGGAGGTTGCTCTCGCCCTTGCGGTCCAGGCCGGTGGTCACGGTCTTGGCGTGCGCGCCCCGTCCGGCCCGCAGCAGCAGCGGCTCGTCGATCTCGACGCCGCGAAGTCGTTGTTCCGCAACGGAAACCGAACGGGTCGTGAGCAGGCCACGGCGTACCCGTACGGTGTCGTCCGGCTCGCGGGTCAGCCGGTAGCCCCAGAACTGCACGATGTACACCAGCACCGAGCCGAAACCGGCGATCACCAGCACCACGCCCGCGAACAGCGACACGGTCAGCAGGATCGGCTGGTCCATCACCCAGTGCGCGGCCTCGGTCAGCGGGCCGAAGACCTCGATCTCCAGTTCCCGCGCGAAGTTCATCGCCAGGCCGAACAGCGCGCCCACCGCGACCAGGCCCGACAACGTCAACGGGGCGAAGCGCAGCCACCGCTTGTCCAAAGTGGACAGAACGACACCCGGGCGTTCCTCGGCCACCGGTGAAGCCGCCTGGGTCAACAGCAGTACCCGCAGGCGTTCCGCCTCGGCCGACGACACGGCGTCCAGCGTCAGGCCGTCCTCACCGGGCTGGTCGCGCTGACCGGTCCCGACCCGGATCGCCGACAGCCCGAACAGCCGGTGCCCGAGCTTCGCCGTCAGGTCCACCGTCCGGATCCGCTCGCGCGGCACCGCCAAGCGTTTGCGCACGAACAGGCCGGTGTGCATCTCGACCTGGTCGCCGGTGATCCGGTACCTCGTCGTCACCCAGCGCAGCAGACCGAACACCACGATCGCCACGATCACGCCGACGCTGAGCAGGATCCGCCACGCCTCACCCTTGCCCAGCACCAGCAGGCCGATGAACACCGGGATCAGGCCCAGGATCTCGTTGAGCGGCCGGACGATCAGCATCCGCACGTCCAACCGGTGCCAGTCGCCCCCCGGCTCGACCACCGGCTCGACCGCCTCGGGCGCGGCGGGCAGGTTCGCGAGCAGGTCGTCGTTCATGTCGCGTCACCCGGCGTGGCCTGCGTGGTGGTGGTCAGCTCGTCGGCGAGCCGCACTGCCTCCTGTTGATCCAGGCCCTCGATGTGCACGGGGCCGGCCGCCGACGCCGTCGTCACGGTCACCGTCGACAAGCCCAGCAACTGCTCCAACGGCCCCCGCTTGGTGTCCACGGTCTGGATCCGCGACACGGGCGCGATGCGCCACTCCTGGCTGAACCACCCCGCCAGCGTGTACACGGCGTCCGGCGTCGCCTCCCAACGGTGCACCCGGTACCGCCAGCGCGGCATGACCAGCGTGTGCGCCGTGCCCACGACCAGCGTCGCCACGGCCACCGCGACCTGCCACGGGGCGCGGTTGAACACCAGCACGACCACCTGCGGCACCAGTAGGACCGCCCAGCCGATCACGGCGTGCAACGTCCAGAGGGTGATCGACTTGCGGCTCACCCGGTGCCGCGGCGCGCGCAAGCGCAACTGATCGGTGCTCACGGTGTCCACAATGCCCCAAGGCCGGGCTCGCGGTGCTGCGAGCCCGGCCTTGGGAGGTCGTCTTACGGCTGGACGTACGGTGGCGTGAAGATATCCGTCACAGAGTGCTCCGTCGTCACGTCCGCGCTCGCGGGCATGGCCAGGACTGCGCCGAGGCCGGCGCAGAGAGCCACCACGGCGAGGATTCTGCGGATCGCGTTCACAACCATCGTCATGCTCCGTTCGTTGGTAGCGGCCTTGGAGGGGGCGATGACCGGGTCATCGTCGCCGGCCGGGGCGGGCCGGCGCGTGGATCGGCGCTCGGCTGCGCGTGACACGTCGGCGGCGTCGGACGCCGTCCGGCCGGGGAGGGGCCGGGTGAGTGCCGCTGCTGCGTGAGCCGGAGACGCGGCTCGGGGCGGCGGACGTACCGCGCGCCCGGTGGTCGCCCGATGCAGATGGCGGCCGGAACGAAGGCGTGCGGCATGGCGGGCCCGTGTCGCCGGTTCGCGACACCGCCCGTGGCCTGTCGCGCAAGCACGGATCGCGGGCTCAGCTGCCCACCGACCACCCGCATCGCACTACCGCCGCTTCGCCAGGGGACGCAGGGAGAAGCGTCCAAGCGGAGCATGACACACAGGTGTCATCAAGCTCATCACCCAGTTCTGTCACAGCGGAGTAGGCAAATCTCCCGAGCGGGACACCCATGTTGTCGTGAACATCCCACCATTGGCGGCAACGAATGGGCCGCCCGCCAGGTTGTGCCGTCTCAACTGGTGGAATCCTCGACCAGGTCGACCCACCAGACCGCCGCGCCCGCGCGGTCCCGGACGCCGATCGTCCGGTAGATCCGCTGGAGGTGGTTCTGCACCGTTTTCGGCGACAGTTCCAGCTCCTCGGCGATGGCCGTCGTGCTCGCGCCGTCCGCGACCCGCCGCAGCACCTCGATGCCCCGCTTGGTCAGGCCCGCCCGCAACGCCCGCGCGATCCGCCGGTTGGCCTGCTCGGCGGTGGACGACGTGCGCAGCGGCTCGTGCCGCTGGACCCGGACGACGGTGTTCTCCCGGCGCGGCTCGAACCGGTGGTGCGCCAGCTGTTCCACCAGCCGCGCGGACAGGTCGTGCTCCCGCATCCGCAGCAGGTCACGGCCCTCCTGGAGCTCCCACAGCCGGTACTGCTCCAACTGGGTTCGGGCGTGGTGGAGGGCGGCGTTGAGCTGCCCGACCTGTTCGTGCGCCACGCTCAACGCGCCGTGTGCGCGCACCGCGACCTCCCGCGCCTGACAGCCCATGGCGAGCTCGGCGGCCTGCGTCAGCTGCCGCACCTGTTCGGCGAACCGGCCGCGCGCGCCGCTCACCCTGGCCCGGGCCATCAGCAGCTCGGCACGCAGCACCGGACGTTCTTTCCCGGCCAGCAGTTGGTCGGCCCGCTGGCACGAGCGCAGCGCCCGGTCCAACTCGCCCAGGTCCAGCCGCACGTGCGCGAGCAGCAGGTTCACCCGCGCCATCCGGGCCGGCTCCTCCAGGTTCTTCCACTTGTCCCGCACCTGCGCGCACAGCGCCTCGGCCCGCCGCAGCTTGCGCATGCACGGCTCGCCGTCCGGGCTGCACCTGGTCGCCTCGGACCGGATCATGCAGTGCTCGTGGTACTGCGTGCGCATCAGGTTCGCCTGCTCGAACAGGATGGAGCCGATCAGCTCGGCGTCACCGGTCAGCTCGGCCAGGCCCAGCGCACGGGCCAGCGAGTGCAGCGACCGCTCCCGCGAGTCCAGTCGCAGTTCCACCACGGCCTGCGAGAAGCTGCACCACGCCTGGAGCAGCACGTGCCGGTTCGCGGACGCGATCTGCTGCACGCGGTCGATGGTGTCCAGCGCGCCGGGCAGCAGCCCGCGCTTGCCCAACGCCACGGACTGGGCCAGCACGCTCTGCGCGACACCCTCCGCGTCGTCCAGCCAGGAGAACGCGGCCACGGCCTTCTCGGCGAACTCCAGCGCGTCGCCGGGGCGGCCCTCGTCCAGCGCCATCCGCGCCTCACGCAGGTTGGTCACCGCGTTGGCGCGAGGATCGGCCGCTCGCTGAACGGGAATGGTCATCAATCCTCCACCAGGGAGAGTACTCACCGCAGCTCCCGTTTCAGCACCTTTCCCGTCGCGTTGCGCGGCAGCGCATCGAGGAAGACGACCTCGCGGGGCACGGAGAACCTGGCCAGGTTGTCCCGTACGTGGCCGAGCACGGTGTCCTCGTCCAGCGAACCCGGCTCCTCGCACACCACGTAGGCGGCCAGCCGCCGGCCGAAACGGTCGTCCGGCACGCCCACGACGGCCACCTCGCGCACCCCGGACAGGCCCGCCAGCAAGTCCTCCACCTCACGCGGGTAGACGTTCTCGCCGCCCGAGATGATCATCTCATCATCCCGTCCCGCAACGAAAAGCAGCCCCGCGCCGTTCCGGTAACCGATGTCGCCGGTGGACATCAGGCCGTCGCGGGTCTCCTTGCCGCTGCCGTTGGTGTAGCCGTCGAACAGCATCTCGTTGGTGACGAAGATGCGTCCGGTTTCGCCCGGTGCGACCGCACGTCCGTGCTCGTCCAGGATTTCGACGCGGGTGCCGTGCGGTGGCATCCCGGCGGTGTCCGGATGGCGGGCCAGCTCGTCCGGTCGGGCGATGGTCACCCAGGACACTTCCGTTGAGCCGTAAAGGTTGTAGAGCACCGGGCCGAATTCTTCGAGGCAGCGCCGGGCGACCGGTGGCGGCAGCGCCGAGCCGCTGGACGCGATCACCCGCAGTTCCGGCAGGTGCGGCCGGCCGGTCAGCTCCAGGATCCGTTGCAGCATCACGGGAACGACGAACAGTGCGGTGCTGCGGTGGCGTGCCGCGTCGGTCAGCGTCCCGGCGGGGTCGAACTTCCGGCGCAGCACGAATGTCGCGCCCAGCACCAGCCCGATCTGGAACGCCGCCAGGCCCCACGTGTGGAACAGGGGAGCGGGTACCGAGAAGCGGTCGCCCGCTTTGAGCGGGATGCGGGACAGCAGTGCCGCCGCCGGGCTCAGGCTGGCCGGCTCCGGGCGTTTCGCGCCTTTGGGTGCGCCGGTCGTGCCGGATGTCAGCACGATCAACCGGCTGCGCGGCGGGCGTTTCGGTAGCGGGGTGTCCGGCGCGGTTGCGATCAGGTCGTCGATGGTCTTGCTCTTCGTGCCGCCGTCCACCCACGCCATCACCCGGCGGACCTTGCGCGGCGCGTTCGCCAGCAGGTTCCGGAACTCGGTGTCCGCGACCACGACCGTCACGTCCTGCTCGCGCAGCACGGTCGCGATCTGGCCCGCGCTCAGCCCGGTGTTCAGCAGCACGACGTGCGCGCCGAGCTTCCCGCACGCCGTCACCGCCTCCACGAAACCCCGGTGGTTGCGGCACAGCACGGCGACCCGGCTGCCCGCGTCGACACCGAGGCCGCCCAGGCCGTGCGCCAGGCGGGTGGTCCACTCGTCCACCTCGCGGTAGGTGAGGGAACCCGCGTCGTCCACGATCGCCGGCCGGTCCGGGTGCCGGATCGCGCCGATCGCGAAACCCGACGCGATGGTCAGGTCCCAGCGCAGGTAGGCGTCCAGCACGCCGAGCAGCCGCGTCGGGCCCATCGGCCGCACCACACCGGCCTTCACCAGCGTCACGAGGGCGCACACCGCGCCGACCACCCGGCTCACCGGACGGCCCGCAGCGCCAGCCGCGTCACGGCGGCGGCGACCCGGCTGAACGCGTCCAGGGCGCTCTTCGAGCCCAGGTAGGCGCGCAACGGGTCCAGGTGCTCGGCCCAGTACCGCCTCAGGACGTGCGTGTAGGTGCGGAACTCCGGTGGCTCCAGGCCGGTCACCGTGCGGGTGCCGGTCGAGTCGAACTCGGTGTGCGCCGCGAGGTGCGGCACCACCTGCGGCGGGATGCCCGGCTCGGCCAGGACTCCGGTCGGGGCCCGGGGGAGGGGCAGCGACGGCCAGTTGAGGCGGAAGTCGCCGGCGACCGCGATCGACGAGACGTGGTGGACCAGCCCGCAGCCGGTCCGCGCGGCGTACTCCGGCACCCGCTTGGTGCCGCCGACGTTCACGGCGGTCTGCTCGTCCTCGTCGGCGGTGAAGTCGGAGACCGCGCCGAGGTGGACCACGTGGTCCACCGCGTCCGCCTCGAGCCGCGAGGTCAGGTCGCCCGGCACGACGGTCACCCGGTCGTGGTGGGTGACGCGGTCTGCCGACTGGGGTCTGACCAGCACGAACACCCGCTCGCAGGCCGCCCGTCGGAGCAGCCTCTCGACCAGGCGGCGTCCGATGAAGCCCGTCGCGCCGGTGACGAAGTAGGTACTCACGGCACCGATACTGACACTACCTACCCGCGAGTAGGAAGGGGTGGCGGCAAATCCGGAGCCCGGACGTGCCGCTCAGTTCTCCGGCATACCCGAGGCGTTCACCACCGCGTCGCGCAGGGCGGCCCGCAGCCGGCCCACTTCCAACGGCGTCAGCACGGCGGCCTCACCCGGTGGCACGGTGACCACCACGTGCCCCTGGCTGACGAAAACGGTCATGTCACGGCGACGGGATGCGATGTCGCGGCAGGAAATCTGCCACTCCTTGCCTGTACCCACGGCCCCCAACCTCCAACTGTCTCGACACGGGTGCTCGGACCAATCCGGGCGCTCGCGGGGATGAGACGCACGCGGGTTGGTGCCGTGACGGGGAAATCCCGACGGGCGACTGTGCCGAGCAGCCGATAGCGTCGCATGTAGTCATCACTCCAGTCACCTGGGAGGGTGAAAAATGGCTGAACCGCAACGGATCGTGATAATCGGCTCGGGCCTCGCGGGGGCCACCGCGGCGGGCGCGTTGCGGGAACGCGGTTACGACAAAGAGCTCACGCTCTTCGGCAGGGAGACGCACCGGCCGTACGAATTGCCCGCACTGTCCAAGGATGTGCTGCTCGGCAACGCCGAAGGACCGAACCGGGTGCACGAGCCCGACTACTACGAAACCCACGGCGTGGACCTCCGCCTCGGCGTCGAGATCGTCGAACTCCGGGCCGGCGAGCGGACGGTCCTGGACTCCGCCGGGGTGACGCATTCGTACGATCGGCTGATCCTGGGGACCGGCTCGACGCCGCGCACCCTGCCCGTGCCGAACGGAGACCTCCCAGGTCTGGTCACCCTCCGTACGGTGGAGGACTCGCTGGCGTTGCGCGCCCGGCTCGCCGAACGGCCCCGGGTGGTGATCGTCGGGGCGGGCTGGATCGGCTGCGAGGTGGCCGCCGCGGCCCGCAGTCACGGCGCGGAGGTGACCGTGATCGATCCGGTCGACCTGCCGCTGCGCCGCGTTCTCGGGCCGGTGGTGGCCGAGGTGTTCCGCGCGCTGCACGAGGGGCACGGCGTCCGGTGGCGGCTCGGCGTGGGCGTGGACGGGTTCACCTCGGACGGCGTCCGGCTGGCCGACGGGGCCACGGTGACCGGTGACCTGACCGTCGTGGCCGTCGGCGCGAAGCCGAATATCGGGCTGGCGGAGAGTGCGGGGCTGTCCTTGGCGGAAGGTGGTGTCGCGGTCGACGCGGCGCTGCGGTCGTCCCATCCGGACATCTGCGCGGTGGGCGACATCGCGGCCCATGACCATCCGCGTTACGAACGGCGGGTCCGCGTCGAGCACTGGGCTAACGCCAAGGACCAGGGCGCGCACGTCGCGGGAACTGTTCTGGGGCTGGACGAGCCGTACACGGCCGCGCCGTACTTCTTCACCGACCAGTACGAGCTGGGCATGGAGTACCGGGGGCTGGCCGACGCCGAACGCGACGAGCTCGTCGTGCGCGGCAGGCTCGAAGAGCGCGACTTCACCGCGTTCTGGCTGCGTGCGGGGCGGGTCCAGGCGGCGATGAACGTGAACCAGTGGGACGACGGGGCGGCGCTTCAGGCGTTGGTCGATGCCCACGCGGCCGTGTCACCCGAGGAGTTGCGTACTGCGCCGCTGGATGAGCTCGGGCAGCGAGGTGAGCTCGGCTAGAGGCAGGATCCGGTGCCCGGCCGGTGGTCGGACTGGATCACCTTCCGCAGCAGCTCGCACAGGTGGTGCGCTTCGCCCGGTTCCAGGCCGGCGGTGAACTCGGTCTCCACCCCGATGTGGACCTGTTCCACCTCGGCCTGGACCACGCGGCCCTGCTCGGTGATCACCGGCACCCGGACCCGGCGGTCCGTCGGGTCCGGCTTGCGCACGATCAGGCCGGCCCGCTCCAGCCGGTCCAGCTCGGCGGTCAGCGTCGTCTTGTCCAGGCCGAGCGCCTGACCCAGCGCGAGCTGGGTGCGCCGGAACTCCTCGCTGGCCAGCGCGGTGAGCACGAGCTGCCCGCGGGTCGTCACGCCGTGCCGGCCGGCCGCCTCCTGCGCCGCCGTGCCCAGCTTCTGCGCGGCGCGGTGCAGCAGCCAGTTCAGGCCGGACCGGCGGACGCAGGCGGGGTCGACGGGGGCGTTCATGACACCGATCATACGCGCACGGTGGTTACTTCTCGGTTGAGAACATCTTGACTCGGAACAACTTGGGTCATATGTTCTCAACCAAGAACTTCTGAGGAGGAACCATGAGTGGCCTGCTCCACATCGATTCCAGCCTGCGCACCGAGGGCTCCGTCTCCCGTGAGGTGACGGCGTCCTTCGCCGCCGCGTGGCGGGAAGCGCACCCGGACGCCGGCTACACGTACCGGGATCTGGCCGCCAGGCCTCTCCCGCACGTGGACGGCGGTGCGGTCGCCGCCCGCGACACCCCCGAGCGGCACGACCTGGAACAGGAGTTGGTGGCCGAGCTGACGGCGGCCGACACCGTGCTGATCGGCGCCCCGATGTACAACTACTCCGTGCCGTCCGGTCTGAAGGCGTGGCTGGACTGGATCCTCGTGCCGGAGCTCTTCGCGAACCCGGAGACCGGCATTGGTGCACTCACCGACACGCGCGTCGTAGTCGTCACGGCCCGGGGCGGCTCGTACGCGCCCGGCACACCGCGGCACACCTCGGACTTCCAGGAGCCGTACCTGCGGTTGATCTTCGGGTCGCTCGGGTTGGCGGAGAACCTGGAGTTCGTGCACGCCGAGCTGACGCTGGCGCACAAGGTGCCGCACCTGGCGGAGTTCCGTGAGCAGGCCGACGCGTCCCGTGAGGACGCCCACCGGGTTGTGCGCAAGTTGGCCGTCGCGCAGGGTTAGACCTGGGCGTTCGCGGTCGACGGCGGGTGGTGGGCTTCAAGCGTGGATCACAAGCGAGACGGGTAACGGCCGACCGGGAACCCGCTGCTGCGTGGTCCCGGTCGGCCGTTGCCCGTCAGGCGCCGACGTAGGCCGCGAGGTGCTCGCCGGTGAGGGTGGAGCGGGCCGCGACGAGGTCGGCGGGGGTGCCCTCGAAGACGATCCGGCCGCCGTCGTGGCCGGCTCCGGGGCCGAGGTCGATGATCCAGTCGGCGTGTGCCATGACCGCCTGGTGGTGCTCGATCACGATGACCGACTTGCCGGAGTCGACCAGCCGGTCGAGCAGGCCGAGCAGTTGCTCGACGTCGGCGAGGTGCAGGCCGGTCGTGGGCTCGTCCAGGACGTAGACGCCGCCCTTCTCGGACATGTGGGTGGCCAGCTTCAGCCGCTGCCGCTCGCCGCCGGACAGCGTGGTGAGCGGCTGGCCGAGGCTGAGGT
>CBHFOL010000254.1:0-11794 GCA_965995405.1 uncultured Saccharothrix sp.
AGGTGCACGACGGCGCGGCCGGCACGGAAGGCGGCTTCGGCTACCGGATCATCTACCTGGACCCGGCCCTGGTGCAGGACGCCCTGGGCGGCCACCCGCTGCCGTTCGTGCCGGACCCGGTGATCCGTCCGCAGCGGGTGGGCGGGGCCGTCGCCGGCTGGCTGGCCCACATCGACGAGCCGCTCACCGACGCGGAGGCCGTGGAGATCACGGCGGCGGTGGCGGACCTGCTGAGCGCACACTCGACCGCGCGGCCCGTCCGGTCCACTGTGGACATCGATGCGGTGCGGCGGGTGCGGACGCTGCTGCTGGACGACTACACCCGCCGCCACGACGTGGCCGAGTTCGAACGCGTCTCGGGCCTGGACCGCTGGGCGGTCGCCCGGCAGTTCCGCGCCGCGTTCGGCACCAGCCCCACCAGGTTCCGGACCATGCGCCAACTCGACGCCGCCCGCCGACTGATGGCGGCCGGTGTGCCGCTGGGTGAGGTGGCGGTCGCGGTGGGCTTCGCCGACCAGAGCCACCTGACCAGGATGTTCAAGCGCGCCTATGGTCTGACGCCGGCCGTGTGGACGGCGGCGGTGCGAGGATCTGCCCTACCCACACCCTGAACCGGCCAGAGCGCGGGTCGGCAAGAACACCGACTCGAAGCAGACGGCAGATCCGTCTGCGCGCCGTGTAGGGGCCATGTCAGTGCCGTGTCAGCCGACCGGGCGACCGTCTCTTGCATGGAGAGCACACAGAAGCCCCTGTCCACCACGGGAAACACTCGACCGAACCGAATGGTCGAGCGGCTGCTGGGCGACCACCACTCCCTGCCGCTGTCCATCGCGCTGCACCTCGTCCCCGGAGCCCTGATCGTCGCCGTCTACCTGCTGGTCGCCGGACCGCTGGTCGAGGCCGCCGGCTATCCGTCGTTCCTGGGCTGGGCGATCGCCATGTGCCTGGCGCTCGCGCCGGTCCAGCTGGGTCTGCTGATGTGGTTGGGCCGGCGGCGCAACGGCCGGTGGTCGCTGCGCGGAGTGGTGGGCTACCTGGACAAGCCGGTCCCGCGCGGGAAACTCGTCGCCATCGTCGCCGTTCTCATCGTCTGGTTCGTGGTGGTGGCGTTCGCGCTGACACCCCTGGACAACTTCGTCTACGAGTCGTTGTTCCGGTGGGTCCCGTTCGAGGGCGCGGGCGGCAGCGCCACCACGTACATCAACGGATACCCGCACTCGGTCATGGTCGTCACGCTGGCGGTGTGCATTCCGCTGACCGGACTGGCCTTCCCGATCATCGAGGAGCTCTACTTCCGCGGTTTCCTGCTGCCCCGCCTGTCCCGGCTGGGCGGGTGGGCGCCGGTGGTCAGCGCGGTCCTGTTCTCGCTGTACCACCTGTGGTCGCCCTGGGTGTTCCTGTCGCGGGTGATCTTCTTCTTTCCCGGGCCCTGGTTCGTCTGGCGGAAGAAGGACCTGCGGTTGTCGATCGGGATGCACGCCGGCACGACTTTTCTCCTACAGACGGGCGGCACCATCGCCCTCCTGCTGAACGTCGTGCCGTAACGCCCGGACGGCGAGGGGGCGTCGTCCACTGTGGACAACGCCCCTTCGGCTGCCCACTGGTCTTCGACCCGGTACCGAGCGGACAAACCCCAGGTCAGAGCCCTGAACTCGCCAATACCCACGGCCTCCGGCCCCCGATCACCATTCTGGGCACAGAGGCCACTCGGCGGGCCCGGCCGGGTCAGGCGAACCAGGGTTGCCACTGAACGCTGGTCGGCCGTTCGCCCCCCGAGGTCATCCACTCGTAGGCCGCCAGTCGTACCTCGTCCAGCGGGATTTCGGCATCGGCCGGGAATTCGGTGTCCGAACCCATGTAGTAGTAGAGGGGAACTTCATCGGCCGTGTGAGGACCTTTGGTGCAACATCCGTCCGGCACGGTGGGGCCGGCGTAATAGAGGACACCGTGTCCGTGTTCCGCGTCCAATCCCACGTCCAGCAGTCCCCGTTCAGGCTGACCGGCGAGGGTGAGTTGAACCGTGTTGGGACCGGACCACCCGGCCACCGCGTCCAGCACGGCGTCCAGTTCGGCAGCCGTTGTGACAGTGGTCGGTCCGTCATGGTCCACGTCGAACCACGCTTCTAGCTTTGCCACCACGGGCGGGCACCTCCTGTGTATCGCCTGCGGAACCGCGTTCCGTTCGCAGTCACGCCGTAGACGGTAAGCTTGCCCCTTCGGGAAACTTGACTCCACGCTCGGCCATGCGCTCGGCCGGCTTCATTTCCACGTCGGAAGTCTTCGTTGAACGGAAGGGCATTCGGAGTTGTTCAGCCGTTCGTCCGCCAATCGCCAGTCATCATCACGGCCGTTGACGATCGGTTCTACCGTGCCGTCCGGGTTGATGACGCGGCCGTGGACCTTGCGGCCCTGTCCACCCTGCTCGATGGGCTTGGGCAGTTCGCGCCTCAGTTGTTCGATCCGTTCGGCCGGGATCACGGGCGGGTCTTCAGGCTCGGTACGGCGGAACGGGAGTGGCTGTGGGCTTGTGCGGACCGCCCGGCGGTCGGGGACGGGTGCCGACCGTGTCCCCAGTTGCCACCCGCCAAGGCGCAGGGAACGCGGGCAGGTGGCACCCCGGTCCCCGGTGTCAGACCCCGGGTCCTTGAACGCGCGGACGCTTCAACGGGTGGGCAAGCCGCGCTCACGGCCTGAGGGCCTGAGCAAGTGAGCAAGTCGAGCCGTTATGTGCGTGGGACTCCCTGTGAGATTGGTGCTTCCGCGGAGTCCCAAGCGGTGAGGCATGTCCCCAACTACAGGCCGAAGCCGAGCCCCGCGCCCGCGCGACCGTCAGGTCTCAGGCGCGCGCCCGGATCGCCCGGATCACGGCGGCCATGTCCTCTGCACCGTGACCCAGCGCGACGGTCTCCCCGAACAGCGAATGGCACACGTCCAGCAGCGGCGACGGCACGCCGGCCGTGCGGGCGGCTTCGGCGATGAGGCGGTTGTTCTTCAGCACGTCCGTTGCCGCCGCCTGCACCGAGTAGTCGCCGTCGCGCAGCTTCGCGCCCTTCACACGGGACACCTGGGACGCCATCGGGCCGGCGTCCAGGATGCGGGTCAGCAGCGCCGTGTCCAACTTGTTCGCCTCGGCAAAGGCATACGCCTCGGCCAGACCGGTCGCCAACGTGATCAGGAACAGGTTCACCGCGAACTTCATCAGCAACGCACCGGGCACCGGGCCGCAGTCCACGACCTCCGCGCACATCGGCCCGAGCAACAGCCGCACCCGCGCGACATCGTCCTCGGCCCCGGACACCATCGCGATCAGCGTCCCGGCCTCGGCCGGCCCGCGCGAACCGGACACCGGAGCCTCCACGTACGCACCGCCCACCGCAGCGACCTCGGCGGCGAGCTCCTGCGAGTAGCCGGCGGGCATCGTGCCCATCTGCACGACGGTCCGACCACGGCACCGCACGCCGAAGTCGGCCGTGCCCCGACCCAGGACCGCGTCCACCGCGTCCTCGTCGGCGAGCATCAGCAGCACCACCTCGGCCTGCTCGAACACCTCGTCCGGCCCCCGCGCGACCCGCGCCCCGGCGTCGGCGAGCGGTGCGCACCGGCCGGCGGTGCGGTTCCAGACGATCAGCGGCACGCCGGCGCGTGCCAGGTTGAGGGCCATGGGTTGGCCCATCACGCCCAGTCCGACGAATCCCAAGTCGACCACGTCGGCGTTTCTATCCCCGTCGAGCCCGGTCGGTCTTGAAGGTTTGTGCACGAAGCCGGTCACGGGCGCGGATCGTGGTGCGCCAGGATGGCCGGGTGCGCTTGTTACCCAGCAACCGTCGGGCCCGTCGCTGGACGGTGGCGGGCCTCGTCGTCCTGGTGCTGCTCCCGCTTGCCCTGGTCGGGCTGTCGGCGCTGGTCAACGCCCGGACGTTCCAGCTGTTCGGCGGACTCACCAGCCGGGTGGAGACCACCGACAAAGTGGTCGCGCTGACGTTCGACGACGGACCGGACCCGGCGGGCACGCAGCCGATGCTGGACCTGCTGAAATCAAAGAACGTGCGCGGCACGTTCTACCTGACCGGCCGTGAACTGGCCGAGCACCCCGACCTCGGGCGGGCGATCGCGCGGGCCGGCCACGAGATCGGCAACCACTCGTACTCGCACCGGCGGCTGGTGTTCGTCAGTCCGGGCAAGATCGCGGACGAGGTGGAGCGGACCGACGCCCTGATCCGCGCCACCGGCTACACCGGCGAGATCACGTTCCGCCCGCCCAACGGCAAGAAGCTGCTGGCGCTGCCGCACTACCTGGACAAACACAACCGCAGGACCGTCATGTGGGACGTCGAGCCCGACTCGGGCAACGACCGGGCGAGCGCCGACGAACTGGTCCGGCAGACCGTCGACCAGGTCCGTCCCGGCTCGATCGTGCTGCTGCACGGCATGTACCCGGGCCGCGCCAACACCAGGGCGGCCCTCGGCCCCATCATCGACCGCCTCCGGGAACGGGGCTACCGGTTCGCGACCGTGTCGGAACTGCTCGTGACGGCGTCCTGACCTTGCAATATACGATTCGGTGCAGTGCCGGTGATCGGATACTGTCTGCTCCGGGTCGGGGGGCCTCTTTTCGAACTTGGGGACCCTTATGTTCCGTGCGGTACGCGGCCCGGCTTCGGCCGTGGTCGCCTTGGTGGGCTTCAGTGCGGCGGCGAGTCTCGTCATCGCCGGATGGACCTGGTACCTGAACAGCGTCGAAGCCGACTACCGGGCCGGTGGGGCCACCAGTGGCGCCGAACTCGACCGCGTCCTCGCCGCCTACGCCTCGCTCGGCGTGGGTGGCGTGCTGGTGAACGTGGTCGCCGGGATCGCGTTCGTCGTGTGGCTGTGGCGGGTCCGGTGGAACGCCGATCTGGTGTCCAGCAGGACCTCCCACGAGTTCCCGCGGTCGGCCGCGATCTGGGGTTGGCTGCCGGTGGTGGGCCTGTGGGTGCCGCGCAAGGTGGTGGTCGACGTGTGGCGGGTCAGCAGGCCCCGCGAGGACGCGTCGTACTCCGTGGTGAACTGGTGGTGGGCGGCCTGGGTGACGTCCATGATCCTGTCCCGGATCGCCGGTTTCGCGATCGAACGGGACACCAGTGCGGACAGTGCCGAGGGCGTGGCCGCCTTGTTGACGCTCGTGGCCGTGCTGGACGTCGTCGCGGCGGCCACGGTGATCACCATCGTGCGGCGGCTCACCGAGTGGCAGGCGACCAACGTCCACCTCGCCCAGTCCGGCCACCCGGGCCAGTTCATGCCCGGCTACCCCGTTCCGGTCGGCTACCCGGTCCAGCCCGGCTATCCCGTTCAACCTGGCTATCCCGTTCAGCCCGGTTACTCCGCTCAGCCCGGCTACCCGGTCCCGGCCGGTTACCCCACCCCGACCGGATATCCCGCCCCGACGAGCGACCCCGCGGTGGCTGCCTATTCCGGGCAGGCCGGGCTGTTCGCCCCGCCTGCCGACCCCGCTCTGCTCACGACCGGCGACCCGGCTCCGGCCGGCGTTCCGGCCGTGCCCACGGTGGAACCGGAGTCGCCCGGGGAACCGGCCCCGGTGGAATCGCCCGCACCGGAGCCGACCATCGACCCGGAGCCGTCGGCAGAAGCGCCGACCTCCGCCCCGGACCAGCCGCACCCTGGTACTAGCGGAGGTACTCCTCCCACGTCACCTTCGTGACGGCCGGCCGTCGTCCGGCGCGCGGTCGGCCGGCCCGTTGAGCCCCAGGTAGTAGTCGCCCGCCTGGTGCTGCGCACCGGACGACAGGTCCGGGTCGGACACCGCGACAGCGTGGATGTGGTAGCCCCAGTCACCTGCTCCGGAGTCCGCGCCCAAGCCGCGAAACCGACCTGGCGCAACACCTTCGCCACCGCCGTCCGGGTGGCGGCGGTCATGCCGGACACCGAGATGTCCAGCGCGCCGCCACCGTCGCGGGTGCCCGCCGAGCCGGGGTTGCCGGTGTTGTACGAACCCTGGGTGCTGCCGAGCTGCCTGCCCGACAGCCGATCACGCGCCCCACCTCCGGTCGACGGACTCGTGGGCCAGTGAAGCGCCGCCGACCAGCTCTTGGCAAGAGTTGACAATCGATGTTCATAGTCGGTTGAGGATTAACCGTGCGCGACCCAGATGTTCGGTTCCACGTACACGGCCAGGTCGTGCGCGGTCGACACGAACACCGGGGCGAGCGCGCCGGGCACGGTGACCGCGCCGTCCCGGTCGAACGGCAGCCCGGTCCACTCACGCCACCGCCCCAGCGTGGCCTGCACGGTGGCCGAGCAGGTCGCGATGCCCATGACCCGTCCACCGGCCCGCACGTGGGTGCGCAACCAGCGGTCGGCGGGCAGTCCGTCCGCCCGCACCCGGCCCGCGTACTCCGCCATCGGTGTGGCCGGCTCCGCCGCCTTGTCCGGCGGGCGCAACGGGGCCACCAGCGGCAACGGCCCCGCCGCCGCGCGCATGGCGCGCAGCACCACGCTCGACAGCCCACGGCCCTGGTGTTCGGGGTGGACGGTGATCTCCAGCGCGCACACGGTGTCCGGCTGGACGTCGTCGAGCACGTCCTCGGCCGCCCAGACGGCGATCTGGTCCCACCCGCCGTCCGGGAACGCCTGCCGTTCGTCCCGGTCCGCGCGAAACGGGATCATGGTCCCGCGCGCGACCGGCACACCCCCGTCGAGCAGCGCCACCCCCAGGTGCGGCCACCGCGCGCGCACCCGGCGACGGCGCACCAGCAGCGACGCCAGGTTGCCCCGCATGAAGCGCGGCGTGTCCGGCGGGTAGGGGATGGCGTAGGTCGCGTCGCCCAGGTCGGGGCGTTCGGCGAGGGTCACCGCCTCCATCGGCCCACCTTTCGCGAGGTGCCGTCCACTGCGGACATAGGGTGGTCGCATGAGGGGATACACGGACGAGGAGAGCCGTACGCTGCGCACCGCCGTCTACGGGGCGATGGTACTGGTGTCGATCGCGGACGAGGGGGCGCTGGACCAGGAGAGTCACGCCGGGATCCGGGCGATGTCCGCGCTCCCGCCCCGCGTGCGGGACGCGGTGGACTCGGGTGCGCCGGAACTGCCGCAGGGCTCGGTGGACGACGTCGAGCAGGGGGTGCTGGCCGCGCTGCGCGGCTCGATGGCCTTCGTCGCCCGGCGGTCGGGTCCGGAAGCGCAGGCGTTCGCCGCCGCCGTGCTCGGGATGTGCGAGCAGGTCGCGTCGGCCGACGGCCGGGTCGCGGACGGCGAGAACGCGGTGCTGGGCAAGGTCCGGGCGGCGCTGGGCCGGTAGTCACTCCTCGTCGGTCAGCCGGTGGCGACGAGGGCCGCGACGCCGGTCGGGGAACCCGCAGGTGGCGTGCCTCGTCGCGGCCGTGCTGATCCTGGCCGGCGCGGTGGTCGTGCCCCGCGTCGTACGCAGGCTCGGCGTCCCGGACCTGCCACCGCCGTCACCCGCCGCCAACCCCGCCCCGCGGCCCGCTGCGGCAACAGCCCGACCAGCACTCCACCCGGAATTGTCGGTGCCTCGTAGGACAATGGAACCGGGGGCCGGAGGCCAAGCCACCCCGAACGTCACCCGCTGACCGCACGCACCCCATGGGCCCGCGCCGCAGCCTCCAGCCGATCCTGGAGGCTGAAGAACAGGTCGGCCGCCCGGATCCCGATCCAGTCCGCCGGCAGCAGGTCCTCGGGCAGCCCCGGATCCAGGTACGGCAGCCGCCGCCAGTCGGTGAGCAGCCGCACGTAGTCGGCGAACGCCTCGGGCTCCCCGACCACCCGCCGCCGTCGCCACCGCTCCAGCACCGGCCCGTGCTCGGTCAGGAACGCCGAGTACAGCGCCTCCAACTGGTCCAGGTCCCACCACTGCCGGACCTTCCCGCCGAGATCGCCGAACGCCAGGTGGTCGGCCCGGAACAGGTCGGCGTAGCCGTGCAGGTCCAGGCTGCGCAGGATGTCGGCGGTCGGCTCGTGCAGGTGCGCGGGCGCGATCCACACGCCCGGCGCGGCCGTGCCGAACCCCAGCCGGCTCAGCTGGGACCGCAGCAGGTGCCGCTTGTGCCGTTCGGACTCGGGCACGGAGAACACCGCGAGCAGCCACCCGTCGGCCAGGGTGGCCCGCTTGCGGCGGAAGATCCGGTGGTCGCCCTCTTGCAGTATCGCCAGACCGGCGGGGGACAGGGCGTAGCCGGCCGCGCCGTCCCGCCGTTCCGCCTGGAGCACGTCCCGCCGCTTCAGCCGCGAGATGGACGAGCGCACGGCGGGTTCGTCGATGTCGAGCTGCCCGAGCAGGGAGACGACCGACGCCACCGACAGCCAGCCGCCGTTGTCCCGCGAGAACAGGCCGTACAGCGTCACGATCACCTGCCGGGGCTGGGCCGCCTTCGCGTAACCCTCCCCGTCGGCGAACCCCGCCTCGCTCGTCACGGCGGTCACGGTATCAGTGCGTCACCGGGCGTGATCTCGCGCTTGGCCGCCCGGTCACGCACCGTCTCGCGCAGCTTGTAGCGCTGGATCTTCCCGCTCGGCGTCTTCGGGAGCTCCGGCACGAACTCCACCCGCCGGGGGTACTTGTACGGCGCGATCACGCCTTTGACGAACGCCTGCAACTCGGCCGCCTTCTCCGGCGTGCCCACCGCGCCGGGCCGCAGCACGACGAACGCGTGCACCACCGAGCCGCGATCCGGGTCGGGCGCGCCGATCACGGCGGTCTCGGCGACGTCGGCGTGGTCCAGCAGCGCCGCCTCCACCTCGGGCCCGGCGATGTTGTAGCCGGCGGAGATGATCATGTCGTCGTTGCGGGCCTGGAACCAGAAGTAGCCGTCGGCGTCCCGGATGTAGGTGTCGCCGGTCAGGTTCCAGCCGAACTGCACGTAGTCCTGCTGCCGCGAGTCGGCCAGATAGCGGCACCCCGTCGGGCCGCGCACCGCGAGCCGTCCGGGCACGCCGTCCGGCACCGGATCGCCGTCCTCGTCCAGCACGGCGGCGACGTAGCCGGGCACCGCCTTGCCGGTCGCGCCGGGCCGGATGTCGTCGTCGGCGGCGGAGATGAAGATGTGCAGCAGTTCGGTGCCGCCGATGCCGTTGATGATCCGCAGCCCGGTCGCCCGGTGGAAGTGCTCCCAGGTGGACGACGCCAGGTGCTCCCCGGCGGACACGCACCGCCGCAGCCCGGCCAGCCGGTTCGCCTTCCCGGCCGCGAGCATCGCCTTGTACGCGGTGGGCGCGGTGAACAGCACGGTGATGCCGTGCTCGGCGATGATGTCGGCCAGCTCTTCGGGCGTGGTGCGCTCGATCAGGAACGTGGACGCGCCGAACCGCATCGGGAACACCACGATCCCGCCCAGCCCGAACGTGAAGCCGATCGGCGGCGTGCCGGTGAACACGTCGTCGGGCTCCGGCTTGAGGACGTGCCGGGCGAACGTGTCCGCGCACGCCAGCACGTCCCGGTGGTAGTGCATGGTGGCCTTGGGTCTGCCGGTCGTGCCGGACGTCGGCGCGAGCAGCACCACGTCGTCCGCCGCCGTCGCCACGCACTCGAACCCGTCCTCTTTGGACGAACAGAGCGCCACCAGGTCGTCCGCCCCGGCACCACCGAACGTCACGCTCGGCACACCCTCCGGCAGGTCCCCGGCGAACCGGTGGTCGGCGAGGACCAGCGCCGGCCCGGTCAGCTCGACCAGCGTGGCGATCTCCTTGGCCCGCAACACCGGCATCACGGTCACCACGACGCCGCCGGCCTTGACGACGCCCAGCCACGCGGCCACCGTCCACGGGTTGTTCGGCCCGCGCAGCAGCACCCGGTTCCCCGGCACCAGGCCGAAATCCTCGACCAGCACCCGGGCGATCCGGTCACTGCGCGCGGCAACCTCGCCGTAGGTCCAGGTCTCGGTGGCGGTGCGCAGGCACGGCCGGTCGGGGCCGAACCGGCGGATCGCGTCCGCCAGCAGTTCCTGCGCGCAGTTGAGCCGTTCCGGGTAGTGCAGGCCGGGCAGATCGAACCGGAACTCGGGCTGCTGCTCCGGCGGCGGGAGGTGGTCCCGGCAGAACGTGTCTACGTGGGCTGACTCGTGCATCAGCACTCCTTCCCGGAGTGTCTGGTCGTCCGCTGTGGACGGTCAGGCGCGGAACGGGGTGTCGGCGTGGCCGCCCGCAAGCAGCGTGCCGGCTCCCGGCGCGACGGCCGGCAGGTCGAGTGCGCGCATCAGCTGGTGCGCGGTGGCGATCGAGGCGGACAGCACGGGCTTGCCGAGTTCCTGTTCCACCACTTCGATCGACTCCAGCGAAGGCATCTGCACACAGGCCGACAGCACGATGGCGTCGGCGTCCCGGTGGTCGAGCCGGGCGGCGATGGGGACCAGTTCCTTCGGGTCGTGCGCGGCGACCTCCAGGTTGTCGGGGATTTCCAGGGCGGTGTAGTCGCCGACGTCGACACCTTCGGCACGGATGTAGTCCACCACGGTCTCGGTCAACGGCCGCAGGTAAGGGCACACCACGGTGATGCTGCGCGCGCCCAACAGGTGCAGCGCCTCCACGAGGGCGCCGGCGCTGGTGACCACGGGAGCGGGCGCGCCGTTGTCGGCGGCGATCTTGGCCAGGTTGCGTTCGGACGTGCGGTGGTAGCCCGTGCCGAGGCTCATGATGGCGACCAGGCAGGCGTAGCCGAGCACGTCGACGCGGGCGTCGGACAGTTCGGCGGCGCAGCGGCCCGAGTCGGCGTCCATGGCGGCGAGTTCCTCCTTGCGCACGTGTTTCATGCGCATCCTGCTGGAGTGGAACGTGAACCGCTCGGGCGCGACGGTCTCCCGGGCCCGGAAGATCGCCGGGATCTCGGTTTCCATGGTCACGTTGGAGCTCGGCACGATCTGGCCGATCCGGAAGGTCCTCACCGGACGTCCACCACCGGGTTGCGCAGCGTGCCGATGTGCTGCACGGTCGCCTCCACCACGTCGCCCGGCCACAACCACAGTTGCGGTGAACGGCCCGCGCCGACGCCGGACGGCGTGCCGGTGGCGATCACGTCGCCGGGCTCCAGGGTGACGCCCGCGCTGATGTCCGCGATCAGCTCGGGGATCCGGAACAGCATGAACCGGGTGTTGGACTCCTGCCGCAGCTCGCCGTTCACCCGCAGTGACAGGTCGAGCGCGTGCGGGTCGGGGATCTCGTCGGCGGTGCGGACCGCCGGGCCGAACGGGGCGAAGGTGTCCTGTCCCTTGGAGTAGAACCACAAGCCGCCCCGCCGCTGGTCGCGGGCGCTGATGTCGTTGAGGACGCTGTAGCCGAACACGTGGTCCAGCGCGCGTTCCGGCGGGACCCGTTTGGCGGTCCGGCCGATCACGACGGCCAGTTCGCACTCCCAGTCGAGCTGTTGGGTGAGGTGGCCGTTGTGCTCGATCGCCTGGTCGGGGCCGATGACGGCGGTGCTGGGCTTGGCGAACAGCACGGGGCGTTGTGGGAGTTCCTGCGCGGTGTCCAGCGCGCGGGCGGATTCCGCGATGTGCTCGGTGTAGTTGAGCCCTACCGCGATGATCTTTCCGGGTCGCAGCGGGGCGTGCAGCGTCACGGCGTCCAGCGGGTGGCGCGCGGAATCCGGGATCGGCTTGGACAGCAACGCTTTCACGTCGTCCGCCGCGTCGCGTTGCACGACGTCCCACAGTGACGTCGGCGCGCCGGGGGGTAGCGCGCCGACCTAGACAACGTCCGATTCCCGGTTCACGCCCAGGCGGTGAAGGCCGTGATGAAGCCCGGGCTGTGGGAGACCTACGTCGCCACCGTGAACCAGGGGCTGCCG
>CBHFOL010000255.1:0-11663 GCA_965995405.1 uncultured Saccharothrix sp.
GCGGCGGCGGCGTCGATGCCCAACACGGCGACGATCTTCTTGAACGCCAACAGTTCCCGCAGTTGCGGTGCCCACCCGATCTCGCCGTTGGCCACTCGGGTGGCGAGGTTGCGCGCCACCCGCACCGCCTTCTTGTCCACCCCCAACTGGTCGGCGAGTTCGTAGTCGGAGGACACCTGGACCTGCACCGAGAACCGGCTGGAAAGGGCGTTGGTGAGGACAGCGCCGTGCACGCCGGGGTTGTGTCCGGCGACCACGTAGAAGCCGGGGGCGGCGTCGATGGCCTCGCCGCCGTTGGCTTTGACGATGATCTGGCGGCGTCCGTCCATCGCGGGGTAGACCACGGCGAGCACGGTCGGCGGGATCAGGGTGGCGTCGTCGACGAACAGTGGCACGCCCTCGCGCATCGCTCGGACCAGTGGACCGTGCACGAACACGAACTCGCCGTCGGGGGTTTTGGTGTAGTCGCCCACGAGGTCGGCGACCACGGTGTCCCCGTCACCCTGCACGGTGATGCAGTCGGGAAACGCCGCCTCCACCACCGACGTCTTGCCGGTTCCGGGCGATCCGTACAGCAGGGCGGCGACCCCGGCATCGCGCAACCGCCGCAGTGCGGTCACGTCGGGCATCCCCGACAGAAGGCGCGGGTGGTATTCCAACCCGTTGGGACGCATCACCGGACCGGTCACCGCCGCCGAACCGGTCGCCGCTCCACCCGTCCCGGTCGGGGCGGGGGTGGTGGTCGCGGGAGTGGCGGCGGGCGACGCGGCGGGGGTCTTCGGGCGGCGCGGGCGGGGCGTGCCGGTCGGGGCGGAAATGATGGTGGGCGCGGCGACGGACGCCGTGGTCGTCGTCGCCCGGTAGGTCAGCGGCGTGGTCGAGGCGACCTCCGCCTCGCCCCGGTCGGTCAACACCTTCAGGGCGTTGCCCACTGCCCCGGAGGACCGGTTCAGGGTGTGCGCGATGGTACGTGGGGTGAGGTCGGTGCCCGCCTTGTCGGCGAGGACCTTCGCGACCATCGCGCGCAGTTCACCGCTGCGCAACCGGGACACCGCACCGCCCGCCGGGGCGGCGGGTGCGGTGGCGGGGGTGGGTGCCGGGGTGGGCGTAGTCATCGCGGTGGTCCTTTCGATGTCGCGCGACGGACGGGCGCGTATTGTTTGAGAGTCTTTCGACCATTTCCGGACTTTTTCACCGGACATGGCTCGCGCCGGGTGTGGTATTCGGTTTGGTTTCCGGTTTCCCTGGCGACGATTCAATTATGACTCTGCGCCGCGCGCCGCGCAATGGGTTCGACAGCTCATTTTCAAGACTCTTTTCGGACCGTTGCGCGATTGCCATTGTCCGAAATGGCGGACTCGGGCGCACGTTCCATTTTCGACCGTCGTGCCGCGCGATTTCCGCAGGTCGGCGGCGCGGCAGGATGCGGAGGGGCGCGGGCAAAGAAAGGTAGGGCCGACCACGAACAGGGCGGAGGGAAAGGTAATGTCGAATGACATTGAAGAATAGAAAGGGGATGGAGGATATGACGGAATGACAGGGGTGGCCGGAGCGGCGGCAGGCTGGCGAGTCGACCACCGGCCCGCCCCGATGTATTCACCGGCTTGTGGACAAGCGAGTCTGGGATACCAGCGGATCCCCCTACGTGGCCGCTGACCAGCGCCTTTCCTGGCCGGAGGGGGTGGCGTTCTAACAGGATCCCCAACCTGATCCCCAATGTGATCCCCCATATGAACCCCCAACGGAAGCCACCGTACGCGCAGACGATCTCCATACTGACTACGTAGGGCGACTTTGCAGGCACGTTCGCATCAGCAGCACCCTCGGGGAGGGCGCTGCCGCGCTCCGCGACGAGGGGGTGCGGCTCGGGTGCCGTGTCAGTGCCACACGGGGAGGCACGGTGGCGGAGCGGGGCGACAGGGTCCTTCGCGGGATGTACGACCTGAAGAACCTCTTCGGGGTCAAGTGGGTGCCCAGCGTCCTGGTCGCCTTCCGGGACGGCACGCTGCGCCGGGTCGAGATTCTTTCCACGGTCAACTCGTATTCCATCGACGAGAACTGGTCGGACAAACACACTGTACTGCACGATAGCATTCTGGCGCGCACATTGAAAAAGATACGCGAACAGGGAATCGACGTCTTCCGTCGAAGTTGCACAAAGACTTTTCCGTCGGAAGTCACTTATTCGTTGAGCCTCGAAGTCACAGGGGTGTTGCCACCGGCAGGGCCGTTGATCGCCTGGACCGGGGAGCACCCGGACCTGCTCGCGCAAGCCCAGGCGCACAGCCGCCGACACAGTGGAGATGCCGGCGTTCGCGGCGATGTGACCGAACTCGACGGCCCCGGCCGCCACGATGTCCTCTCGTCCGTCGAACGGCGCCCTCACCAGGCGGACGGCACGGTCGGCTGGCCGTCGCCCGCAATGCGGTGTGGCGCGGTCATCCGGCCCGGCTGCGACCACGGTCCGCTCCCAACGGCGGGTCGGGGTCCGGGTTGGTGTCGTGGCGGCGGCGAAGCTGGTCGGCCAGGCTGACGGCCTGCGGGGTGGGTCGGTCGGCGACTTCGGCCAGGCGGGTGGTGAGCAGGGCCAGGGTGCGCGGGATGGCGTCGAGCTGTCCGAGGCGTTCCTGCAGGCGCATGATGTCGCGGTAGATCAGCTCGTTGTGCGGGTCGAACGCCCGTGCCACCTCCAGCAGGTCCAGTGTCCGCTGCGGGTCCTCCTCGACCAGGGCGCGGGCGAGTGCGGCCACGGCGTCGATGGCGTCGCGGCGGATGGACTCGCGTGCGGTCTCGATCCACTCGGTGCTCAGCCCGTCCGCCAACGGGCCGCCGTAGCCGTCGACGACGCCCCGGTAGGCGTTCACCCGCTCCTGCTCGGTCACGGCGGCGCGGCGGGCGGCCACGGCGGCGGCGAAGCGGTGATAGTCGACCTCCACCAGTTCCGGGTCGAGCCGGTAGCGGCCCTCCCCGACAACGACGATGTCGGCCAGGGCACCCTCGGTCGCCGCCTGCACGGAACGTCGCAACCGGCTGAGGGTGGTGTTCATGACGTTGGTGGTCTTCTCCGGCGTACTGGAGGCCCACAGGGCGGCGATCAGGGCCTCGCGGCTGGCGCCGTCGGGGTGTAGTGCCAGGAACACCAGCAGCTCGCGGACGCGGGGCTGGAACGCCGAGGTGACCGCCTGTTCGGTGCCCTCTGCGCTTGCCGCTGCGGGCTGGGGCCGCCAGAACACCTGCGGCGGCCCCAGAACACTGATCCGCAACGGCACCGCCACAGCCGCCGGTTCCTCGTCGGCGCGGTCCGCCGTGCGGGACGTGACATTTTCGACAGCCACTTCGGGGGCCTGTTCGTCGGGCTCGCCCGATGCCGCGCCGACCGGTCCGCCCCGGACGGGTGCCGGGTGGGCGGGTCGTAGGCGAAGTCCGGGAGCGGCCGTCGATGCGGCGGTCGGTCCGAGGATCTCCAGCTCGGTGTCGGCCTGTGGTGTGTCCTCGGCGGCGAGAAGCTCCAGACCGGTGGCGACGCCCGGCATTGCACCGACCAACTCCGCCGTACCCGTGCGGGTGGCGGTATCGGTCGGCCTGGCGGACGTGGGCGCCGCGGGTCGGCCGAGGTCGTATCCAGGTTCGACAGCGGCGGGCACGACACGCGGTCGGGATCGCGGGGTGGTGGCCCGCTCGTCGAGCGCGATCGTCCCGGGTTCGAGTTCGTCCTCGGGGTCGGCATGGCGCAGCAGGGCCAGCAGGTCGGCGGTGTGGTTGTCGCCGAGCCGGAACACGGCCGTGCCCCGCAAGGGCTCGCCGAGGCCGGGGCTGGTGGTGGAGATGGTTCCGTCGTCGCGGACGTAGGCGGTGACGCCGGGTGCCCACTGTCCGAGCAGCAGCCCGGTCACGCCGAAGCCCGACCCGTTGTCCAAGACCGCCTGCAGCCGTCGGTGCTGCCGCCGGGGTGTCCGGGCCACGAGGAGGACGGGCGGCGACCCATCGACCGGGGCGTCCTGGCTCGCGCGCACGAGGGTCTCGGACTCCAACTCGTCCAGAGCCGCGACGAGGTCGGACACGACGCGCAGGCCCGCCGGCAGCGGAGCCTGGGCGGCTTGGCGACCGAGCAGGGCGGCGAGGTCCTCGGCGGGGACGAGCACACCGGCCCCGCCGTGCCGGCGTGCGGGCGTCGAGGTGAGGGCGGTGACCAGCAACGCCCGGACCGCGGCGGCGGCCCCCGCGCCGATCATGCCCAAGCCGTGCGCGGCGGCGAGGTCGAGCGCGATCTCCCTGCCGTCGCGCACGCCGACCGCCAGGACGGGTGCGTCCCGATCGACGGCAACGCCGGACCGGCCCAGGACCAGCGGCGGCACCGGTCGGCGTCGGGGACGCTCATCCGGTTCATCGGGCTCGTCGTCCTGTTCGGCACGCAGGTGCGCCAGGCGCAACTGGTACACGACCGGGGCCACGGGCAGGTCGGCGCGGTCGCCGCTGCCTGGTCGGTATCGGCGGCGGTATCGGCGGCGGGCGGCGACCAGGGCCGCGCCGACCGCCGAGGCGAGGCCCAGGCCGACGAACAGCTCCTTACCCCAGGTGAACCCCGGCTCGCCGTTCGCGTCCGTGCTCGGTGGCGCCTGCTGTGTGGACGGCGCCGCCGGGGTGCTCTGAGGTGCCTGGGTGGTGTGCGGTGCCTGCTGCGTGGAGGGAACCGGTGTCGCCGGGGTGTCCGGTGGCGTCGTCGTGGTCGTCGGTGGCGGCGTCACCGGTGGCGGTGGCGGCTGGTCGGGTGTCGCGGACACGGTGGCACCGGCGGGCAGAGCGAACTCTTCGCCGGGGAAGATCAGGCTGGGACGGATGAAGGTGCCGCCACCCGGTTGGGGCTTGCCCTTGTTGAGTTCGAAGATCTCCGGCCAGCGGTTTCCGTCTCCCAGCGTGCGTTCGGCGATGCGCCACAGGGAGTCGTGAACTCCTGTGTGCGGATCAGGTGCGAGTGCCACGACAGACTTCGCAGGGGCGGGCTGTCCGACAGCGGTGGCAGCAGCCTGGCGGAGCATGGTGCAGGCGGCGATTCGGACGTTCCCGGCACCCTGGCCCGACGGGTCGTTCCACGCCGGCGCAGTCGCCACTACCTCGGAACCGGTGCCCGGCCAGGAGGACGGCGGACTCGCGTGCGCCAGGCCGACGCGGTGGCCCAGGATCGAAATCAGGACCGCGCCGACGAGCACGGCCGCGACCCGCTGCACCGGCCCTGCCACCGACAGCTCCGGCATCCGCGCGTCGCGAGCGACCTCGACCGCGCATCGGGCCACGTCGAGGGTGAACAGCGCCCACACCAACCAACAGGCGCAGACCAGGAAGTCCAGCAGGAACGTGGCGGTCATCGGACCGAGCAGCACACCCTCGACCTCCGCCCACGACGGCAGGTGCTCGGGCAGCGGCCAGCCGACGAAGTGCGTGAGCGCCCACGGCAGGCCGACCAGCAGCGCGGCCAGGACCACAGCAGCCAGCAGGCCACGCAGCATCCTCGCGACGAACCCGAGACCACGCCAGGCGCGGCCTCGCGCGCCCGGTCGCAGTATCGGCTTCCGGCGGGCGGAGCGCGACGGTGCGGTCACGACGTACTCGATTCGTTGGTAGTACAGGGGTTCATCGCTCGATGTCCGCCACCTCACGGAGCACAGGGTGCGTGCGGTCGGGGTGGACTGGACCCAGAGCCGCAGCGGCGGCCGGCAAGGCGGGCGAGGTCAGGTCAGCTGCGCGGGTACCCGCGCAGGCGCGTTCGCGGTGCCGTCGCGCCGTGCGGCGGGTCTGGGCACCGCAGCTGCCTGGCCGGCCATGGGTATCCTCGCCGCCGACCCTGTGCTCGCGTCGTTCCGCGCGCCGGAGGCAGCGGCGGCGGACTTCCTCCGCCTGGAGCGGGTCGTCTTGCGGCCCGCGAGCCATCGGGTGAGGTCTGCGGCCGGGAGGTCGGTAAACCTCGCCAGTTCGTCGACGTCAATGACGTCACCGACGTCGGCGAGCACGTCACCGAGCCGCCGCTCGACGTCGTCGAGCTGCTCGGCGATGGCGGCACGGCGGTGTGCGAGTTCACCGACCAGCTGCGCCGCGGCGGCTCTGCGCGCGCTGCGGGCGGTATCGGCCTCCTCGACGCGATGCCGGATCTCCTCAGGCGTTGCCATGCTCGTTCCCTTTCGTTGACGCGCCGCACCAGCCGTGAGCGACGGTGCGGTCATGGGTCGATCGCCGTCACCCCGCGTTGTGGATGGGCGCTTCCTTGCCCGTGCACCGACAGCGAGCCGATGCCCACCAGCCCGAGCAGTTGGGTGGGTTGGGAGGTGGTCACGACCACGGTGACGGTGTCGCCGGAGACGGTCACCGTGCCGGTGGCACCCTCGGCCGCCAGGTGGGCTTGAGCCTTGGCAACCGCTTGGACGGGCACCAGCCGCAGGGTTCCGCCGCCGCGGTAGGCGGCGAGGTCGATGGCTTGGGCTCCGGCGCGAGCTGCGGCTTCGGCTTGGCCGTTGGCCCGCACTTTTGCGGCCAGCGCGAGGCCGCCGTCGAGGGTGAGCCCCGCCAGGGCGAGGATGCCGGTGGTGAGGACGATGACGAATGCGGTCACGCGGCCCTCGTCGGCGCGCCACCATCGGCGGCGGCGGGCATGCCACCACACCTTCCACCGGGCCCGCCGAGTGTGACGGCTCCGGCGACTCACGCCTGGCTCCTGGTGCTCACCGAACGCCACACATCGACGGGCTCGACCGCGCTGGCCGACAAGCGTTTGCCGCCGGGCACGCCGAGGATGAGCGCGTCGCCGAAGTCGACGTCGCACGACACCGCCACGCTGACCGTGCCGCCGGGGCGCAGGTTCCCGGTCGAGGCGGTGACCGACAGCGAGTTGCACGCCACTCCGGCCGAGGACAGCGCGCTCGCAGCCGTGGACTGGGCGGCGGTGGTCGCGTCGGCCGGGGTGCGTTCGATGCTGGCGGCGCGGGCGGCCTGGTGGGCGGCGTCGTCGATGCGGATGCGGGCGTCCACACCCCGGTGGACGACCACACCGACGAACACCAGCAGCATGATCAGGAACAGGGCGACGATGGTGGCTTCGGAGGCCACGGAGCCGTCGTCGGCGTTCCACCAGGCCGTCCAACCCCGCCGGTCGGGCCGCTGGCGGCTGTGTGGCCGCCCTGGGGGCGTTTCGGTCGTGCTGGGATTCGGTGGTGGCGTCATCGTGGTCACCCGCCTGTCAGGTCGGGGACGAAACGTTCGACGGGCCCGGCGGCCTCGGCGTGCACCGGCAGGGTCAGGAACGGCACCACCGAGCTGGCGGTGCCCGATATGCGGACCGACGCCGAGGCAGGCCCCCGGTCGGTGGTGACGGCGGTGCCAGTCAAGGGCCCGCCCGCGAACTGGTCGAGGATCTGCCGCGCGCTCGCCGTGCCCGCCGCGGCGGTGCCGTTCTGGATTCGCGCGGTGGCCAGGCCCTGCGAGGCGGCGGCCTGGGCGATGTGGGTGGCGTGCGACCACAGCGCGAACTGGATGATCACCAGCAGCAACAGCAACAGCAGCGGGGTGGCGATCACCAACTCCGTGCTGGTCGAGCCGCGATCGCCTCGCAGCGCCCGCCTGACCCGTCCGGACCAGTGCGCACACCACGGTCCCGCGCGCTGACGTGTCGCGTGGCTCATCGGGCTCACAGGGTGATTCCGTTGGCCTTCTCGGTGACCTTGGCGATGACGATCGCGATGATCGCCAACGCGGCGACGACGAGCAGCGCGGTCACCAGGACGGTCTCGGTTGAGTACCCGGCCTCCGGCCGCTGGCGCAGTGCCTCCCAGCGTGCTCGCACAACTGTCCACAATGCCTCCATTTCCGAGCGCATCACGTTCTCCTTCCTTGTCGCTCACGTGCTTGCGGTGTCCGCGAGATGTCACAGTCCATTGAGGACCTGTGTCAGCGCGGGATAGGCGATGAAGGCCAGGAACCCGAGGAATAGCAGCATCACCGGCAGCGACATGCGTTCGGTGGCGGCTTGGGCGTCGCCTTCGGCTTCGGTGATCTGGTGGGTCCGCAGCGCGGTGGCCTTGGCGGCCAGCGAGGTGCGGACCTTGGCGCCCTCGGTGCCGGCCAGGCTGACCGACGCGGCGAGCTCGGCCAGTTCGGTCACGTCGAGTTCTTCCCCGAGTTGGCGCAGCGTCGCCCACGGGGTCGTGCGGGTCAGGCGGGCGGTGTCGAGGGCGCGGCGGATCTGGTCGAACGCCCAGCCGCGACCGATGTTCACCGAGTCGCCCAGTGCGCTGTCGACCCCGGCTCCGCCGGCCAGGGTGATCCACACCAGATCCAGGTAGGCGGAGAGGGCGTGGCGGAACCCGACACGCAGTTTCGCCGCGTCGGAGCGGGCTTGCAGGTCCGGCATGATGAAGCCGGCTGCGGCGAGGACGAGCCCGGCGATGATCGGGAACTCGAAGCCGGGCCCGAGCCCGGCCACGGTGAGGATCACGGTCAGCAGCCCAGGCAGCAGCAGCCCGACGACCGCGAGGGCGGCCTTCTCCGCCAAGTGAGTCGACGTCGAGCGGCCGATGACCGCCAGGTCGCGCGCCAGGCGCGGGCCGGGGAGTCCGAGCGCTTGCAGCGGTGCGACGGCGGGCCGGCCGAAGCGGGCGGCCCAGCCGGTGTCGTCGGTGGCCAGGATCGGGGCTGGAGGCGGTGGCGCGGTGGTGCGGGCCAGGGCCGCGCCGAGGGCCGGGCGCGGCGGGAACAGGTAGACCGCCAGCGCCCACAGCCCGATGCCCAGACCGGTTCCCAGCGCGATGTAGGTGATCACGGCGGGCTACACCTGCCTTTCGGTAACGAGCACGGCCCGGTCGGCGTTGGGCCCGGTGGCTGTGGAGAGGAAGCGGTCGGGCTGGGCGATGCGGGCGATGCGGTGAAGCCACGTGAACCCGGCGGCGAACAGCGCTCCGATGCCCAGCAGCACGATCTGACCGGTGGCGCTGTCGTAGGTGTCCATGTAGTCGCGGTTGAGCAGCACGACCGCGACGGCGAACGCGAGCGTGGTGCCGACGATGACCCGCACCGACGTGCGGGTCCGGGCACGTCCGGCTTCCACCCGCATCCGCATCGATGCCTGCCCGCGCGCGGAATCGGCCAGCGACCCGAGCAGGTCCGCGAGCCGGCGGGTCTGCTGCTCGGCGGCCAGCAGCAGGGCGGCGACGACCAGGTCGCCGACCGGGTCGTCGAGATGCTCGCCGAGGCGGCGCAGCGCGGGCGCGAGGCGGTCACCGTTTCCGATCCCGGCGGCCAGTTCGCTGACCTCGTCGCGGATCGCGGCCGGTGCCAGCGGCGCGGTGGCCAGGACGGACTGCTCCAGCCCGGCGGCGGCCGACAGGGTGTCACGCAGCATCTCCGTCCACGTGGCGACGGCCTCGATGCGCGCGACCCGACGGACGTGCTCGGGGTCGCGGCCCAGCACCCTCGGCAGCGCCCAGACAGCGAGGCCGGTCAGGACGGCACCGACGACCCAGCCGGTGAGCAGGCCGGTCACCACGCCGGCGGCCACCGCGAGCGCGATGCGCAGGCCGCGGTGCCGGTCGAACGGGCCGGCCGCGCGGGTCCGGGCGCGGTGGGGCCGGTGGAGGGCGGTGCCGCCCCGGCCGAGGACGACGAGCAGCAGGCCGATCCCGGTGCCCGCGCCGAGCAGGGCGGCTGCGGCCGTGGTGGGGCCGAGGGCGGTGTTCACGGTTCCCACCAGCCCTCGGGGTTCTCCAGCACACCGGGGTCGAGCCCGGCGTCGGCGAGGTCGTCGAGGGTGTCGGTGCGCAGTACTCCGGCGACGGGGCGGGCGCGGCGGTCGGGGCCGGGGCGGTAGACCTCGTTGGAGATCACCTGCGGGCCGTCGGCGCCGACCACCTCGCGGATCGAGGACACCACGCGGGTGCGGCGGTCCCCGGCGCGGGCCAGGTGCACCACGAAGTGCACCGCGCCGGCGACCAGCAGTGTGGTGGCCTCCAGCGGCAGCCGTTCGACTCCCTGGGCGGCGTAGGAGGCCAACCTGGTGAACGCGATCCGCGACCCGCTCGCGTGCAGGGTGGCCATCGAACCGTCGTTGCCCTGGCTCATCGCGTTGCACATCGGGATCACCTCGGGGCCGCGGATCTCGCCGACGATCACCCGGTCCGGCGACATGCGCAGACCCCACCGGACCAGCTCGGCCTGGCTGATGGCGCCTTCGCCCTCGACATTGGGTTCACGCGCCTGGAACGCGGTTACGTCGGCGTGGACCGCGGGATCGTGGTCCAGGTCCAGTTCGAAGGCGTCCTCGATGGTGACGATGCGTTCCATCGGGTCCATCTCGGACGCGAGCGCGCGCAGCAGGGTGGTCTTGCCCGCGCCGGTGCCGCCGGTGATCAGGAGGTTCTTGCGGGCTTTGACCAGCGCTCGCAGAAACGCCTCCAGTCCCGGGTCGAGGGTGCCCCGGCGGCGCAGCTCGGGCAGGGTGACGGTGAGGTAGCCGTGGCGGCGGATCGACAGCGCGGTCACGCCTCCGGCGGTCAGGCCCATCACGGCGAACAGCCGCTGCCCGCCGGGGAGTTGGAGGTTGACCGCCGGGGAGCCCTGGTCGAACCGACGCTCCTGGCTCGACGCCCTGGCGGCGAGCAGGCGGACCAGGTCGGTCAGCTCCTCGTTGGAGCCCGCGATCGGGCCGACCCGGGCTCGGCGGCCGTCGTCGTACTGGACGAACACCCGGTCGAACCGGTTGGCGTTGACCGTCTCCACGGTCGGGTCGTCCAGCAGCGGCGCGAGCCCGGCCATGCCGAACAGCTCGTTGACGACCTCGCCCACGATTCGCCGTTCGGCGTCGCGGGCAAGCAGCTGCCGGCCCGCGGCCAGTTCGTTCTCGGTGTGCACACGCAGCGCCTCGTCGAGGATCCCGCGGGCCAGCTCGCGCCGCGCCTCGTCGGTGGCGGTCGTGCCGGTGCGGTCCTGCTGATCGGCCACGCGTTGCGCAAGCTCGGCGTTCACCCGCTCCCTCAGGTGTTGCCGCAGTCGCGTCGTGGCGGCCGAGAGGTCCACCGCATCCTCGTCGGTGTCCCAGCCCAGCGATGGCGCTCCCGCACCGGGGCCAGGTACGGCCTGGCCGGGTCCACCGAACGCGGCTTGACCGTGAGCCTGCTGGTGGGGACGCAGCACCGCCGGGTAATGGTCGGTCGGGTATGTCATGACGCCTGCCCTCCTTGTCGGTCGTGGTGGCCGGTGCCGGGGCCGGATGCGAGGCGGATGCCGTTGGGCGAGACTGCCTCGGGATGAACACCCGGAACCGCCGGCAAGGTCGAGACCGGTGTCAATGGCGCAGCGGCCCGGGACCGGCCCGGGTCGGGGATCGGTGAGCGCTCACGAGCGGCGAGCTCGGTGACGACGCGGTGCGCGAAGCGCCCCAGTGCCGAGTGCGCGGGGCCGCTGCGACCCCCGCGCAACCTGTTCGGTCGCCCGCACAGCACGGCCGCGCCGCTCGGATCGTGCGGAACCCGTCCCAGCGGCTGCACGCCGAGCTCACGGGCGACCTCGGCGGTGGAGTAGCCCTCACCTACCAGCAGCAGCACCGGGTTCCGGCTCCAGCGGCCGACCGCGGGCAGCCGGCGCGGCAGGTGCGCGAGGTCGTCGGCACGGGCACGCGAAAGCAACAC
>CBHFOL010000256.1:0-11637 GCA_965995405.1 uncultured Saccharothrix sp.
CCTGCGCGAGGACGAGGACCAGCAGCAGGCGCAGCAGCAGAACACCGCCGTGCAGCAGCCCGCGCCGCAGCAGTTGCCGCCGGCCCAGCCGCGGCAGGACACCCCGCCGCAGCAGTACGTGCAGCAGCCGCAGGTCGCGCAGCCCGTCCAGGCCGCGCAGCCCGTCCAGCCGCAGGTGGCCCAGCCGATCGAGCAGTCCGCGCAGAACCTCCAGAACAAGCAGAACTAGACCAGAAGGACGGTCCGCGCCGTGGGGGCAAGTCCCGTTCGGTGGTGGTCGGAGCGCCGTGAGCGCCGCAGGCTGACTAGCCGTCGGGGAAACCCGGACGGAACCATGTCGCTGAAGGACCACCTGTACGACCTCCGCCACCGGCTGGGGTTGGCGTTGCTGATCATCGCGGTCGGTGCGGTCTTCGGCTGGTTCTGGTGGGAGTGGCGGCTGTTCGGTCTGCCCAGCCTGGGCGACGTGGTGATCGCGCCGTACTGCGGCATCCCGGTGACCCAGCGGCTCACGCAGGGCGGTCAGGGCTGCCAACTGCTCCAGACCCAGCCGTTCGAGGTCTTCATGATCCGGCTGAAGGTCGGTACCGGAGCGGGCATGGCGCTCACCGCCCCGCTGTGGCTCTACCAGGTGTGGCGGTTCATCGCACCCGGCCTGTACGCCAAGGAGCGCAAGTTCGCGCTGATCTTCGTCGGCTGCGCGTCGGTGCTGTTCGTGGCGGGCGCGACGCTGGCGTTCTACGTCGTGCCGCAGGGCCTGTCGGTGCTGGCCGGCTTCGGCGACGAGAAGTTCATCACCGCGTTCACCGCCGGCGAGTACATCAGTTTCGTGATGGCGCTGCTGCTCATCTTCGGGGTGAGCTTCGAGCTGCCGCTGATCGTGGTGATGCTGAACCAGGTGGGCGTGGTCACCTACGACAAGCTGCGCAAGTGGCGGCGCGGCCTGGTGTTCGCGCTGTTCATCTTCGCGGCGATCGCGACACCCGGCACCGACCCGATATCCATGGTCGCGCTGGCCATCGCGCTGACGCTGCTGTTCGAGCTCGCCATCCAGATCGCCCGGCTGCACGACAAGCGCGCGGCCCGCAAGCGCAAGGCGGAGGGCCTGGACGACCTGGCCGACGACGAGGCCGCGCCGTTCGACTACACGCCGACCTCCGTCGAACTCGAACGTCCGGACGACGACACGGTGGTGCAGAAGGCACCTCACCGGGTGAACTACGACGACGCGACCTGAGCGGAACCCGTGATACCGAAACGTCGTCGTTTCGCTATGGCTTTCCGGACCGGTGGGTGCCAGGATCTGTCGCCATGATCCGTGCCGCCCTGTTGGTCTGCCCCGCCTCCGGCCAGGGACGGGCGGCGAGGCTGGCGGGCACGGTCGCCGCCCGGCTGCGCACCGCCGTCGACTCCCTCGACCTGCACGTCGCCCCGTCCGCCGAGGGCACGGCCGCATTGGCGCGCCGGGCCGTGGACGACGGTGTGGACGTGCTGGTCGTGCTCGGTGGTGACGGCGGCGCACACCTCGCCGTGCAGGCGTGCGCGGGCACGGCCACCGTGCTGGCCGTGGTACCCGCAGGCACCGGCAACGACCTCGCCACCGCGCTGGGCACCACCTCCGTGGACGACGTCGTCAACGCCCTGTGCGCGGGCTCCCGGCGCTCCCTGGACCTGGGCCGGCTCGGCGACGGCACGTGGTTCGCGACCGTGCTGTGCGCGGGCTTCGACTCGGCCGTGAACGAGCGCGCCAACTCCATGCGCCGGCCCGCCGGACCCCGCCGCTACGACCTGGCGATCCTGGCCGAACTCGCCACCCTGCGACCCGAGCAGCTGGTCGTGGAGACCGAGAACGCCCGGCTGGAGCTGGACGCCCTGCTGGTCGCGATCGGCAACACCACCAGCTACGGCGGCGGCATCCCGGTGTGCCCGGACGCGGACGCCGGCGACGGCCTGTTCGACCTCACCGTCGTCGGCGCGACACCCCGCCGGACGCTGCTTCGGATGCTCCCCACCCTGCGCACCGGCCGGCACGTCGACCACCCGGCCGTCCGAACCCTCCGCGCCAAGTCGGTGCGGCTCTCCGGACCGGCCTGGGTCGGCTACGCGGACGGCGAGCGCCTGCACGGCCTCCCGCTCGACGTCGAGTGCTGGCCAGGGGCACTCACAGCGGTCACCGCGGTGGCTTCCGGGTGACCTGACCACGGCGTTCGGCGACCCGGAACGGATCAGAAGCGAAATTGTCGTACGTGTGTGACAGCCTGGACAGGTGTCAAGCGCTTCGCGGTCTCCGGCCGACGCCTACGCGGACTCCCGCCGCCGCACCACCCGGCCCAAGCTGACCGATTTCCTCTCGGTGCTCTCCTTCGAGCTCGACCCGTTCCAGCAGCGCGCCTGCGAGGCGCTGGAGGACGGGCACGGGGTCCTGGTGTGCGCCCCGACCGGCGCGGGCAAGACCGTCGTCGGTGAGTTCGCCGTCCACCTCGCGCTGTCGGAGGGCCGCAAGTGCTTCTACACCACGCCGATCAAGGCGCTGTCCAACCAGAAGTACGCCGATCTGGTGGCCCGGTACGGCAGCGACAAGGTCGGCCTGCTGACCGGTGACACCTCGGTCAACGGCGGCGCGCCGGTCGTCGTGATGACCACCGAGGTGCTGCGCAACATGCTCTACGCGGGCTCGTCCACGCTGGGCAGCCTCGCGTACGTCGTGATGGACGAGGTGCACTACCTGGCCGACCGGTTCCGCGGCCCGGTGTGGGAGGAGGTCATCCTCCACCTGCCGGAGTCGGTGCGGCTGGTCGGCCTGTCCGCGACGGTCAGCAACGCCGAGGAGTTCGGCGAGTGGCTGGTCGAGGTGCGCGGCGACACGACCGTCGTGGTGGACGAGCACCGGCCCGTGCCGCTGTGGCAGCACATGATGGCGGGCGGCCGGATGATGGACCTGTTCGCCGGCGACACCCCGGACGGGCACGCGCGGATCAACCCGCAGCTGCTCCGGCACACCGAGGACCTGGCCCGGTTCCACGTGCCGTGGAGCCGGAGTCGCAACAACAAAGACCGGGGCCGCCCGCCGCGCGGGTCCGGTTTCAAGCCGCCGTCCCGGGTGGACATCGTGCAGCGGCTGGACGGCGCGGGCCTGCTGCCCGCGATCGACTTCGTGTTCAGCCGGGCCGGCTGCGACGCGGCGGTCGGCCAGTGCGTGCGGGCCGGGCTGCGGCTCAACACCGAGGCCGAGATCGACGAGATCCGCCACGTCATCGAGGAGAAGACCAAGGACCTGCCGCAGGGCGACCTGATGGTGCTCGGCTACTGGGAGTGGCGGGAAGCGCTCGAACGGGGCATCGCGAGCCACCACGCGGGCCTGCTGCCCGCGTTCAAGGAGACCGTGGAGGAGCTGTTCGTCCGGGGTCTGGTGAAGGTCGTGTTCGCGACCGAGACGCTGGCGCTGGGCATCAACATGCCCGCCCGGACGGTCGTGCTGGAGAAGCTCGTCAAGTACAACGGCGAGGCCCACGTCGACCTGACACCGGGGGAGTACACCCAGCTCACCGGGCGCGCCGGCCGGCGCGGGATCGACGTCGAGGGGCACGCCGTCGTGGTGTGGCAGCCCGGCGTCGACCCGAAGGCGGTCGGCGGGCTGGCGTCCACCCGGACGTACCCGCTGCGGTCGTCGTTCCGGCCGGGCTACAACATGGCCGTCAACCTGGTGCACCAGCTGGGCGCGGCGGCGGCCCGGGAGATCCTGGAGCAGTCGTTCGCCCAGTTCCAGGCCGACCGGTCGGTGGTCGGGCTGGCGCGGCGGATCGAGCGCAACCGGGAGGCGCTGGCCGGCTACGCCGAGGCGATGAGCTGCCACCTGGGCGATTTCACCGAGTACGCGTCGCTGCGCCGCCGGGTCGCGGACCGGGAGAAGGCGCTGGCGCGGCAGAACACGTCCGCGCGGCGGGCCGAGGCGGCGGCGTCGCTGGAGCGGCTGCGCAAGGGCGACGTGATCGCCGTCCCGTCCGGTCGCCGGTCGGGGCTCGCGGTGGTGATCGACCCGGGCGTCGAGCCGCTGGGCGAGGCGCGTCCGCTGGTGGTGACCGAGGACCGGTGGGCCGGCCGGCTGTCGTCGGCGGACTTCCCGTCGCCGGTCGAGGTGCTGGGGCACGTGAAGCTGCCGCGCCAGGTGGACACCCGGTCCCCGAAGTCGCGGCGCGACCTCGCGGCGACGCTGCGCAACACCGGGATCGTCGCGCCGTCGCTGCGCAAGCGGCGTTCGACGGCGGACGACGACGCCGAACTGGCGACGTTGCGGCGGGCGCTGCGGGCGCACCCGTGCCACGGCTGCGAGAAGCGCGAGGACCACGCCCGGTGGGGCGAGCGGTACCACCGGCTGCTGGCCGAGACCGAGCAGGTGGAACGCAAGGTCGCCGCCACGACGCACTCGCTCGCGCGGGAGTTCGACCGGATCCGGGGCCTGCTGCGGGAACGCGGCTACCTGCACGAGGAGGAGACCGGGCCAGGCGAGGAGGTCACCGAGCACGGCAAGCGGCTGACCAGGCTCTACAGCGAGTCGGACCTGCTGGCGGCGGAGTGCCTGCGGCATGGCGTGTGGCGCGGCCTCGACCCGGCGGAGCTGGCGGCGGTCGTGTCGGCGCTGGTGTACGAGGCGCGCCGGGACGGGCCGGTCGAGACCAGGCTGCCGCCGGGCAAGGTGCACGACGCCATGACCGCGACCTCCCGGCTGTGGGTGGAGCTGGAGGACGACGAGCGCCGGCACAAGCTCGACCGCACCCGGCAGCCCGACCCCGGGTTCGCCTGGCCGGTGTACCGGTGGGCGCGCGGCGAGTCGCTGGAGAAGGTGCTCAGCGCGTCCGAGGCGGGTGGGACGGAACTCGGCGCGGGTGATTTCGTGCGCTGGTGCCGGCAGGTGATCGACTTCCTGGACCAGATCCGGGACGTCGTCGGCGGCGGTGACCAGGTGGGCGCGACGGCCCGCAAGGCGGTCGACGCGCTGCGCCGCGGGGTGGTGGCGATGGCCACGGTCTGAGAAAGCTTTGCGGGGTTGGCTGGGTACGCCCGCCGCTCCTGTGGTTTGATCGCGCCCGCAAGCCTTGAACACTTATTCCCAGACTGACCGTCGGAGGCCGAGCATGACCAGTCCGTACGGACCGTCCGGAGGGAACGACCCGCAGCCGCAGTGGGGCCAGCAGCCCTACGGTGGTGGGTACCCCGGCACGCCGTCGGGTGGTTTCCCCGCTCAGCAGCCCGGATACGGGCAGCCGGACCCGTCGCAGCAACAGCAGCAGCAGTGGGGCCAGCAGCCCCAACAGCAGCAGTACACGCAGCAGTACCCCGGCGGGTACGACCCGACCCAGCAGCCGCAGCAGAACCCGTACGGCCAGCAGCCCGCGTACGGCCAGCCGGACCCGACGCAGCAGCAACAGCAGCAGTGGGGCCAGTTCGGGCAGCAGCAGAACCCGTACGGGCAGCCCGGCTACGGTCCGCAGCCGCCCGCCAAGAAGTCCGGCGCGGTGCTGTGGGTCGTCGTCGCGCTCGTCGTGCTGGTGGTCGCGGCCGTCGGCATCACCGGGTTCGTGACGCCCGGCTTCTTCAAGAAGAAGATCTTCGACAACACGTCGGTGCAGAACGGGATCGTCGGGATCCTCAAGGACGACTACAAGATCGCCGACGTGGAGAGCGCGACCTGCACCGGGGAGAACCCGGTGGAGCCGAACCGCACGTTCACCTGCAAGGTGAAGATCGGCGGCAAGGACAAGGAAGTGAAGATCACCGTGAAGACGGCGGACGGCGAGTACGAGGTGGGCCAGCCCACCGGCTGACCGACCCGGGAACCATCTCCGCCGAGGCCACCCCGAGCGCCGGGGTGGCCTCGGCGTTTCCGGCTCGGATGGAAAACTCGGTCGCGCTCGCGGAGTCGGCGGGGGACCATCAGCCGGTGACCGATCTCGACATCCGCGTCCTGGACGACGCCCACTACCGCGCCGCGCACACGCTGTTCCGGAGCACCCTGCACCACGGGCCCGCTCCCGACGAGCGCTGGGAGATCGTCCGGCCCTCGTACGAGCCCGGACGGACGTTCGGCGCGTTCGCGGGTGACGAACTGGTCGGGACGGCGCAGTCGTTCCCGTCGGCGCTGGCGGTGCCGGGCGGCGCGGTCGTGCCGATGGCGGCGGTGAGCCGGGTCGGCGTGCGCGCGGACTGGACCCGGCGGGGCGCGCTGACCGGGTTGAAGCGGGCGCAACTCCAGGCGTTCCAGGCGTCCGGTGAGGTGGCGGCGACACTGCGGGCGTCCGAGAGCGTGATCTACGGGCGGTTCGGCTACGGCGTGGCGACCCGGTACCGCGAGGTGCGGATCAAGCTGGTCGAGGCGCGGTCCCGGCTGCCGATCGCCGGCCGGGTGCGTCTGGTGGAACAGGAATCCGCGGCCGAGCTGACCCGGACCCTGTTCGAGCGGCAGTCGCCGGGGCGTCCGGGGACCATCGCACGGTGGCCCGGTTGGTGGGCGGTGAACGTCGTGCGGACGGAGGAGGGGGAGAACCTCCGGTTCGCGGTGGCGTCGGGGCCGGACGGCGACGACGGGTACGTGGTGTTCAAGGTGACGCCCGGCTCGATGTCGGCGGGCAGTGAGAAGCCGACTGTGCTGGCGGTGCTGGACCTGTGGGCCGCGACGCCGCGGGCTTGGTCGGACCTGTGGACGTTCGTGCTGGGCGTGGACCTGGTGGACGAGGTGGTGGCCGACGGTCGTCCGGTGGACGAGCCGCTGGAGTGGCTGCTGGTGGACCGGCGGGCGTTGCGCTCGCTGGACGAGGCCGACGAGACGTGGCTGAGGTTGGTGGACGTGGAGGCCGCGCTGGCGGCGCGCACGTACCGGGCGGGTGAGCCGGTGGTGATCGGCGTGCGGGACCGGATGCTGCCGGAGAACGAGGGGGCGTACCGGATCACGGCGTCCGGTGCTTCGCGGACGACGGACGAGCCGGACTTCGTGCTGGACGTGGACGTCCTGGCGTCGGTCTACCTGGGCGACGTGTCCTTCGGCGCGCTGGCCATGGCGGGTCGGTTCGCCGCGGAGTCGTCGGACGCGGTGGCCCGAGCGGACGCGCTGTTCGCCGTCGCCGAGACCCCGTGGTGCGGTACGTTCTTCTGACCCCGGCCTGGCGTTTCGTGAGCGGGCTGGCGTTTCGTGAGCGGCCTGGCGTTTCGTGAGCGGCCTGGCGTTTCGTGATCGGGCTGACGCTTCGTGATCGGGTGCCCTGATCGGGTGCCCCGGATGATCACCCGATTTAGTTATGGGCTTTGGGGACTTTTTCGGGCGTTTTCGCGTTGCCGTAAATAGATGGAAGCGGCGCCGAGGCAAGGCACAGGCAGCACGAGGCAGGGCGGTCAAGCACGAACCAAGCCCGGTCAGGCCGACGCACCAGGACGCTCGGGTGCTCGGGCGCGCGCCAAGCCCGGCCGACCCGGGGCACCACGCCGGTGGGGCGCGCGCCAAGGCGGTCGGGCAGAGGTGCCAGGCCGGTCGGGCAGGTGCCCGACCCGGGCAGGGGTGCCAGGGCGGCCGTGGTGCGCGCCAGGCGGGTTGGGGTGGTCAGGCCCGACGCGGCAAGGCGGTCAGGCGAGAGGCGGGGTGGTCGGACGCTGGGCAGGGTGGTCAGGCGCGGCGCTCCAGCGCGGTCAGGAGCCTGGGTAGGGAACTGCCCAGCCCCCAGCGCTTGGTCAGCTCCGCGACGCGGTCCGGGTCGACCGGTGCGGGCGGGACCGGGTCGGGGCGGTCCATGACCACGGCGGCGTCGGTGGCGACGTTGACGACGGTGGGCGCGACGGCCAGGTAGTCCTGCGCGTTGAGCAGGGCGGTGCGGGCGCGGGTGGTGAGCTTGCGGTCCTTGCCGTCGTGCACCGCGTGCAGCACGGCGTCCAGCGAGCCGAACTCGGTGATCAGCTTGGCCGCCGTCTTCTCGCCGATGCCGGCGACGCCGGGCAGGCCGTCGGACGGGTCGCCGCGCAGCACCGCCATGCCGGCGTAGGCGCGGCCCGCGTCCTGTTCGGGCAGGGCGTACTTCGCGGCCAGTTCGACGGGGCCCAGGAGTTCCGCCTTCGCCCAGCCGCGGCCCAGGTAGAGGACGCGGACCGGGGTCGGGGTGTCGCGGACCACCTGGAACAGGTCGCGGTCGCCGGTGATGACCTCGACCGGGTCGGTCGCTTCGAGGGCGGCCAGGGTGCCGATCACGTCGTCGGCTTCGTAGCCGGCCGCCTCGGCGGTGGCGATGCCTACAGCGTCCAGGACGTCGAGGATGATCGGGACCTGGGGGGTGAGGGTGTCCGGGACGTCTTCCTCGCCGTCCACCGCCTCCGCGGCCACGCGGTGCGCCTTGTAGGACGGCAGGGCGGCCACGCGGAATTCCGGGCGCCAGTCGGCGTCCAGGCACGCGACCAGGCGGCCCGCGTTGCGGTCGGTGATCACCTTCGTGATCGTGTCCACGAAGCCGCGCACGGCGTTGACCGGTGTGCCGTCCGGGGCGGTCATCGACTCGGGTAGCGCGTAGAAGGCCCGGAAGTACAGGCTGGCGGCGTCCATCAGGACGAGCGGGCTGGTCACCCCGGACAGCTTGCCAGACCGGGGTGACACTGTCCGTGCGCGGTGTGTGGCCACATCCGTTCCGTGCGCGGTGTGTGGCCAAGTGGCGCCGCACGCGGTGCGCGGCCGGCCGTGACGTTTGGTGTGGCTCGACCATGACATGCGGTTCAGGTCGACCCGTGACATGCGGTGCGGTGTCGGCCGGTGGTCTGACGTGGTGTGTGCGAGCCGTTGCGCAACGCGTCCGTCGGGGTGTTCCGGGAGCGTGTTGATCAGCCTGACTGGCGTGCGTCGGTGGTGGCAGGACTAGGCTGCCAAGACATGTCGACCCATGTTGGACCCATTGACGTGGATGCCCTCCGCGCGCGACTGGGCAAGGCCGCCACCGCGGCGACCGTCGCCGGAGTGGATGCCCTGCTGATCACGCCCGGCTCGGACCTGCGCTACCTGATCGGGGCCGGCGGTTCGTCGTTCGAGCGGTTGACCTGCCTCGTGCTCCCGGTCGGCGGGACGTCGGTGCTGGTGGTCCCGAAGCTGGAGCAGCCCGGGTACGCGGGCGTCCCGACCGACGAGCTCGGGGTCGACGTCGCCACCTGGGTCGACGGCGAGGACCCGTACGCCCTCGTCCGCAAGGCGCTCAAGGGCACCGGCAAGGTCGCGGTCGCCGACATGATGCCCGCCCTGCACAACCTGCGGCTCCGGGACGCGGTCGGCGGCGACCAGGTGCTGGCCGGGCCGATCCTGCGCGAACTGCGCATGCGCAAGGACGCCTCCGAGATCGAGGCGCTGCGCAAGGCCGGCGCGGCGATCGACCGGGTGCACGTGCGGGTCGGCGAGTGGCTGGTGCCGGGGCGCACCGAGGCCGAGGTCGGCGCGGACATCGCCGCCGCGATCGTCGCCGAGGGGCACGAGCTGGCCGAGTTCGTGATCGTCGGCTCCGGACCGAACGGCGCGTCGCCGCACCACAGCCTGTCCGACCGGGTGATCGAGGCCGGCGACGTGGTCGTGGTCGACATCGGCGGCCCGGTGGCCGAGGGCTACAACTCGGACTCGACGCGCGTCTACGTGCTGGGCGAGCCGCGCGACAAGGACGTGTGGGACACCTACGCGGTCCTCCAGGCGGCGCAGCAGGCGGCCGTCGAGGCCGTCCGGCCGGGTGTCACGGCCGAGTCGGTCGACGCCGCCGCGCGGGAGGTCATCGACGCCGCCGGGTTCGGCGAGTACTTCGTGCACCGCACCGGCCACGGCATCGGGCTCGACGTCCACGAGGAGCCCTACATCGTGGGCGGGAACGACCTGCCGCTGGAGGCGGGCATGGCGTTCAGCGTCGAGCCGGGCATCTACCAGCCGGGCCGCTGGGGCGCGCGGATCGAGGACATCGTGATCGTCACCGAAACCGGTGTCGAGTCCGTCAACAACCGACCCCACGAACTGGTGGTGCTGCCCGCGTGACCAACCTGGAGCCGATCGACCGGGCGATCCTGCGTGAGCTGGCGGCCGATGGCCGGTGCAGCTTCACGGACCTCGCCGAACGGGTGGGGCTGAGCGTGTCGGCCGTGCACCAGCGGGTGCGCCGGCTGGAGCAGCGCGGCGTCGTGCGCGGCTACGCGGCGCGGCTGGACGGCGACGAGATCGGTCTGCCGCTGACCGCGTTCATCTCGCTCACCCCGATCGACCCGGCGGCTCCGGACGACTACCCGAAGCGGCTGGAGCACCTGCCGCAGATCGAGGCCTGCTACTCGGTCGCGGGGGACGCCTCGTACGTCCTCCGCGTCCGGGTGGCGTCGCCGACGGCGCTGGAGGAGCTGCTGCGGCAGATCCGCGAGGCGGCGAACGTGTCCACCCGCACCACGGTCGTGCTGTCGACGCCTTACGAGGACCGCCCGCCCGCTGTCTAGGTCGCGACGATCCGGCGCAACGTGGCGGTGAACCGTTCGAGGACGGTCTCGTCGCGTTTCTCCGGCGGCGGCAGGATGCTCATCACCTCTGCGTCGGTCGCCGCGCTCACCGAGTTGACGAACGCGAGCACGTCGGCCTGCGTCGCCCGCTTGGACACGATGGCGACGGCTTCGACCGCCCCGATCCGGCGGACGTAGACGTGGTTTTCCGGGTCCTCCTGGTAGGTGAGCAGGGCCTCGCGGTCCTTGGCCACCCGGATGACCAGCTTCGGGCTGTCCGTCAGCGGCACGTCGGCGAGGTTCGCGCGGTACTGGAGGACGGCCTCCCCGTCGACGACCGTCACGGTCGGCTGCGCGTAGCCCGCCGGCCTGGCCAGCAGGAGCTGCCAGCCGGGCAGCTTGGCCGTCCCGAGCCGGTACGAGGGACCGTCGGGCGGCTGCGGGGTCGGGGCGCCCGCACCCAGCACGATCAGCCCGACCGTCACCGCGGCCGTGACCAGGGGCACCACCCACCCGCGCGCCAGCATCGCGGTGACCAGGGCGAACGGCATCCCGACGCCCCCGACGAACAGGTACATGGACGAGGTCACGCCGCTCAGCCCGTCCACCGCCGTCACGTAGTACACCGCGCCGAGCAGGCCGAACACGGTCACCAGCAGCGCCCACAGCAGCCGCCACGGCACGGTCCGGGTGAGCGGGCTCCCCTCCTTGGTGAGCGTGCCCACCAGGAAGAACGCCCCGAACGGCACGGCCATGCCGATGCCCAGCACCACGAGGCTCTCGACCCAGACCCCGAACATCACCACCCAGCCGACCGTCATGAAACCGATCGAGGCGATCGCCCACACGGCGACGATCTGGACGATCAACGGCCACGGCTGCTTCGGAGATTGGATCACCGGCAGACGATCACCCATCGGCACCGCCCCGCACATCGGTGTTTCTACTCGAACGGGTCCCACGGGACGGCATCGTAGGCGGCCTGGACGCGGGCGATCGCGTCGCCGTCCACCTCGTACTCGACGTCGGCGATGCGGGACACCGGGACGACACCGATCGAGTTGGCCAGGAACGCGCCCCGGTACTTCCGCAGGTCGGCCAGCCGCACCACGGCCCGTCGGGACGGCACCTCGCGTTCCAGGATCTGCATGGTGATGCCGTGCA
>CBHFOL010000257.1:0-11588 GCA_965995405.1 uncultured Saccharothrix sp.
GTCGAGGTGGCGTGCTTGGCGGCCGTCGTCGCGGTTCGGGACAGCAAGGCTCCGGTGGATCAGGTCCGGTTCGAGCCTGCCGGATTCGGTCGGTTTCTGGTGGCTGTCAAGGGCGGGCTGCTCGGTCGAAGCTGACTCGTTCCGGTGAGTGTCGGCGGGATTGGTGTAGGCCGGTTGTGCTGACGCCGTAAACCGACCGCAGTTGCTCGGGTCTGCGGACGGTTTACTTTGCAAGCTCTACTTTGTAAGTCTCACTTTGTGGGTTTCACTTTGTAAAGTTTGCTGCGGTGGATGTTGGTGATGGGCTCAGGCGATGGTGAGCTCAGGCGGTTGCCAGGGCTGCGGTGAGCTTCTGGAGTGCGTGGTCGGTGAGCGAGAGCGTCACGCCGGTGTTGTTGCCACCGATGCGGACCAAGGTGTCGTCCGGGCCTACCCGGTCGACCTTGATCGAGCAGTTGTCCTCCACGTGTGCCACCGAGTCGACCTCTACCCCTGTGCTCATGAAATCCTCCTGGTTCGCGGGTGACACCACGGTATTCCAATAATTGGATCCCCGGTACTCGCCTGATCGAGTGATGTCGCGGCAGGGTGCGACAGGTAGGCTTGTGGCATGGCGAAGGTCACCCCGACTACGAAGAAGCTATTGCTGGGAAAGGAGATTGCGTACCTACGGGTACGTGCGGGCCTATCTCAGGCGCAGGCTGCCGCGTTGATCGAGAGGACCCAGACGAAGCTGACCGAGTTGGAAGCGGGACAGTCCAGCATCACTCCCGGCGATCTGCTCCTGCTGCTCAAGGGGTTTGGTGTCACCGACGAAGACCACGTCGAGACGCTCATGGAGTTGCGGCGGGGGAGCGGGCAGCGGGGCATGTGGACCGGTGTCCGGAGCATGTATCCCGAGCAGTTCCGCACCATGATCGACCTCGAAGAGCACTGCGACCTGATCCGGACGGTCGAGAGCGAGGTGCCGCCCGGCTTGTTGCAGTGCGAGCGCTTCATCCAGGCGCTCTACTCGCACGTCGATGACGATCGAGACCTGGATGTGCGGGTGAAGGCGCGGTTGGTCAGGCAGGAGATCTTCCGCAGGTCGGATCCGCCTCAGGTCGCGTTCGTGCTCTCGGAGTCTGCGCTGCGTCGGCAGTACGCGACTCCCGACGTGATGAAAGAGCAGATCAACTACATGATCAAGCTCTCGCGACTGCCGAACATCCGGATCCAGGTGCTGCCCTTCAAGACGGTGGTGCAAGCGACCTCGATCCGCGACGGTTTCGCGCTGTTGCGGATTCCTTCGCCGGGTGTGGCGGGGCCGCTGGAGTTCGCCTATGCCGAGAACCAGGCCGAGTGCCGATACCTCGACGACAAGAAGATCGTTGCCACGCTCGACAAGGAGTGGGCGCGGTTGACCGGGGCTTCGTTGGGGTTTGAGGAGACCCGGCGGTTCATGCGTAAGGTTGCTGCCGAGTACAGCTAGTACGCGCGGAGGCGGCGATGTTTCGGAAGTCGAGTTACAGCGGAGACAACGGCAACAACTGTGTCGAGGTGGCGTGCTTGGCGGCCGTCGTCGCGGTTCGGGACAGCAAGGCTCCGGCGAGTCAGGTCCGGTTCGGGCCTGCCGGGTTCGGTCGGTTCCTGACGGCCGCGAAGCACGACCGGCTCAGCCGAAGCTGACCCGGTCCAGCCAGAAGTCGAGCAGCGCTCGGTCGCCGACCACGTCCAGCACGTCCACCGACCGCCTGCCGTAGACGACCAGGAGCAGGTCGGTCAACGGGCCGCGTGCGGCGACCGTCGACTTCTCGTGCGCCCGCCGCCAGGTGATCACCTCACCGGTCAGGTCGACCACCCACTCCGCATCCCCCACATCCGTCGCGTGGAAGTGGAGGGTGCGGTCCGGGCCGAGCAGGTCCCGCAGCCGCGGTTGGAAGTCGAACATCATCGGCAGGGTGTGGAGTTCCATCCACTCGTCCAGCGCGTCCCGGGCCACGTCCGCCGCCGCCGTGTACTCGACGTCCGCCGCCAGCGCCGCATCCGCCCGGTGCACCAGCAGCTCATGGGTGAACCGCCTGGCCCAGAACCTCGGGGTTTCGCCCGGCACCGCCGTCCACATGTCGGCATCCGGACCCGACTCGCCCAACGCCTCAGCCAACGCCCGCGCGCCGGCCACCACCTCCGCCGCCAACGGCTCCGGGGCGTGCGACTGGTACCCGTCCAGCAACCGCAGGGCGTCGTCCGGCAACGGGCCGGTGGCACGGGTCCGGACGATCTCCGCCGCCCACTCCACGCCCGCCCCCACGTGGCGCAGCAACTGGCCCAGGGTCCAATCGGGACAGCTCGGCACCCTCCGCGCCGGGTCCGCCCCTTCGACGTGCCCGCGAAGCAGTTCCGCCTGGGTGACCAACTCGGCCCGGTAACGGTCGAAGTCCAATGGCATACATCCCATCATGGCGTAACAGTTGGCCCCCCGGCTTCGACGCCACCTGGTGAGGAGGTGGGCGATGACGTCCGACGCCCTGCCGGCCCGCCTGGCCACCACCCGTGCCCGCTACGAAGGCCGTGCGGCGCAACGCAAACGCACCTCCGCCTCGATCGCACGCCGGGGCGTCCTGCACACCGACGCCCCGAACCGGGTCACCCGCCGCCTCGACCGGCTCGGGCTCGACTGGCAGTTCGCCTCCGCCCTCGAACACGGCGCGGCAACCGGACGATCGGGTTCCCGCGAGCTCGACCTCGAACGGCTCATCGGCCGCGGCACCGTGGTGGACTCCGGTTTCCTGGCGACCGGGGTGTCGGCCGCCCGGGCCGTGGCGCGGGTGGTGACCGGAGAACGTTGGGGCAACGGGTTTCTCATCGCGCCCTTCCTGTTGCTCACCGCTCACCACGTGTTGCCCGGCGTCACCGCAGCCGCCGGGGCGACCGTGGAATTCGACGGCGTGACGGTTCAGGCCCGGCCGGAGGTGTTCTTCCTCGGTGACCTCGGGCTGGACTTCACCGTCGTCGCGCTGGACGACTCCGCCGAACTGCCCCCGCACCTGCCGCTCATCGAGCACCAGGGCAAGGCGGTCCTCGGCGAACGGCTCACCGTCGTCCGCGTCCCGGCGCACGGGCCGAAGCAGTTCGCGTTGCGAGACCACGTCCTGGTCGACGTCCTGGACAACTTCGTGCACTACGAAACCGGCACCGCCACCGCCGGCGCGCCGGTCTTCAACGACCAGTGGGAAGTCGTCGCCCTCCACCACTCGGGCGTGCCGCACACCGACGACACCGGCCGACCGCTGTCCGTCGACGGCGGTCCGTGGTCACCCGAACTCGGCGAGCACCGACTCGCCTGGCACGCGGGCGAAGGCGTCCGGATCAGCCGGATCCTCAAGACCCTGCGGGAACGTCCGCTCAGCGCGTCGGCCGCCCGGCTCCGGGCCCAGGTCTTCGACGCCGCGCCGATGTCCGTCGAAGCCGACGCCGAACTCCAGGCCGCGCTGGTGAACCTGGACATCGGACGCAGCCGCGGCTACTACGACACCGTCACAGACAGATCGGCGCGCGAGCGCTACTACGCCGACATCCGGTTCCCGACCCGGCAGTCGTTGCGCGAACTGGTGGAACGCACCCACGTCCGCCGCCCCGCCTACCGCCCGTCGCGGATGCTCTACCCGTGGGTCGACCTGCACCCGGACCTCAAACTGCGCAGCCTCCGCTCCGGCACCGCCGCCGACCCGGAGGACTTCATCCGCGCCGACGTGGACGCGGAAGCCGCGCGGGCCCGGCGGCTGCGGGACCTGGTGGCGGTGGGGCTGCCCGATCCGTCGACCCTGCTGGCGGAGTTCGACATCATCGAGGACACGCTGCCGTTCAACTGCGAACACGTTGTGCCGCAGGCGTTGTTCGAGAGCCGTGAGCCGATGCGCGGCGACCTGCACCACCTGTTCGCCCGCTCGACCGGCGATGCCTCGCAATCGTGGGAGCGGCACGGCGCGGTCGCCCGCGCGACGCTCTACTTCCTGGTGCGCTACCCGGGCTTCGTGGACGAGCGAAGACTTTCCGAACTCGTGTCGTGGCACCGGAACGACCCCGTGGACGAGTACGAGCTGCACCGCAACGCGGCGATCGCCGAGATCCAGGGCAACCGCAACCCGTTCATCGACCACCCGGACTGGGCGCTCGACATCTGAACCGCTCAGGTGACCGCACGCACCGACCGGATGTGGCCGACCAGGAACTCCCTGGGCTCGCCGCCCGGATCGTTGGCGGTGAGGTTGCCGGCCGCGTGGTCGAGCGGGGTGATCACGTGGCGGATCGTGGTGCGCGGCCCCTCGGCCACCGCGATCTCCACCGACGTCCGGGTGACCAGCGCCTCGGCCAGCAGCATCACCTCGGAATCGCGCAGCACCAGCGACTGGTCCCGCAGCAGCCGCACCGCGCTCAACCGCAGCGACTCGGCGCGCGGCAGCACGAGCTTCGGTCGCGGCCGGTCCCGTTCGACCAGAGCCGTCGCCAGCCTGCCCAGCTCCTGGTCGGTCAGCGGGGCGCGCCACGGCCGCCACGACCCGATCCGGCGGACGGCCGGCTCCACCCGGCGGCGGGGCAGCCGGGCCAGCACCGGGCGGCCGTCCGGGGAGGCGGTGGTGGGGGCGTAGCCGGCGGCACGGAGCATCGCCAGCGTCTCCCCGGCGGGTTTCGCCGACGCCAGCACGGTCGGACCCAGCGGGCGCAGGTCCAGCGGGCGCAGGGAGTGGTGGCGCACGATCTCGGTCAGCAACTGCGGGTCGTCCGCCCGCACGCAGCACGCCACCGCCGTGACGCTGATCCGCCCGTGCCACCGCGCCACCTCGCGCACCAGCCGTTCCAGGTTGTACGGCACGCCGTGCTCGGCGATCCCGGCCAGCCGCGCCAGCACCTCGTCCGGCGTCCGCCCGGTGTCCAGCGCCCGCCGCACGCTCGTCCCGCTGAACCGCCACCCGTCGGCCACCCGGTCCGCGACCAGGTCCAGTTCCGCGCCCAGCGCCCGGCCCGGCAGCGCCGCCACGGCCGTCAGGTCCGGCCGCAGGTGGGCTTTGGTCGACGCGGCCGGCACGAAACCGGCCGCCGTCTCGGCCACGTCACCCGTCAGCACGGCCCGCGCCAGCGTGGTCGGGGCGTCCAGCGCGATCAGCCCCAGGGATTCCGCCTCCAGCAGCGCGGCCTCCACGGCGGCCGGGGTGTAGGCGGCGGGACGTGACCACACCAGGTCGGCCACCACCTCGGGCCGGTGCTCGAACGCCTCGTCCACGCCCAGTTCCGCGTACCGCTCCAGCACGCCGCGCCGGGTCACGTCGCCGTGCTCGCCCGACTCGACGGACAGCGCCGCCCGGGTGCTGCCCGGCGTCCACGCCATGCGCGGCCACGCGCGGACCAGGTCGGCCAGTCGGCGCGCGGGGGAGGAGTCGCGCCACTCGTCCGCCCCGGTCGTCGGCAGCACCCGCCGGTCCTGGTCGGCGACCGCGAGCAGGCGTGCCGCCACCGCCAGCTCCAGCCACAGCCGGGCGCGCCACTCGTCCGCGCCCAGCTCGCCCGCGATCCGGCGCAGCTCACGCACCCCGACCCCGTTGCGGACGGCGATGACATCGTTGTCGGACAACTCGACCAGCCCGGTCACGGCGGTCACCGCCGAGGTCGCCGGGCAGACCGCCGCCTGGTCGGCGACATCCTTGTCCCGTAAGGCTTTGCGCGGTACGCGGGGTGCGGGCGTGATCCGTCCGGGCGGTTCGCCGTCCGCCGTCCGCAGCCCGGACGCCGCGTGCAGCCGGTCGCCGTCCGGCCACACCAGGGCCCGCGCGCGCAGTTCGCCCAGCGCCCGTTTCAGCTCGGCCCGGGACGCCTTCCCGTTGCAGCGCAGGCGTTCCGCGATCGTCTCGGTACTCGCCGCCGGGCCCAGCCGGAGCACGGTGTCCAGCACGTCCCGGCACGCCCGGTCCAGCACGTCCACCGCGAGCCGCAGTGACGTGGACGCGCCCAGCTCCTCGGCGAGCGCGTGCAGCGACCGGGGTCGGGTGTCCGCCGCGTCCCGGCGCAGCACCAGGACGTCCCGGAGCTGCCGGTCGTCCAGTCCACCCAGCCAGCCGGCCAGCGCCGCGTTCCTGCCCACTCAGCCGATTATGCACCGTCCGTGACCGGTCGGTGATTCCGTGCGATAGGGCCCGTGAATAGCCGGTCGTAAGCTGTCCGTCGTGGAATTCACCGGCTTCGGCGAGCACGCCATCGACTTCTTCGACGGGCTTGAGGTCGACAACTCCAAGGCGTACTGGGAGGACAACAAGCACACCTACCAGTCCGACGTCCGCGCGCCGATGGAGGCGCTGCTGGCCGCGCTGGAACCCGAATTCGGGCGGGGCAAGGTGTTCCGGCCGTACCGGGACGTGCGGTTCAGCAAGGACAAAACACCCTACAAGGACCATTGCGGCGGCGTGGTCGAACTCGGGCGCGGCGGCGGCGCGCACTACGTCCAGATCAGCCCGGCCGGGCTGTTCGCGGCGGGCGGCTCGTTCGCGATGGCGTCCGACCAGCTCGCCCGCTACCGCGAATCGGTCGCCGACGACCTGCGCGGGCGGGCGCTGGAGCAGATCCTGAAGAAGCTCACCCGCGCCGGGTGGGACGTGCGCGGCGACCAGCTCAAGCGCGCGCCGCGCGGCACCGACCCGGAGCACCCCCGGATCGGGCTGCTCAAGCACAAGCGGCTCTACCTGGCGCGGGAGTGGCCGCCGGACGACGTGCTGCACGAGCCGGCGTGCCTGGACCGGGTGCGCAAGGCGTGGCGCGAACTCAACCCGTTCGTGGACTGGTGCGCCGACCACGTCGGGGTCACCGAGGTCGGCTTCCGCTGAACGCTGTCGGGGGTCACGACCGGTCGGGCGCGGCGGGCCGGCGTCGGTTTCGGTTGAACGCGAGCCGCGCCACCAGCCAGCCCAGCGCGATGCCCAGCACGTCCACCAGGCCGTCCACCACGTCCCCGCCGCGCCCCAGAGCCGTGATCAGCCACTGGAGCACTTCGGACATCACCGCGTACGCCACCAGCCCGCCCAGCAGGGTCCACTTCGGCAGGCGTGCCCACAGGCCGGTGGCCGCGAGCAGGGCGAACAGCAGCGTGTGCACCACCTTGTCGGTTCCCGGAGGGGAGTCCGGCACACCTGACTGCGGGATGAACAAGACGATGACGCTGAGCAACACGGCGGTCACGAACGGAAGGATTTTGACGCCCACACGCGCGATTGTGCCTGTTTCCGGCACATTACCTACCGGTACATCCTGATCGGTCCAGTGCGGGGGGCTAGGCTGTCCAAACGTGAGTCGACGCGCGAAGATCGTCTGTACGATGGGCCCAGCCACCGCGACCGAGGACAAGGTCAACGAGCTGGTGGCGGCCGGTATGGACGTGGCCCGGATGAATTTCAGCCACGGCAGCCATGCCGACCACAAGCAGGTCTACGACCTCGTCCGCGCCGCGTCCGACGCGTCCGGCCGCGCGGTGGGCATACTCGCCGACCTCCAGGGCCCCAAGATCCGGCTCGGCCGGTTCGCCCACGGCCCTGTCGAGTGGCGCACGGGTGACGTCGTGCGGGTGACCGTCGAGGACGTCGAGGGCACGCACGACCGGGTGTCCACCACGTACAGGGAGCTGTCGAAGGACGCCAAGGTCGGCGACCGGCTGCTGGTGGACGACGGCAAGGTGGGCCTGGTCGTCACCGACATCGAGGGCCCGGACGTGGTGTGCGAGGTCACCGAGGGCGGCCCGGTCAGCAACAACAAGGGCCTCTCGCTGCCCGGCATGGACGTCTCCGTGCCCGCGCTGTCCGAAAAGGACATCGAGGACCTGGAGTTCGCGCTCAACCTGGGCGTCGACTTCATCGCGCTGTCGTTCGTCCGCTCGCCCGCCGACATCGACCTGGTGCACCAGGTGATGGACCGCGTCGGCCACGGCCGGCGTCCGGTGATCGCCAAGATCGAGAAGCCCGAGGCGGTCGACAACCTCGAAGCGATCGTGCTGGCGTTCGACGGCGTCATGGTCGCCCGCGGCGACCTGGGCGTGGAGCTGCCGCTGGAGCACGTGCCGCTGGTGCAGAAGCGCGCGATCCAGATCGCCCGCGAGAACGCCAAGCCGGTGATCGTGGCCACCCAGATGCTCGACTCGATGATCACCAACTCGCGCCCGACCCGCGCCGAGACGTCGGACGTGGCGAACGCGGTGCTGGACGGCGCGGACGCGCTGATGCTGTCCGGCGAGACGTCGGTCGGCCGGTACGCGATCGAGACGGTCAAGACGATGAGCCGCATCATCGAGGCCGTGGAGACCGAGTCCACGCAGGTCCCGCCGCTGACCCACGTGCCGCGCACGAAGCGAGGCGTCATCTCGTACGCGGCCCGCGACATCGGCGAGAGGCTGAACGCCAAGGCGCTGGTCGCGTTCACCCAGTCAGGTGACACGGTGCGTCGGCTGGCCCGGCTGCACACGCACCTGCCGCTGCTCGCGTTCACGCCGGAGCAGAGCGTGCGCAGTCAGCTTTCTCTCACGTGGGGCACCGAGACGTTCCTGGTGCCTAAGGTGGACTCGACGGACGAGATGGTCCGCCAGGTGGACGCGTCGATGCTGCACATCGGCCGGTACCAGCCGGGCGACCTGGTCGTCGTCGTGGCAGGCTCGCCGCCTGGCACCATCGGCTCGACCAACCTCATCCGGGTCCACCGCCTCGGAGAGGACGACCACGCTTAGGGGTTAGACGTGACAGAGGCTGCCCGGGCCGCAGCGGCGGCAGACTTCGCGGGTCTCCCGCTGGACGTCGACGGCGTGCCGCACGGCCAGCCCGTGCTGGACAACCTGGTGGCGCTGCTGGACCTGGAGCGCATCGAGGAGAACATCTTCCGGGGCGTGTCGCCCGCCGAGTCGCCCGTGCGGGTGTTCGGCGGGCAGGTCGCGGGTCAGGCGCTGGTGGCGGCGGGGCGGACGGTGCCGCCGGAGCGGCGGGTGCACTCGCTGCACTCGTACTTCATCCGGGGCGGCGATCCGACCGTGCCGATCGTGTACGAGGTGGACCGCATCCGCGACGGGCGTTCGTTCACCACCCGGCGGGTGGTGGCAGTGCAGCACGGGAAGGCGATATTCGCGCTGTCGGCGTCGTTCCAGCTGGACGAGCCGGGCATGGAGCACTACGAGCCGATGCCGGCGGTGCCCGCGCCGGAGACGTTGCCGACGTATGCGGAGTCGGCGTCCGGGTACCTGGTGCAGGTCGGAATGCACCGGCTGGCACGTCCGATCGACATCCGGTACGTGACCGAGCCGCCGTGGCGGGCGCGGGAGGACGGGCCGGCGGAGGCGCGGAGCCAGGTGTGGATGCGGGCGGACGGGAAGCTGCCCGATGACGACCTGTTGCACGTGTGCGTGCTGGCCTATGCGTCGGACATGACGTTGCTGGACTCGATTCTCGTGCGGCACGGGGTGTACTGGGGCACGGACAAGGTGTTGGGCGCGAGCCTGGACCACGCGATGTGGTTCCACCGGCGGTTCCGGGCCGACGAGTGGTTCTTGTACGACTGCGAGTCGCCTTCGGCGTCCGGGGCGCGTGGGCTGGCGACGGGGCGGTTCTACGCGCAGGACGGTCGGCTGGTGGCGACCGTGGTGCAGGAAGGCCTTTTGCGGGTCCTGCCGTGACGGGCCTGACGGTCGAGGACTGGAACGCCATGCCCGAAGACGCCTGCCGCCGACTGGAGTTGGTCGACGGTGTCTTGGTGCCGACGCCGTCGCCCGACAGCCGGCACCAGTTCGTCCTGCACCGGTTGTGCGGGCAGCTCGACGACCGGATTCCGCACGCCTTCACCGTGTTTCCGAGGGTCGATGTGGTTCTTGGCCCGACGACCGTGCGCGCGCCGGACGCGGTGGTGGTCCGGTCGCGGCCGGTCGAGGAGTACCCGCCGGGGTTCCGTGCCGGCGACGTCGTGGTGGCGGTCGAGATCGTGTCGCCGGAGTCGGCCCGGACCGACCGCGAGGTGAAGTTGTCGGAGTACGCCGATGCCGGGATTCGGCACTACTGGCTGCTCGAACCCGGAGACCCGATCACGTTGACCGCGTTCACCCTGGTCGACGGCGAGTACGAACACGTCGCCGGCGGCACCGGGAAGGTCGAGGTGCCCGGTCCCTTCCCGGTCACGCTCGACCTGCCCGCCCTGGTCACCCGCTGATCAGACCGCGCGCAACGCGTCCCACATGGCCCGGACGTGGTGTTCGCGGGTTGCCTCCGCGCCGATCGCCACGCGGATCGCGAAGCGGCCGTTGACGGTGGTGTGGGTGAGGAAGGCGCTGCCCTCCGCGTTCACCGTCTCCATGGCCGTGCGGGTGGCGTCGTCGCCCGACCGGTGCGCGATGGTGACCAGGGACAGGGACCTCGGCACGACCAGTTCCCAGTTCTCGTCCGCCGACACCCACGATTCCAGCAGCGCCGCCAGTTCGATGTGCCCGCGCAGGTGCGCCCGGATGCCGTCCAGCCCGTACCAGCGCAGCACCGACCACAGCTTCAGCGCCCGGAATCGGCGGCCCAGCGGCACCTGCCAGTCACGGTAGTCCACGACCCGGCCGGACTCGGTCGCGCTGTTGCGCAGGTACTCCGGCAGGATGGTCAGGGCGTCCACCAGCACGTCCGGGTGTGCCGTCCAGAACAGCGACACGTCGAACGCCGTCAGCATCCACTTGTGTGCGTTGGCGCAGAACGAATCCGCGTGCTCCACACCGTCGAACAGCTCCCGCTGCTCCGGGCACAGCGCCACCGGCCCGGCCCACGCGGCATCGACGTGCAGCCAGATCCCGTGCTGCGCGCAGATCGCCGCGATCTCCCGCACCGGGTCCACCGCGCCGGTGCCGGTCGTGCCCACCGTGGCGCACACCAGGATCGGCTGATGCCCACTGTCCACATCGGACTGGATCTGCCGGGCCAGCGCAGCCACGTCCATCGCCAGGTTCTCCGGGGAGACGCCGATGGAGCGGACCGCCTCCTCGCCGAGACCGGCCATCCGCGCGGCACGTTCGAGGGAGGAATGTGTCTGGGAGGAAACGTAGACCGTCTCCGAACCGTCCACACCGGACCGTCGCCACTTGCCGGACTTCCGGTGCAGCGCGGCGAGTATCGCGACCAGCGCCGAACTGGACGCGGTGTCCTGGATGACCCCGCCGCCGACGAAGCTCGCCGGCAGGCCCATCGCGCCCACCAGTTCGTCCATCAGGTGCTGCTCGACCTCGGTGCACGCCGGGGACGTCGACCACAGCATCCCCTGCACGCCCAGACCGGACGACAGCAGGTCGCCCAGCACGGACGGCAGCGACGCGTTGGACGGGAAGTAACCGTAGAAACCCGGGTGCTGCCAATGGGTCGTGCCCGGCACCACCACCCGGTCCAGGTCGGCCAACAGTCCGTCGAACCCTTCGCCCTGCTCCGGGAGCGGGGCGAGCTGTGACCTCACCCAGCCGGGCTCGACCGGGGACCGCACCGGCAGGTCGCCGACCCGTTCGCGGTAGTCGGCGATCCAGTCGATCACCTCGTGGCCGATCCGGCGGAACTCGTCAGGCTGCATGAGCGAAC
>CBHFOL010000258.1:0-11549 GCA_965995405.1 uncultured Saccharothrix sp.
CGGCGTCGCTCTTCTTGACGGCCTTGCTTGCCTCTTTCCGCAGACCCGGCACCGGCATGAACCTTCTCCTCTCGTTCGTGCAACGTAGGGAGCGCGGAGGGCAGCTCCCTCTCCCTGTACTTGAGTCGACGCTTCCGCGATCGGCTATCTGGTCGGTGGTCGGCGCGGTGGAGCCGCAGCGCGCTGCCGGTTGTTGTTCGGGCTACACGACTATGGACGCTTCCTTCGGTCCATGAAGTCAAGCGGGTTCGGAGAACAAGACAGCCGTCTCGTGTAGACGGTGCGACGTGGGAAGGGCTGCCACCGGACACGATGATCCTCGCCCCGGCCCTCGCCCCGCCGCCCATGCGATTCCCCGACGATGCGTGGGGCGATGTGGCGATGGGTTGGCCCGCGACAACCGGATCGGCCGATCAGGGCGTGGACCGATGCTGCGGGCGACATCGCGGCGATGAGCGAGGTCGCGCGCAACCAGATCTCGTTCATCGAGGTGTACGTGCTGCCGGTGTTGGCCGTGCTCCGGGGTTGCCGTGCCAGTCCAGGACGTCGGTTCCTGGCGGGGGCACACCTCGCCAACCAGGCGTACACACGCCGTCCCCATAGCCCAAGGCCCGACGACCGGAGATCGAACGGACCCGAATGTGGTCGGGGGGGGCCGGCGCGGGGCGCGGGGCGCCCCCTTATCCCCACCCCCATCGTGTGCGTTTTCTCACAGAGTCGACCCACCCCCCACCCCCACCACATTCGCCATGTCGTCGAGCTTTAGTTCGTCGGCGCGGCGGTGGCCGCCTGCTCCTCCGGGGCGAGCGCGAAACGCCTCGGCTTGTCCTGTGTCTTCGCCGCCACGCCGTCGGCGACCAGCCTGTCCAGCGCGTTGCTCACCGCACCCGAGGACCGCCCGCCCAGAGCGTTCGCGATCGCGGTGGGACCGAACTCCTCGCCGGCGTGGTCGCGCAGGTAGTCCTCGACCATCCCGTGCAACGCGCCGGGTGCCAACCGTGGCGTCTTCTCGCCCGTCGCCCCCGCGCTTGCCTCCGTCGGCTTGTCGCTGTCGGTCGTCACGCCGTCGGCTGCGGGCTCGCTCACCTCCGCGACAACAGGCTCGGCCTCCACGAGGTCGGTTGCTTCGGTGTCGATCGGGTCCTGCGTGTCATCGGCCATGGTGTCCGTCGGCTCGGTGGGGTCGCCCTCGGCGACCGTGGTGTCGTCAGTGCCGGGCGCGTCCGGTTCGGTCTGGATGGTGTCCGGCTGCGTGGTGTCGGTCGTGTCGGCGTCCTCCGCAGCAGGGGTGTCCACGGGAGCCTGATCGGCCTCGGCGGCGTCGACTTCGGTGATCTCCCACAGGTCCGGGGTGCGCCGACCGCCCTCGACGATCCCGGCGGTGCGGGTGACGCTGCCGTCGACCGCCCACCTGGCGAGGATCTTCTGTGCGGTCGACCTCCCGATCCTCGCCGCTGTGGACAGGTCGGCGGCGGTGCTGTCCGGGTTGGCGTGCAACGCCTCCCACAGCTTGTCTTCGGCGTCCGTGCGGACCTTCGCGGCGACGGTCCGGTCGGGAACCGATCGCAGAGTCGGGGCGGATCCGGTCGTGCCGGCGGTGGTGCGGGTTGTGCGGGTGCGGGTCGTGCTGGACATGACATTCCCTCGATTCGTGTGCGTGATCGGTGGTGGGTGGTCATGCCCCGGCCGGAGCGGGTGTGGCCCCCGGTGCGCTGCCGGTGTGTTCGGGCTACACGACTATGGACGCTTCCTTCGGCCGATGAAGTCAAGCGGGTTCGACGAACAAGACAACCGTCTCGTGTAGACGGTGCGCCGGAGCTGGGATTCGTTGCCCCACATGGGTCCACTTCACCCGTGCGAGCACACGTGCGTTGACAGCCGCGCGACGACGAAGCGTCCATACACGTCGGCCAACCGGCCCACTGCACCGGAGACCTGAAGGGGCGCAGAGACAATGGCGACCGACCACGACATTCCCGAAGCACCCGAACCGGCCGCCGACGCGGCCGTGGACGCGCCGCGACCGGAACCCCGGCCCGGTGACACCACCGCGACCGCCGGGGCGTCACAGCCGAACGACGAGGCGACGATGCGGGCGTGGGAGGGGCTGCCGCCGGACACGATGATCCTCGTCCCGGCGTTCGCCCCGCCGCCGATGCGATGCCCCGACGAGGTGTGGGCGATGCTCGTGACGGCGGTCGACATCGTCGGCGCCGCCGACCCCGACCGCACGGGGCGAGGTGGCGTTGTTCGCGGGCACCTGGCTGCCTGAACAGCCCCCGGCCGACGGCCTGTACGACGGCGACCTCGTCGTGCGCCCGACCCTCCCGGCCGACCCGACCTGCCCGCCACACCGCGACCACCTCACCGACATCGAGTTGCTGCTCGCCTCCCAGGGGCGCCGGCAGTACGTCGGCGACTGGCGCGAGCTCGACGACCGTTGGCCGCGCGTGGTCGCGCCCGCCGCCGCCGCCGTGATGGGCCTGCGAGTCGACGCCACCGAGGCCACCGCCCGGTCGGCTGCAACACCGCCGTCGACACCGCCGCCGCCGATCAAGTGGGCGCGCGGCGGTATCGCCGACCTGCTCGACGCCGGACTGATCAACGTGGACGACGAGTTGGTGTGGGACCGCCGCAACACCGGGGTCCGCCACACCGCCCGCGTCCGGGTCGACGGCTCCCTCGTCCTCGCCGACGGCCGGGTGTGCACCAACTCGGGCGGCGCGACCAAAGCCCTGGGCGGCAAGTACGCGAACGGGTGGACCGTGTTCCGGCGGGCATCCGACGGGCGCACATTGGACGACCTGCGAACCGAACTCCGCACGCGCCACGGAAAGTAGCGACTCGGCTGCCACACCGCGGATCCGACTTGGCCGGAGGAGTCTCGCCACGAACCCGTTTTCGTCCACAGTGGATTGTCCTGTGCTGTGGGGCGCGTGACCCGGAGCCGGCTGGCGGCTACACCTCGCAGGGCTGCGCGGCTGGCCGAGGATATCGCCGAATTGCGCGACGACGGCGGGATCCCGGTGCACGTGCGCACCGTGATCACGGTCCTGCCGCAGCAGCGGGTACCGGAGATCCAGGTCGAGGGCCTGTCGGTCGAGACCGAACCCGATCGCACCACCATCGGCGAGGTGACCCACGCGCTCTTCGAACTGGCCAGTCACCACAACATCGTCGCTCTCGACGCCACGACGCCGCCGTTGTTCACCCAACGCATCCTGCTCGTCGACAGCGACGGCCGACCGTTCTCCGCTATGGCCGGGGCGGGCGTCGGTGACGTTGAAACCGTTACGCCGCAACAGAACCAACTGGCGAAGTAGCAGTATTCAAACTCTGCCGGATTCGTTCGTTGTTGTCCATAGGTCGTCTGTGGCACTCGTGCGCCGCGATCTCGTGCGCCGGGGTGGATCACGGTTTGCCTGTTGGCGGTTGAGGTGAGCCCAGTGTGGCGTGGATCTGCTCCCAGGTCTTGCTGGAGGTCGGGTCTAGTAGTTGGAGGAGCCTCGCGATGAACCACACGATCGCGAACCCAGTCAGCCACTGTTTCAAGTAGTCTGGGAGACCGAGCCCGAACGTGGACCAGATGAGAACAACCGCGACGGGTAGAGCGGCGACCATCACGCCGCCGATGTATCTTGCGATCTTGCGCGAGGTCGCGCCACGGGTGACTGCCGTCATGTCGGTGTTGGTGGGTAGGCGGTCGTAGTGGGCCGTGAGCAAGGTCATCGCCAGTTCAGCGAGGCGGGAGCGTAATTCCTCTCCGGTTTCTGGCCTGGGCAGCGCTATCCATGTTTGGTAGCTGCGGATCACCGACGCTGCTTGATGGAAGCGGTCGCGAGCCATGTCGCCGGCGCTGTTGTCCGGCATCGCCAGGAGGGAAGGGATTCCTTTCTCTATGCATTGGCTGACGAGGTCGAGTTTCCGGATCATCCAGCGACGCCGCCAGACATCGCCGATCCCGATGTCCTTGTCAGACTGTGCGATCAGGTCAATGGTCTCCATGAGTGCGGTGATCTCTGGGGACCTGTGCACTCGCCGCCGTGCGATGGTCAGGTCAACGACGAGGAAGGCGATCCTGGCAAGCAGCGCTCCGAGGAGACAGAACACCGCGACGGTGCCTGTGGCGAACGACAGGATTTGAAAGGTGGATGGCGGGCGTTGGAACCAACTCGCCAGTGGCGGCCACTGTGCGCCGCCGAGGAGACCGATCGAGATCGCGGCCCAGCCGACGGCCAGTTGGCTGAGCCGTCGCCAGGGATTTCGGGTGTGCGCTGCCGCTGGTGCGACGAGCAGGGCGTTGACCATGAACAGGGCCACCGACACCACGGCGAAGGTTATGCCGCTTGCCCGTGCGGCGACAGTGAGCCATATCCAGCCGCTTCCCGCTGTCAATAAGCCGATGACGATCGCGCTGAGCTCGATGCGCGCGGCGGTCTGCTCTTCACGCCAGGCGTTCAAGGCACCTATCCCTACCGTTCGACTGTAGAGCGATCTGTTGGCCTTGGTGGCATCATCCTTGGTGTTCTCGGATGCGCGAGCCCATGCCGGCCACTGTCGCCGATACCACCGATAGGTGCGATACCACCTCTCTCGCGGTACGTGAAACGCGAGCATCACGGTGTTCTTGCTGCGGCGGAGGGAATCGGTCAGCGTGGACCACGCCTCGGTGAAGCGGTTCATTGACATTCCTACTCCACCGCCGGAGCGGGATCGAGGAACCGCACGCTCGAGTCCAGCACCAAGTGGGCCGCTTCCGGCAGATCGACCCGTCGCATCTACCTCACCTCCCGGTTGTAGCAGATACAACATCGTTGCACCCACTACTGCCGTCGCAGGTCAACGACACGCCTACACTTCTCGGCCTGTCGCCGCAAGACGGAGCTGACGTGGGAAGATGAGGTAGTCACAGATCGTGGCCAATGTTGCATCAAATGCAATAGATTGTGCGTTCCGCGTGAACCTGACCAGTTTTGACCTCGTGACCTGGTGTTTCCGCGCGGCATGGATGCCCGTCGAGCGGTTGGCGTCCGCGCTGCTTGATCACACCGCGCCTGGTGGTGCGCGCTGCATGTGCGTTTCCTGTGTTTCGCCGCGTTGCGTTCGTGCGGTCAGGCCGTCGCGTGGGGTTTTGCCGTGGCGCGTAGTTCGGTGACCAGTTGTCGTACCGCCAGGGATTGGGCGGTGGCGTGGGTGGCCACGTACACGATTCGGCGGGTCGGCGGGTTGTCGCCGAGGGGGGTGGTGGTGACGTGTGGGGGTGTGGTCGTGAGGCTGAGCTTGGGCAGGATGGCCATGCCGATGCCCTGCGCCACCATCGACAGGGCGACGCTGTCGTCGGCCACGTCGAGTGTCGCCTTGGGCAGCCAGTCCTGGCGGGCCCACCACGCTCGCGTGTAGGAGGAACAGTTCTCCGCCCAGTCGATCAACGGCAGGCCCCGCGGCTCCCGCCCGACCGGGTGCACCAGCAGGTACGGCTCCCGCAGCAGTTCGCCCACCACGAGCCCGTCCGGGGGCCGCGAGTCCTCGGCGAGCGTGGCGATGGCGACATCCGCGCGGCCGTCGGCGACCTCGCCCGCGGTGCCCCTGCCGAGTTCCGGCACGATCAGCACCCTGGGGCTCAACTCGGGATGCCCTTCCGTCAGCCGGCCGAGTGCCGCCGGCAGCAGGTGCGCCGCGGCGCTGCGGAAGGCCGCGATGCGCAGCGGTCCGGTCAACGCCGCCGTGGCCGCGCCGCGCGCCTCGGCGACGAGCAGGTCGAGCTGGCGCAGGATCTGACGTGCGTGCACGAGGACGCGATGTCCGGCCTTGGTCGCCCGCGCGCCGGTCCTGCCGCGTTCGAACAGGACGGCCCCGATCTTCCGTTCGCAGACCCGCACGGCGTGGGACACCGCGGACTGGGTCAGCCCGCGGTCCCCGGCCGCGGCGGTGAAACTGCCGGTGCGCCCGACGGCGAGCAGCAGGCGTAGTTCACCGGGGCTCAGATCAGTGGCGCTCACCGGCCCAGGCTAGCCGTTGCATGAACCCGGTTCATGGAAACCGGCGGTCCACCAACGCGGCGGTCTGCCCGGTCGTCCACCCTGCCGCCTACGGTGCCCACCAGGCCGTTTCCGCGAAGGAGAATTCCCGTGACCCGCAGTGTCAGCGCCGTCCGCCAAGTGCGTCGTCCGCGGGGCGAGCCGCACAGGGAGGACTTCTCGTTCGTCACCGAACCGTTGACCGGTCCCGGTGACGGACAGGTCCTCGTCGAGAACATCTACCTGTCGGTCGACCCGTACATGCGGGAGATGATGGACCACGGCGGCTGGGAAAGGGGAGCCGGGCTCGAAGGCCGCGCGCTGGGGCGGGTGATCGAGTCGAGGGCGACCGCCCTCCCGGTGGGAACCGTCGTCCTGCACCGGCACGGCTGGTGCACGCACGCCGTGCTCGCCGAAGCCGACGTCCGGGTGGTCACACCGGTGGACGGCGTTCCGCTCAGCGCGTTCCTCGGCATCCTCGGCGGAACCGGGCTGACCGCCTACGTCGGCCTCACCCGCATCGCCCGGTTGCAGCCCGGCGAGGACCTGTTCGTCTCGGCGGCGGCGGGTGCCGTGGGCAGCGCGGCGGGACAGATCGCGCGACTGCTGCACGCGGGCCGGATCGTCGGCAGCGCGGGATCGGCGGCCAAGGTCGAACACCTGACCACGCGGCTCGGCTTCGACGCCGCCTTCGACCGTCACGACGGCCCGATCCCGACCTCGCTCGCGCACGCGGCGCCGGAGGGCATCGACGTCTACTTCGACAACGTCGGAGGGGACCACCTCGCGGCCGCCATCGACGTGCTGCGCGATCACGGCAGGATCGCCTGGTGCGGCGCGGTCGCCCAGTACAACAGCCCGAACGATCCGCCCGCCGCGCCGCACAACCTCTTCGACATCGTCGGCAAGAGCATCCGGCTGGAAGGCTTCCTCGTACGCGACCACACGGACACCCGCGAGGAGTTCGAACAATTCCTGATCCCGCACGTGCGGAGCGGCAGGACCACGGTCGACCAGACCGTGGCCGACGGCTTCGACACCATCGTCGACGCGTTCCTCGGCATGCTGCGCGGCGAGAACACCGGCAAGACGCTTGTCCGCGCCACACCGGAATGACCCGCCGGAGGCCGTCGCCCAGCCGGTCGCGGCGGCCTTGTCGTGGCCTTGTCGGGCACCCCTTCCGCGGTACCCGATCAGATGGTCATGTCGCGGTCATCCGTGCGCGGAAGTGGCCAGGTGAGTGCGGAAGCTACACCTACAATGGAAGAGGCCGGGCGGGTCGCTCCGGCGTAGTCGTCGCCGTTGTACCGGTGGTTGTCGATCTGGACGGGTTGCCCGAACGTCGGGGCGTTGATCATCAGTCCGCCGCCGATGTAGAGGCCGACGTGGTGGATGTTGCCGGGCGTGCCGTAGAAGACCAGGTCGCCCGGCAGCAGCGGCTGCCCGGCCGGGACGCGAGGGCCTGCGTCGAACTGGGTTTGGGCCGTGCGCGGCAAGGTGACCCCGGCAGCCGCGTAGGCCGCCTTGGTCAGTCCCGAACAGTCGAAGCCCGCGTGTCCGCCGTCCGGGCCGTTGCCGCCCCACACGTAGGGCAGTCCTCGTTGTCCGCAGGCGTAGTTGATCGCTGCGAGGGTGATGGCGTTGGGTGCCTGGATGGCGTTGCAGTCGCCGTTGCCGACGCTTGTCGCGGCGGCCTCGGCATATTTCCCGGCCTGTTCGAGGACCATGTTCACGTACCAGTCGGCGTGGTTGTAGGCGAAGATCGCCGCCCGCAGATCGCCTCGCCGCACTCCCTCGTCGCACAGGAGGAAGGCCGCGGCGTGGATCGCGTCGTGCGGGTTGTATCGGGACGGCGGGTTGGCGCCGCCCGGCGGAATCCGGTGCCGGGCGGTGACGCCGTCGAAGGTCGGGGCGAGGAACTGCATCGGGCCGCCCGCCTTGGCGTAGTTCTCGCCGTCGTGGACGCCGGGCAGGGTGGAGCGGCCGTGGTCGGTCTCGATCCTGCCGATGGCCGCGAGCACGGTCCAGTCCAGGCCGGGGCAGTGCGGGGCGGCGGTGACGTAGAGGACGCAGTAGTCGGGCGGGATGTCCGCGACGGGCTTGGCGCAGTTGATCGTGGTGTTGGACGGGCTGCCGAACAGTGCGTCCACCACCGCACCCACGCTCTGGCCGATCACGACGGGGATGAGCAGCAGCGCTGCTGCGGTGCCGATGGCGGTCTTGGCGAGCACGGCCTCACCACCTCCCCGGTTGGCCCGCCCCGCGTGGTGCCGTGGCCGGCGGCATCGGTGAGGGCGGCGGGGACATCGGGTGCGGCGAGTCCGGCCTGAGCGCGGCCTCGCCGCCGGTGGCGACCGGCGGTGAGACGTGCGGCCAGGCGTCCGACAGGCCGGACAGCGCCCGCCTCCGGAACCGATCGGCAGCCGCGTCCAGCGGCAGCCAGACCTTGTCCGCCGGACTGGGGTGGGCGGCCTCGGGGTTGAGCAGTTCGGCCGCCGCGGTGGCGACCGGGACCGAGCGCGGGTCGTCCAGTTCGCGCCAGGCCCGCGCCAGCAGCCGCCGGGCGGTGGCCTCGCGCCGCGAGGTCGGCAGCCACACCAGCAGCGGCGTCGTGATACCGGTGGCCTGCGCGAGGGCCGCGTAGCCGGCCAGTTTCCCGGCGAGCTTGGCCAGGACCTCGGTGCCGAAGTCGTATTCGAGGAACCACTCGATGTGGCGGTCGACGTGGCGGTCGACGTGGTGCCAGCGGCCGTAGCCGTCGGGCTTGATCAGGTCGCCGAAGTGGCGGCCACAGCGCAGTTCGGACCACCACGCCGCCAACGCCACCCGCTCGCCCGGCTGTGGGTGGCGGGCGCGGTCGACCAGGGCGGTGAACCACTCGTTGATCCCGACGGTGTGGGCCAGCCGCAGACTGTGGGCGACGCCGAAGACCCGGTCGTGTCGGTAGCCCATCTCCTTGATGTCCAGGCCGTCCTCGGCGGCGAGCACGGCGGCCCCCGCCGGTGCCAGCACGTAGTGCATCGGGGCGGTGCCGACGGTGACGAACGGCTGGAACCGGTCGACGACACCCCAGGTGTAGAGCTCCCGCAAACGCATCCGGCCGGACCGGAAGCTCGGGAACGCCAGGGCGGTGATCTGGTGGGCGGTGAGCACCCGGTGCTCCCACAGCATCCGGGTGATCCATTTGTCGCGCGGGGTCAGTCGCCACGCCAGGACGGCCTGGTGCTCGGCGGTGTTGGCGGCACGCGGGTTCGGACGGGTCGGCTTGTGACCGCGCAGCGAGCGTTGGCGGGTCGGGTTGGTGATCATGCGTGGAATCTCCGAATGGCAGGACGAAGTGGCCCTGGGCAGGCCGGGGCGATGGGCGTGAAAGGGGATGGGCGGGCGGGTCAGCCGTTGCGGCGTGGGTCGGCGCTGCGTGGGCGCGCCACCGGCTCGCTGCGTCGGGCGGCGCGGGCGGCGCCCGACGGTGTTCGTGCCGGCCGTGCGCCGGGTGTCCGGGTGGCGTCGGTGGCGGCCTCGGTCGCGCGGGTCCGCGTTGCGCGGCGGGCGACGCCGCGGATTTCCCGGGCCCGGCCGGGGACGGCCGGTGGCAGCGGTCGGGTGAGCATGGTGAAGGGCTGTGTCTCCTCGCCGTTGAGTACGAGCCGGGCGGCGGCGTGGTAGACGCCGAGGTGGGCGAGGTCGTGGTCGGACAGGCGTGGTGCGGTGTGGCGGGACAGCTCGCGGGAGTCCTCCGGCGAGGCGTTGAAGAAGATCTTGCTGCGGGCGTTGGTGGACATGCCCTCCCGCAACTCACGGGGAAGCTGGCCGAGGTGCTGGTGGGCCAGGGTCATCGCGACCCGGAAACCGCGGGCCTCGGCGAGCATGTCCTCGATCGGGTAGGGGAGGTTGAGGAAGTTGTGGCACTCGTCGATCACCAGGCTCGCGTCCCGACGCCGGCGTTGTGGTGTGCGGGCACGCCGGGTCGTCGCCTGCCAGGTGCGTGCGACGACCAGCGACCCGACCAGCCGCGTGGTCTCCTCGCCCAGCGAGCCCTTGGGAATGCGGACCAGACAGATCCCGCCGTCGAGTACCCGGCTCATGTCCACAGTGGAGTGACCGCCCGCGATGGCGTCACGCACGAACGGGCGCAACAGGAACGCGCGCAGCTTGTTCATCAGCGGGCTGACGACCTGGGAGCGGGACGAGTCTGTCAGCTCCTCGTACCAGGACCAGAAACCGCGCAGCACGGGGTCGGTGACCCCGGCGGTGACCCGGCTGCGGAACGCCTCGTCGGCCAGCAGCTTGGGCAGGTCGGCGAGGGTGGCGACGCCTTCCTGGGTGCGCAGGGTGAGGCAGGCGGCGCGCATGACGTCGTCGGTGCGCGGGCCCCAGAAGGCCGAGTAGACCCGGCGGAACACCGAGACGAGGTTGTCCACGGTCAGGTCGGTCTCTCCGCCGTCCAAGGGGTTGAGGCAGGGCGGGCGGGCTCTGCTGTCGGCGTCGAAGATCACCACACGGTCGGCGGCCGAACGTGGCAGCCGGGACAGGACGTCGGTGACCAGGTCGCCCTTGGGGTCGATCAGGACGATCCCGCGGCCGGCGTCGGCGTCGGCCAGGATCATGTTGCCCAGCAGGGTGGACTTGCCGGAGCCGGTCGCGCCGATCACGTGCAGGTGGTGTCGCGCGTCCGGGACGCGCAGCGCGACGGGGCGCTCGTGGCCGGTGTCGGTGACCCCGATCGGCTTGGCCTGCGGTCCCGGCGTGGCGATACCGGGCGGGGGCGCGACCGCGCGGGCTCCGGCGCGCTGGATGCCGGGGATGGACTGGTCGGTCGGGAGGTGGGCGATGGCGGCCAGTTCGGGCACCGACAGCAGGTCGCCGTGTCCGAGGCGGCGGGCGTCGATCACCCGGCCGGGGTGGCGGATGCGGTGTCGGGTGTAGTGGTTGTGCTCGGTGTAGGAGGCGAAACTGGCTGCGAGGGCGTGGGCCCGGCCGCGGGCGACATCGCGGGCCGTGCGGACCTCGCCCGCGTCGGCACTGGCGGGCAGGAGGGTCGCCACGGCGTAGCGGATGACGGTCTCGAACTGCGATCCGCGCTGTTTGCCGACGATGGCGCGGTTCTGCGCGGCGTACTCCAGCGAGGTCTGCGGGTCGCTGTGCAACGCCCCCGTCGTCGTGGACCGTGGTGATCGCCCGCTGTTCACGCCGGGGGTGACCGCGTCCATCAGTCGACCGACCAGCCGGGTCGTGCTGCCGGTGTGCACCCGCCGGGCGGCGCGACGGGCGCGCTGGACGCGGCGGCCGGTGACCGGGCGGGCCAGGACCTGCACGCAGGCGTACTCGTCGCGGCCGAGCCCGACCGGCGCCCCGATCAACGCCCGGATCGGGTCGGCGTCGAACGCGCTGCGCAAGGGCAGCGCCTCGGGTCGGGCCAGCCGCAGTTCCCCGCCGACCACCAGCCGCCGCTGCCCCTCGCCGGGCGCGGGCAGCGGTGGCCGGGCGGGGCCGACGCGGGTGTGCGAGCCCGGCCAGGCGGCCTCCACGGCG
>CBHFOL010000259.1:0-11465 GCA_965995405.1 uncultured Saccharothrix sp.
GCGGCGTATTACGCCGGATCGTCCTCCGCGTCGGCACGGGCCGGCCAGCCCGGGTGTTCGGGGGGGGGGCGGTCCCCCGCCGGGGCGGCCCGCCGGCGCGCGCGGCCGGGTGGTGGTGGCCGCGCGCGCCGGCGGTTGTGCTCAGCGGGGCAGGTAGGCGCGGTGGGACTTGGAGAATTCGAAGTTGTTGTACTTGTCCCAGTTGATCGACCAGGTCATGAGGCCGCGCAGGTTCGGGTAGGTCGACTTGGGCTTGTACGGGCCGCAGTTCGTGCCCTTCATGAGGCAGTCGAGGGCCTTGTGGGTGTCGGCCACCGACGTGAAGCCGTTGCCGGCGTTGACGCTTGCGGGTAGGCCGATCGCGACCTGGTCCTGACGCAGTGCCGGGAAGAACTTGGTGGCGTCGCCGCGTACCGGGAAGCCCGCGAGCACCATGTCCGCCATCGCCACGTGGAAGTCCGCGCCGCCCATGAAGTGGTACTGGTTGTCCAGGCCCATGATGGGGCCGGAGTTGTAGTGCTGGACGTGCAACAGGGTCAGGTCGTCGCGCAGGGCGTGGATGACCGGGAGGTACGCGCCCGCCCTCGGGTCCTGGCCGCTGCCGCCGCCGTAGAACTGGTAGCCCAACTGGACGAAGAACGTCTCCGGGGCCATCGTCAGGACGAACTTGGCGCCGTACTTCGCCTTCAGGGACTTCAGGGCGGAGATCAGGTTGACGATGACCGGCGACGTCGGGTTGCGGAAGTCCGTGTCGCTCGCGCTCAGGGACAGCGAGTGGCCCTCGAAGTCGACGTCGAGACCGTCCAGGCCGTACCGGTCGATGATCGCCGAGACGCTGCGGACGAACGCGTCGCGGGCGGTCGTGGTGGACAGCTGCACCTGGCCGTTCTGGCCGCCGATGGAGATCAGCACCTTCTTGCCCTGGGCCTGCTTCTCCTTGATCGCGGCGACGAACTCCGCCTCGGGCTCGACGTTCGGGCACTCGGCCACCGGGCACTGCTGGAAGCGCAGGTCACCGGACGTCTCCGAGGTCGGCTCGGCGAAGGACAGGTTGATGATGTCCCAGTCCGGCGAGACGTCCTTCATCCGCGTGTAGCCGGAGCCGTTGGCGAAGCTGGCGTGCAGGTAGCCGACGAGCACGCGCTTCGGCAGGTCGGTGGGCGGAGTGGGCGTCGTGGTCGACGTCGACGTCGTGGTGAGCGTCGGCATGGGGGTGCAGGGAGCGCCGTTGAGCTTGCAGTTCGCCGGGACACCGGTGCCCGAGGCGTTGAAGCCGAACGTCACCGACGCGCCGGGAGCCACGTTGCCGTTGTAGTTGCGGTTGACGAACGTGTGGTGGTTGCCGCTGCTGGTCAGCAGCGCGTCCCAGTACGCGCCGGGCGTCGTGCCCGCGGCCAGGTCGAACTCGACCTTCCAACCGACGATGGCGGTACCGGTGTCGTTCTTGATCGAGAACTGGCCGGTGTAGCCCGAATCCCAGGACTGCACCTTGGCGAACGTGGCCGTGGCGGGCGCGGCGTAGGCCGGCGTGAAGCCGACCGCCACCGCGGCGGCGACCAGTGCTCCCACCGCCGCCACCCGCGCCAACAGGACTTTGCGGGACATCCTCATTCCTCCTCAGCGGTGGGCGGCCTCCAAGTGGTGGTGAAAATTGGACTAGACCACGTCGCCACTGTCAAGGCTCGTCCGGTTACCCGGCGCACATCCCGCGCGCACCCCGCCGCGTCCGACGAAACCGCGTGATCATGCCGCTACTCTGCGTCGACAGGCGGTTCCCCCCTACGAAAGTAGGGAAAAGAGACCGTTGATCACCTTCTCCCGGTTACCGTTCCCAGGGTGCAGATTCCGTGGAGAGCCGCGCCGCGCGCCGCGCTGTCGAGCCCGCTGACCCTGCTGGTCAGCCTGGTCACCGCGCTCCTGCTGAGCTTCGTCGTGGCCGCCGCCGTGATGCACTCCGCCGCGTCGAGCAGCGCCGCCGTCGACTACGCCGAGGACCGGCTGTGCACGGAGTCGCTGCACTCGTCGCTGGAGACCAAGCTCCCCGGCGAGCAGGTCACGCCGTGGCTGAACCAGGTCCGGACCGCCGCCGGCGACTGGCCGACCCTGCCCGCCACCTACACCGGCATGGCCCGCGTCGACTTCGGCGGCAACCAGACCTACGCCAAGTTCGGCCACCGGCCCGGCGCGATGGACCACCTCAAGGTGCTCCAGGGCGGCTCGAAAGACGGCCTGTGGGTGCCCAAGAGCATCGCCGACACCACCGATCTGCAACTCGGCAGGCGCGGCCTGGACGGGCTGCTGCCGCCGGTCACCGCCGTCTACGAGGACGTGCGCGACCCGCTCGACCCGTGGTGGTGCTCCGAGCGGCACTGGAGCATCCCCAACCGGATGCTCAAGGGCCCGGACGAGGCCATGTCCGCCGTGGTGTGGATGCCGAGCGCCGAGTCGTTCGAGGCGCTGCCGCCCCAGCTGACCCGCGCCGTCGAGGTGTCCGTGCGCTTCCCGTCCTCCGTCCCGGAGACCGTGGACGAGGCCGAGGCGCTGCTGACCAAGGGCGAAGCACTGCTTGAACCATTCAAAAAGGACGGCTACCGGGTCATCTCCCCGCTGACGCTGCCGGTCCGCAACGCCCACGAGACCGCCCTCAACGTCCGGTCCGCGATCCTGCCGCTGACCCTGATCAGCCTGCTGATCGGGCTCGCGGGCGTGGCCACGGTGACCGTGCAGTGGGCGCAACGCCGCCAGAACGAGCTGCGGCTGCTGTGGGTGCGCGGCTCCGGCCCGGCCGCGCTGGGCGGTCGCGCGCTGCTCGAACTCGGGTTCCCGCTGCTCGTCGGCGGGGTGCTCGGGCTCGGCGTGGCCCGCCTGCTGCTGCCCTTCTACGCGCCGTCGTCCGCGCTGCCACCCGGCACGTGGGGTCTCGCGTCCGCCGCCGTGCTGGTGATCATCCTGCTCGGCATCGCCGTCACGTGGGCCACCGCCGCCGTCCGTGCGCACCGCATGTTCCAGGTCGCGGTCCGCGGCACCACGGTCCGCCGGATCCTCGCGGCGGTGCCGTGGGAACTGGCCACCGGCGCGCTCGCCGTGTGGGCGTGGAACCGGGTGCAGAACAGCGGCCTGTCGACACCGCTCCAGGTCGGCGGGCTGCCCCGGATCGACGCCGCCGCGCTGGCGTTCCCGCTGCTGGTCGTGCTCACCACGGCGCTGCTCACCGCCCGGTTGGCGAAGTGGGCGCTCCGGGCGTCCCACCGCGCGTCCCTCTGGTCCAGGCCGGCCGCGCAGCTCGCCGTCCGCAGGCTCGCGGCGGCGGCCGGTCCGGTGACCGGTGTGCTGCTGGTCGGTGTGCTGGCGATCGGCACGATCATGGTCGGGTCGAGCATCGCGGGCTCGCAGAAGACCGCGCTGGACGTCAAATCCGGCCGGTACACCGGGGCGGAGAGCGTCGCCCAGGTGCCGGCGGGCACCGAACTGCCCGCCGAGCTGCGCGGCAACTCCACCATCGTGGGTGTCAGCGAGTCGAACGAGCGGGTCGGGCTGGTGGTGGACCCGAAGACGTACGCCGACGGGGCCTACCCGGACGGCACCGACCCGACGCTGCTCACCGCTCCGCTGCGGATCGGCAACGCGCCCGCCGACATCCGGGTGCCCGGCCTGCCGAACATCACCCCGGACCGGCGCCTGCCGTCGTTCGCCAAGGTCGGCACGTCCGGGTGGGTCGTCCCGATCGACCTGGTGCAGGACCCCGCCGACGTGGGCTCCTGGCAGGTGTGGTCCGCGAAACCGCTGGCCGAGCTGACGACGGCGTTGTCCGACAACGGGATCTCCTACCGCAACGTCCTGGAGCGGACGAAGGCGATCGACGGCCTGCCGTTCCTGACGATCCAGTGGACGTTCGCGTTCGTCACCGCCATCGGCGCGGTGCTGGCGGTGGTCGCGGCGATCGCGCTGCTGCTGGCGATCGAGGTGCGGCGGCGGCAGAACGCGGTGTCCGGCGCGTTCAGCACCCGGATGGGGCTGCGCCCGGCGGCACTGCTGTCCAGCCACCTGCTGGAGCTGGGCGCGGTCGCGGTGGCCGCGGTCGGGATCGGGCTGGCGGCGAGTTCGTTCGGCAGCGGGCTGGCCGTGCCGAGGCTGGACCCCGCGCCCCGGCTGAGTCCGGGGCCGGAGCTGCCGAACCTGGTGCCGCTGCTGGGCGCGACGGTCGTGGGCAGCGCGTTGGTGGTGCTGGTGGCGGCGTGGATCGCGGTGCGCGCGGTGCGTTCGGCGCGGATCGGGGAGCTGATCCGTGGCTGACGGGCGGTTCGACGAGGAGGGGACGGCGGTGGCCGGGCACGTGATGCGGCTGAGCGGGGTGGGCGTCGAGTACCGGACGCCGGCCGGGTCGGTGACGGCGGTGACCGACGTGTCGCTGGACGTGCCGGCGCACGGGATCACCGTGCTGGCCGGGCCGTCCGGGTCGGGCAAGTCGACGCTGCTGCGGGTGCTGAGCCTGGTGGAGCGGCCGACGTCGGGCGGCGTGGAGCTGCGCGGCTCGGGCACGGCCCGGCTGTCGTCCAAGGCGCGGCGGGCGTTGCGGCGCACCGAGATCGCGCTGGTGTTCCAGAACCCGGGCGAGAACCTGATCGGGCACCTGACCGTGGGTGACAACCTGCGGGCGGCGGCGCAGGCGGCCGGCCGGTCCGTCGAGGTGGACGGGCTGCTGGCGCGGCTCGGGCTGCCGGACACGGCGGCGTGGCAGGTGTCGGCGCTGTCCGGCGGGCAGCAGCAGCGGCTGGCGTTCGGGTGCGCGTTGGCGCGCGGCGCGTCCGTGGTGCTGGCCGACGAGCCGACGTCGCAGCTGGACACGGCGTCGGCGGACCTGGTGCTGGAGACGCTGGCCGACCTCGCGAAGAGCGGCGTGCCGGTGGTCGTCGCGTCCCACGACCCCCGCCTGATCGCCTTGGCGGACACCAGATTCGACCTGCGGAACGGGGTGTTGGCGGCGTGAGCGCGTTGCGAGCGGTGGGTGTGCGGAGGTCGTTCGAGCACGCCTCCGGGCCGGTGCACGTGCTCAACGGGGTGGATCTGGAGGTCGCGGCGGGCGAACTGGTGACGCTGTCCGGGCCGTCCGGGTCGGGCAAGAGCGCCCTGCTGACCGTGCTGTCCGGGTTCGACCTGGCGGACGGCGGCACGGTGGAGCTGTGCGGCGAGGTGATGACCACACCGCCGAAGTGGCAGGTGTGCGCGCTGCTGCCGCAGGCGCTGGGGTTGGCCGGTGAGCTGACCCTGGCCGAGAACGTGGCCCTGCCGCTGCGCCTGGCCGCGTCCGGGCCGGTGGACGTGAGCCGGGTCGCGGAGCTGCTGGAGGAGCTGGGCATCGGCGGGCTGGCCGACCGGTACCCGGCGGAGGTGTCGTTCGGGCAGCAGCAGCGGGCCGCGCTGGCGCGTGCGGTGATCGCGTCGCCGAAGGTGCTGCTGGCCGACGAGCCGACCGCGCACCTGGACCAGGTGAGCGCGCCCACGGCGGTGCGGGTGCTGCGGCGCGCGGCGGACGAGGGCTCGGCCGTGCTGATCGCCACGCACCACGAGGAGGTGCACCGGGCGGCCGACCGCACGGTGGTGCTGTCCGGCGGACGGGTTTCCGTAGGATAGGCGGCGATGTCCCGTCGTGTCGTCGCCCTCGTCATGGTGCTGCCGTTGCTGGCGGTGCTGCTTTTCGTTGCGGACACCCGGTTTCGCGGGCCGCTCGGTCCCGCGCGGGACGCGCCTACGGCGATGGTCGCGATGGGTGACAGCACGATGTCCGGCGAGGGCGCGGGCAGTTACGAACCCGGCACCGACGGTGAGAACGACAACTGGTGCCACCGGTCGGAGCAGGCGTCGATCCGGCAGGCCAAGGTCGCGGGAATCGACCGGGTGTTCAACCTGGCGTGCTCGGGCGCGAGCGCGGACCTGGTCGGGCTGACCGACCGGACGTCCAACAACGAGGGCTCGCAGGCGCGGCAGCTGGCGAAGATCGCGCGCGAGTACCGGGTGACGACGATCGTGGTGGCCGTGGGGGCGAACGACGATCCCCGGTTCGCCGACGTGTTGAAAACGTGCCTGGAGAACTGGTTCAGGCGCGCGGACTGCTCGCAGGGCCTGAAAGACGAGTGGCGCGAACGCGTGGACCGCATGGTGCCCAAGGTGGAGCAGGCGCTGCGGGACGTCCGCCAGGTACTCGGCAACGAGGGCTACACGCCCCGCGCGTACACCATCGTCCTCCAGTCCTACGCCGCGCCGGTCGGGCCGGACCTGCCGTTCGACCTCCAGAACCTGGCGGGCTGTCCGTTGCGGACGGGTGATCTGCGGTGGGTGCGGGACGAGGCCGTGGGCGAGCTGTCCGAGGGGTTGCGGCGGGCGGCGTCGGCGGTCGGGGCGCGGTTCCTGGACCTGCGGAAGGCGGGCGAGAAGCACGAGGCGTGCGCGGGCGGGGGCAACCAGGACCGCGAGTGGTTCACCCGGCTGACCGTGGACTTCGACGGTCTGCGCGACGAGGCGCGGGCGCGGCACGCGTTGCAGGAGTCCTTTCACCCCAACGCCCGTGGCCACGAGCAGTTCGGGCGGTGTCTGACGGAGTTCCTGGGCACCTCGGAACGTGAGGCGAGTTGCGTGGCGGACGGGGACGGCAACCTGGTGCCGGTTCTGGACCGGGATTAGAGGCGTTCGATTTCCTGTGGTGTCCAGAAGTCCGTGCAGCCGGCGAGGTAGCGGGCGGCCCGGGTGCGGTCCCAGTCGTGGGCTTCGCGCAGGCCGTCGCGGAGCATCTTGAGGTAGGGGGCCGATGGCGAGGTGTGCTCGACTTCGGCGGCGGGCCAGGGGGCGGTGAAGGTGAGTGCGGGGAAGCCGTCGAAATTCCCTATGTGCAACAAGGTCTCGTAGCGGCCGGGGCCGATCTGGTGCCGTCCGTCGGCGAGCACGTCGGTGAAGTCGAGATCGGTGCCGGGTTCGCGGTACATCTCCTGCGCGGCGACGTCGGAGAACTGCGCTCCGGTGATCAGGTACCTCCGCATCGCCGCCGTGCGGGGCAGGTCGGCGTCGAAGAACGCCCGGCCGCCGCCCCAGACCGGTGACTCGGTGGCGAAGTAGATGCCGCCGGGGACCTCCAGCGGTTCGACGGCTTTGGGTGGGCTGTGGTCGCGGCAGCCGGGGTATTCGCGGTTGGCGCCTTGCGGGGTGCCGCCGGCCAGGTAGTGGGCGAAGCGGTCGGCGTACATGTTGGACCCGTAGCTGACGTACCAGACGTGGTTCACAGGCAGGTCCCACAGGGGCGGACGTCCGGGTAGGCACGCTCCGGCTCCTGCCGCGCGCCGCCGATCTTGATGTACTCCCCCATCCACGTCGAGCCGCGCGTCGGTGTGCTCGGGTTGAGACTCCGCTGGGCGTCGACCACGTACTGGTCCTGGTTTCCGGCCGACCACCGCTCGTAGTCGCCGTTGTCGACCTGGAACTCGGGCACCCGTCGATGATGCGCCCGACCGCCACGTCGCGGGTTGCACCGATCGGCTGAAGTACGCCGAAGACTGCCCGGGGCATCCGGGCCGGGTGTTGGCTGCGGACTCGTCTAGTCGACCACGACACCGAGGAGGCAATCGCATGGCGCAGTTGGCCGAGGTCGACGACGGGCACGTCTACGATCTCCAGTTCGACCAGATCCGCAGCTGGAGGTCGTCAACCCACGCCTCACGCCGACGAGCTCAAGGCGGCGAAGCAGCAGTTGATGAAGCGGACCACCGGTTAGCGCGCCATTCGTCTTCCAGGATGGCGTAGATCAGTTCCTCGCCCCAGTCGCCCTTGAAGATCTCGTTGTGGCGGAAGTGGGCTTCGCGGCGCATTCCGAGGCGTTCCATCACCCGCCACGACGGTTCGTTGAACGCGTCGCAGTTCGCCACGATCCGGTGCAGGCCCAAGTAGTCGAAGCCGAGGTCCAGCATTGCCCGGGACGCTTCGGTGGCATACCCGTGGCCGTGGTGGTCGGGGTGGAGGATGTAGCCGATCTCGCCTTGGCGGTGTTCCTCGCTGAGCCACTTGAGGACGGCTTCGCCGATGACCTCGCCGTCGCGTTCCACGGCCAGCGCCAGGTTTTCGCCCTCCTTCCCGGGCCACGTCACCGCTGCCTTCCGGGCCAGGGTTTCCGTGGTCTCCTCGGGCGTCCTGGCCTCGCCGTACAGGTGGCGGACGACGTCCGGGCGGGACATCCACGAGTGCATCGCCGCGTGGTCGTCAGCGGTGAAAGGGCGCAGGAGCAGGCGTTCGGTGCGGATCGGGTAGGACGGTCTGGTCACGTCCGCCAATCTACGAGGAACGGGTGCGGGGGTTCAGCCGATTAACGCAGCCACGCCGTGACCGGGCACGGCGTGGCTGCGTGGGTGTCACAGGTCGGCGAGCGCGGTGATCGGGGATTCCACGCAGTCCGCGACGAACCGCAGGAACCCGCCCGCCGTGCCGCCGTCGCACACCCGGTGGTCGAACGCCAGGGTGAGCTGGGTGACCTTGCGGACCGTCAGCTGCCCGTCGACCACCCACGGGCGGTCGATGATGCGGCCGATGCCCAGGATCGCCGCCTCCGGGTGGTTGATGATCGCGGCCGAGCCGTCCACGCCGAAGACGCCGTAGTTGTTGACCGTGAAGGTGCCGCCGGTCAGGGACGCCGGGGCGATCTTCCCCTCGCGGGCGTTCGTGGCGAGTTCGGTCACCGCCGTGGCCAGGCCGGACGTGGTGAGGCGGTGCGCGTCCCGCACCACCGGCACCATCAGGCCGCGATCGGTCTGTGCGGCGAAACCCAGGTGGATCTCGTCGAGCACCACGATCTCGTCGCCCTCGACCCGGGAGTTCAGTTCCGGGAACTTCTTCAGGCCCAGCACGGTGAACCGGGCCAGCAGGGCCAGCAGCGACACGGTCGGCATGGCGGCCCGCGCGGCCAGGAAGTCGGTGGCGTCGACGTCCACCCACACGGTCGCCTCGGGGATCTCCCGCCGGGACGTCGCCAGCTTCTCCGCGACCACGCCCCGCAGGCCGCGCAACGGGATCCGCCTGCCGGTACCGGGTTTCGACTCCTGCGGGACGACCTCCCGGCTGAGCTCCCGCTCCACGTCGGCACGTCGGATCACGCCGCCGGGTCCGGTCCCGGTGATGCCGTCCAGCGCCAGGCCGTGTTCCCGGGCCAGGAGCCGCACGATCGGCGAGATCACCGCCGGGGCGTTCCCCGTGGCGACGGCCGAAGCACTGGCCGGGGCGACCGGCGAAGCGGCGGTCTGTGTGGGGATGGCCGGGCGGGCACGGCGGGTGCCACGTCGGCGGCGTGGGGTGTCGGAGGTGCCGTAGCCGATCAGGACGTTGCCCGACGACTCGGCGGCCGGTTCCTCCGCCCCCACGGACAGCAGCACGGAACCGACGGCCAGCTTCTCCCCCGTCTCCCCGAACCGGGCCCGCACCACGCCCTCGAACGGGCACGGCACCTCGACCACGGCCTTCGCCGTCTCGACCTCCACCACGGGCTGGTCGATGGTCACGTGATCGCCCACCGCCACCAGCCAGGTGACGATCTCGCCCTCGGTCAGCCCCTCACCCAGGTCGGGCAGCCGGAAGTCAGGCACCGTAGCTCCCCACGACCTCGTCGTCCCACTGGAGCCGCGCGACGGCGTCCAGGATCCGGTCCACGCTCGGCAGGTGGTGCTCCTCCAGCTTCGGCGGCGGGTAGGGGATGTCGAACCCGGTCACCCGCAGCACGGGCGCGTGCAGGTGGTGGAAGCAGCGCTCGGTCACCCGCGCCACGACCTCCGCCCCGTACCCGCCGAACCCGGACGCCTCGTGCACCACCACGGCCCGCCCGGTCTTGCGCACGGACGCGCACACCGTCTCGTCGTCGAACGGCGACAGCGACCGCAGGTCCACCACCTCGACGTCCCAGCCCTCCTCCACGGCCGCGTCGGCGGTCTCCAGCGCGGTCGCCACCATCGGCCCGTAGGCGATCAGCGTGACGTCCGAACCGGGCCGCCGCACCAGCGCCCGGTCCATCGGCACGACGACATCCGACAGCTCCCCCTTCGCCCAGTAGCGCCGCTTGGGCTCCAGGAAGATCACCGGGTCGGGTGACGCGATGGAGTCCCGCAGCAGCCGGTAGGCGTCGTCGGGCGTGCCGGGCGTGACGACGGTCAGCCCCGGCGTGTGCGTGTAGTACGCCTCGGACGAGTCGCAGTGGTGCTCCACGCCGCCGATGCCGCCGCCGTACGGGATGCGGATCACGACCGGGAGCGACACCTGTCCCCTGGTCCGGTTGCGCAGCTTCGCGAGGTGGCTGGTGATCTGCTCGAACGCCGGGTAGGCGAACGCGTCGAACTGCATCTCCACCACGGGCCGCAGCCCGTTCATCGCCATCCCGATCGCGGTGCCCACGATGCCGGACTCGGCCAGCGGCGTGTCGAACACCCGCTGGTCGCCGAACCGGGCGGCCAGCCCGTCGGTCACCCGGAACACGCCGCCCAGCGGCCCGATGTCCTCGCCGAACACCAGCACGCTCGGGTCGGCTTCCAGCGCGTCGGACAGCGCCTGGTTCAGCGCGCCCGCCATGGACACCGTCATGCCGACTCCTCCGCGAGGAACGCGGCCTGCTCGCGGAGCTGCGCGGTGGGCTTGGCGTAGACGTGCTCGAACAGCGACGCCGGGTCGTACTCGTGGTCGGTGTTCATCACCGCCCGCACGGACGCGGCGAACTCCTCGGCTTCGGCGGCGACGGCGGCGCGGCGCGCGTTGTCCAGCAGGCCCCGGGCCGTCAGGTACGCCTCGATGCGGTCGACGGGGTCGCGGTCGAGCCACGCGGCGACCTCGTCGGAGGTGCGGTAGCGGGTGGCGTCGTCGGCGTTGGTGTGCGCCTCGATGCGGTAGGTGATCGCCTCGATCAGCGTCGGGCCGCCGGACTCCAGCGCCTCGCGCACCACCGCGTACACGGCGGCGACGTCGTTGCCGTCGACCAGCACGGACGGCACGCCGTAGCCGACTCCCTTGTGCGCCAACGTGGGCGCGGCGTTCTGCTTGGACAGTGGGACGCTGATGGCGTACCCGTTGTTCTGCACCAGGAACACGACCGGTGCCTTCCACACGCCGGCGAAGTTGAGCGCCTCGTGGGTGTCGCCTTCGGACGTCGCGCCGTCGCCGAGCATGACCAGCGCGGCGGTGTCCTCGCCCTTGAGCCGGGCGGCGTGGGCGAACCCGACGGCGTGCAGCGTGTTGGTGGCCAGCGGGGTGCACTGCGGGCCGACGCGGTGCTCGTGGGGGTCGTAGCCGAGGTGCCAGCCGCCCTGGAGCAGGGTCAGCGTCCCGGCGGGGTCGACGCCCCGGGTGACCAGCGCGACCGAGTCGCGGTAGGTGGGGAACAGCCAGTCGTGCTCGCGCAGGGCGAGCACGGAGCCGACCTCGGCGGGGACGCCTTGGCGCAGGTGGATCTCGAG
>CBHFOL010000260.1:0-11413 GCA_965995405.1 uncultured Saccharothrix sp.
AGAAGGATGTGAGCGTCTCGATCACCGGCGACCTGCTCTCGATCAAGGGCGAGCTGATCTCCAAGACGGGTAACGTCACCGTCGGCGGTGGGGTCAGCTGGCACGCAGGTGGTCTACCAGGTGGTCCAGGGCGGACAGCGCGCGCACCACGTCGGCCCGCTCCCCCGGCTCCAGCCGGTCCAGCGCCGAGCCGATGCGCTTCTCGTGCGCCGCCTGCCAGACCGCGAGCTGCTCGTGCCCCTGCGGCGTCACGGACAGCCGCGCCACGCGCCGGTCCGACGGGTCCCCGCCCCGGGCCACCAACCCGGACTCGATGAGCTGACCCACCAGCCCGCTCACCGTGTTCGGCGCGAGCCGCAGCTCCGCCGCCAGGTCGCCGACCCGCATCGGAGGCCGCTCGGCCAGTGTCTGGAGCAGCTCGACCTGGGCCATCGGCAGCGAGTCCCACGGCCATTCCGACCGGATGCTGGTGCGCAGGGCGCGGCGCAGTCTGGTGACGACGTCGGTGAGCGTGCGTGCCTCGTCTGACATGCGCAAATGGTACTGGCTCAGCGGAATCCGGCAGCGGTGTCCGGATGGCGGGACGGCACCCGGCGCGATACGCCGATCGGGGACAAGCCGGGCCGGGTACTCCCGATCGCGTGACCTGCTCAGTACCCTCTGCGCGCGGAGGGTGATCCCGGTCCCTCCCGAGTGGAATACGAGGTGCGCGGTGACGGAACGCTCTGGCTGGGTTCCGGACAGCGTCGACACCGGGCTGCCCAGCGCCGCCCGACTGTACGACTACCTGCTCGGCGGGGGACACAACTTCGCCGCCGACCGGGCACTCGCGGAGAAGTTCCTCAAGGCGCAGCCGAACGCCCGCACCATCGCCCGGCTCAACCGGGCGTTCCTGCGGCGCGCCGTGCTGCACCTGATCGAGCGGGGCGTCCGCCAGTTCCTGGACCTGGGCTCCGGCATCCCGACCGTGGGCAACGTGCACGAGATCGCCCGCCGGGCCGCACCCGAGTCGCGGGTGGTGTACGTCGACTTCGAGGACGTCGCGGTCGCGCACAGCCGGATGATGCTGGAGCACGACGACCTGGCCACCATCCTCCAGGAGGACATGACCGACCCGGACGCGGTGCTGTCGTCCGCCCGCGCCACCGGTCTGCTGGACTTCGCCGAGCCGGTCGGCGTGCTCACCGTGGGCGTGTTCCACTTCGTGCCGCCGGAGAAGGACCCGGCCGGGGTGGTCGCGGCCTACCGGGACGCGGTCGTGCCGGGCAGCGGGCTGGCGCTGTCCCAGTTCACCTCCGACTTGCAGCCCGCGGAGATGGCCGGGATCGTCGAGGTGATGAAGAAGAGCATGAATCCGATGTTCCCGCGCACGCACGCGGAGATCACGGATCTGTTCGCGGGCTTCGACATCGTGGCGCCGGGCGTGGTGCCGCTGCCGCTGTGGCGGCCGGAGGAGGGCGCCGTCGAGGACGGCGACCCGGGACACGCGGGGATCTTCGCCGGCGTCGGCCACAAGACCGGAGCGAGCCGCGAGAAGTGAGCACACCCCGTGTCGCCGCCGGTTAGATCCCGGCGGCAGGATCTGGCGCGCCAGTGGATGCGTGCCGTGTACCCGACCGCGTACGTCCCGCTGTCCCCGGTCGAGATCGAGCTGTTCCTGCTCGAACTGGTGGACGTCATCGCGGACGCCGTGCAGGCGGACCCGTTCACCACCGAACCGGTGGCCTCGGTCGGCGAACGGTTGGTGCGCGCCCACTTCACCGGCCAGGACACCCTCCAGCGCACGGTCGACGTGCTCGGCCGGGCGCTGCTGTGCACCCCCGAGCTGCGGGACGTGCCGCGGCTCGCGGAGAAGGTCGTTGCGATCCTCGGCGTGGTCAGCGCGGGCTTCGCCACCGCCATGCGGCTGGACGCGTTCGACCAGCAGGAGGAGATCAAGCGCGCGCTGATGACGGCGAAACAGCGGGTGGAGCGGGTGTTGCGGGTGAGCGAGGCACGGTTCCGCGAGGTGTTCACCGCCTCGGCGTTCGGCATCGCCATCACCGACCTGGACGGCCGGTGCGTGGAGGCGAACGAGGCGCTGGGCGAGATGCTCGGCGTCACCGGGGAGGAGCTGACCGGGCGACGCCTGGTCGAGCTGTTCCACCCGTCCGACGCGGACGCGCTGGCAGGCATGTACCGGGCGGCCGGCGCGGGCCGGGTGGACCGGTTCCGCGAGCAGCGCAGGCTGGTGCGCGCGGACGGCGAGCCGGTGTGGGTGCTCCTGGCGGTGTCGCTGCTGCGGGACGCGGACGGCAGACCCGCGTTCCACGTGACGATGGCGGAGGACGTCACCGAACTGCACCTGTTGCAGAAGAACCTGGACTTCCAGCTGCTGCACGACTCGCTGACCGGGTTGTCCAACCGGCAGCACTTCGTCAGCCGGCTGGAGGCGATGCACGGGCGTCGGTCCGAGCACGGGATCACGCTCTACCACCTGGATCTGGACGCGTTCTCGGTGGTGAACAACGGGTTGGGGCACGCGGTCGGCGACCGGTTGCTGCGCGAGGTCGGGCGGCGGTTGACGGTCGTCGTGGCGCGGGAGGACGCGTTGGTGGCGCGGATCGGCGGGGACGAGTTCGCGATCGTCGTGAACAACTCGCCCGGCACGCCGAAGGTGCTGGACATGGTGGAGCGCATCAACGAGGCGCTCACGGAGCCGATGGACAGTGGCGCGGCGCTGTCCGCGAGCATCGGGGTGGTGGACCGGCCGTCGGGTGAGTGGGGTGTGGCGGAGCTGCTGCGGGCGGCCAACGCGACGCTGCACCGGGCCAAGGCGAACGGCAAGCGGCAGTGGTTGCCGTATGACCGGTACGAGGACAGCCGGTCGCGGGCCTGGTTGGCGCGGGCGGCCCGGATGCCCGGCGCGTTGGCCGAGGGTGAGGTGGAGGTCGAGTACCTGCCGATGACCGACCTGGCGTCCGGTGTGGCGAACGGGTTCGTGGCGCGGCTGCGGTGGGACGAGCTGGGGCACGACGAGTGCGTGGACCTGGCCGAGTCCAACGGTTTGTCGCTCGCGCTGGGCCAGTGGGCCTTGCGCGAGGCCGCCGAGGCGGCGGCCGGGTGGTCGGCGGGTGCCCTGCACTTCGAGCTGTCGCCGATGCAGTCCCGGGACGAGGACCTGGTCGGCACCGTCAAGCGGATCCTGGACGAGACGGGACTGCCGAGCGCCGCGCTGCGGGTCTTCCTGGACACCCGGTCGATGCTCGCCGAGGGCGGCGACAACGCACAGGTGTTGCGGGACAACGGGATCGCCGTCGGACTGGCCCGCTTCAACGGCGGGCAGGCCGAGCTGTCCCTGTTGGACGAACAGGCCGCCGACGCGCTGCTGCTCGCCCCGTCCGTGGTGCGCCGGCTCGCCGAACAGCGGGAATCGTTGCCGCACCGGGCGATCGGGCAGATGGTGCGGGTGATCCGGGAGTCCGGGGTAGCGGTGTACGTGCCGGATCTGGACACGGTGGAACTCGCCGACTGGTGGCGCGCGGTCGGTGTGGACGGAGGGTTCGGCGCGTTCACCGGCCCGGCCGTCCCGGGCTACGAGCTCTAGCGTCAGATCTGCTTCACCGCGGCCAGGAGTTTGGTCAGCGAGTCCTTCGCGTCGCCGAACAGCAGGGTCGTCTTCGGGTTGTACAGCAGGCTGTTGTCGACGCCCGCGAAACCGGGGCGCATCGAGCGCTTCATGAACACCACGGCCTTCGCGCGGTCCACGTCGAAGATCGGCATCCCGTAGATCGGGCTGGCCGGCTCGTCGCGCGCGCCCGGGTTCACCACGTCGTTCGCGCCCACCACCAGCACCACGTCCACACTGCCGATGCCGGGGTTCACGTCGTCCAGTTCCTTCAGGTTCTCGTACGGCACATCGGCTTCCGCCAGCAGCACGTTCATGTGCCCCGGCATCCGGCCGGCCACCGGGTGGATGCCGTAGTCGACCGTGATACCCCGCGACTCCAGCAGTTGCGCCAGTTCGCGCGCCGCGTGCTGCGCCTGCGCCACGGCCAGGCCGTAGCCGGGCACGACCAGCACGGAGTGCGCGTACCCCAACAGGATCGCCACGTCCTCCACCGTGCCGGAACGGACCGTGCGCTGCTCCCCGGTCACGGCCGCCGGCGGCACCGCCTTGAACGCCCCGAACAGGATGTTCGTCAGCGGACGACCCATCGCCTGCGCCATCAGGCGGGTCAGGATGGTGCCGGACGCGCCGACCAGCGTGCCCGCCACGATCAGCAGCGTGTTGCCCAGCACGTAGCCCGACGCGGCCACCGCCAGGCCGGTGAAGGCGTTCAGCAGCGAGATCGCGATCGGCACGTCCGCGCCGCCCACCGGCAGCACGAACAGCACGCCCAGAGCCAAGCCCGCCAACGCCAACAGCACCAGCAGCGGGCTGGAGTCGGTGAGCAGCGTGGCCACCGCCAGCACGGCGCTCAGGCCCGCCACGCCGATGCCGATCCACTGGCCGGACGGCAGCAGCACCGGCCGGGTCGTCATGATCTCCTGGAGCTTCAGGAAGGTCACGACGCTGCCGGAGAAGCTGACCGCACCGATCAGCACCGTCAGCACGGTCGCCACGGCGAACGCGATCCCGGAGTGGCGGCCCGCCACGAACTCGGTCAGCGCCACCAGCGCCGCCGCCGCGCCGCCGACCCCGTTGAACAGGGCCACCATCTGCGGGATGGCGGTCATCTTGACCTGCCGCGCCGCCGGGATGCCCACGGCCGTGCCGATCACCATGGCGACCAGGATCAGCAGCGCGTTGTGCTCCACCGTGACGAACGCCGTCACCACGGCCAGCGCCATGCCGCCCGCGCCGATCAGGTTGCCCACCCGGGCGTACCTCGGGGTGCTCAGGCCCTTCAGCGCCAGGATGAAGCACAGCGCGGCGGCCAGGTAGGCGAGCTGGACCCAGGTCATCGCTTGTGCCCCTTGAACATCTCCAGCATCCGGTCGGTCACCACGAAGCCGCCCACCACGTTCACCGTCGCCAGGAACACGGCCAGCAGGCCGAGGGTCAGCGTGAGGCCGTCGTCGGCCTGGCCGGTGATCAGGATCGCGCCGACCAGGATGACGCCGTGGATGGCGTTGGCACCGGACATCAGCGGGGTGTGCAGGATGGTCGACACCTTCGAGACCACCTCGAAGCCGACGAACACGGCCAGCACGAAGATCGTCAGCAGCTCGATCACAGCAGCTCCCTGGTGGGCGCGTGGCGGACCTCGCCGGCGTGGGTGAGGCACGCGCCGGACAGCACCTCGTCGGCCAGGTCGGGGACGACCAGGCCGTCCTTCGTCATCAGGCCGAGCAGGTTGGCCACGTTCTTCGCGTACAGCCTGCTGGCGTGCACCGGCATGCTGCTCGGCAGGTTCCGCACGCCGTGCACGAGGACTTCGCCGACCCACACGTCCTCACCGGACACCGAGCCGACGACGTTACCGCCCGACTCGGCCGCCAGGTCCACCACCACGGAACCGGGCGGCATCCCCTTGAGCATGTCGGTGGTCACCAGGACGGGCGCCTTGCGGCCGGGCACGGCGGCGGTGGAGATCACCACGTCGCTCGCGGCCACCCGTTCGGCGATCAGTTCCCGCTGGCGCTCCAGGAACTCCTCCGACTGCGCGGACGCGTACACACCGTCCTGGGACTCCAGGTTCAGCTCCAGGAACCTCGCACCCAGGCTGCGCACCTCCTCGGCGGCGGCCCGGCGCACGTCGTACGCCTCCACCACGGCACCCAGCCGGCGCGCGGTGGCGATCGCCTGGAGGCCGGCGACGCCCGCGCCCAGGACGAGCACCTTGGCGGGCGGCACGGTGCCGGCGGCGGTGGTGAACATCGGCAGGAAGCGCGGCAGGTGCTGGGCCGCGACCAGCACGGCCCGGTACCCGGAGACCAGGGCCTGCGAGGACAGCGCGTCCGCGCTCTGGGCTCTGGTCACCCGGGGCAGCAGGTCCAGGCTGAACGCGGTGACGCCGCGTTCGGCCAGCACCCGGACCAGGTCGAGTTCGGTTGCCGGTTGGAGAAAGCTGACCGTGATGTCGCCCGCTCTCAGCCGCCGGGCCTGGTCGAGGTCCGGCGGCTGGACGGAGATGACGACCTCGGTGCGGCCGGCGGGGTGGTCGGTGATGATCTCCGCGCCGGCCGAGCGGTAGGCGGCGTCCGAGGCGTGGGCGTGAACGCCCGCCCCGGACTGCACGTCGACCGCAAGGCCTGCGCCGATCAGCGAGGTCACCGTTTCCGGTAGACCGGCCACGCGGCGCTCAGCGGGCCGCGACTCCGCGGGAATGCCCACTCTCACGAAGAGTCACGGTAGTCGATCAAAGGTGATCCACACCACATCGCGCCGTTGACGTTAACCGGACGGGCGTACTGCCAGTGCCTGCCGGTCGGTGCCTGCCAGACGGTGCCCGCCGGTCAGTGGATGACGGGACAGACGCCCTCCGTGTCGCCGGGGAAGAAGTTCGGCACCAGCTCGCGCTTGTCGTAGTACCGGTGGAACACGCTCGTGATCCCGCCCGAGATGGGCGGCACGATCCACGTCCAGTCGGCCGGGCACGACCGACCGGCCTCCTCCTCCTTCTTGAGGTGGGTGAGGAACCGGTCCGACTCGGTGTGGTGGTCGGTGATGGTGACGCCCGCCTCGGCGAACGAGTGCAGCACCGCCCGGTTCAGCTCCACCAGCACGCTGTCCTTCCACAGGGTCTGCACCCTGGACGTGTCCAGGCCCATCCGCCTGCCGAGGTAGGGCAGCAGGTCGTAGCGGTCGGTGTCGGCGAAGTTGCGGGCCCCGATCTCGGTGCCCATGTACCAGCCGTTGAACGGCGCGGCCGGGTAGTCGACGCCGCCGACGCGCAGCCGCATGTTGCTGATCGCGGGCACCGCGTGCCACTTCAGGCCCAGGTCCTTGAGCCACTCGAACTCGGGGTGGCTCATCGACACTTCCAGGACGGCGTCCCCCGGCAGCTCGACCATCGCCGGGTCGGCGTCCTCGCACTCCACGACGAGCGGCAGCACGTCGAACGGCCCGCGCTCGGCCGGTGGACGCCAGCCGAGTCCGATCACGTGGTCGGTGAGCTCGGCGTTGCGGCGGTCGCCGAGCACACCCCCGTCCTGGCCCCGGTAGCCGGCGTAGCGGATGAGCTGCTCGTTGCGGATGCGCGGCCCCGGCTGATCCGGCTCGTCCGGGGCGAACACGGTCATGACCGGGCGCACCTTCCCGCCGTTCGTCGCGATCTTGAGGTGTTCGACGCATTCGTCGGCGACCTCCTTCGGGTCGCGCAGGTCCCGCAGGTCGCGGACCTTGAGGCTGCGCCAGTACAGCCGGCCGATGCAGCGCGCGCTGTTGCGCCACGCGACACGCGCGCCGAACGCGAGTTCGGCCGGCGTGTGGCGGTACGTCCCGGTCGCGGCGACCTCGGCGTGCACCTCGGCCAACCGGTGCTCGACGGGTCCCGCTTCGGGGTGCTCGGAGTGGTGCAGGCGGATGAATTCGTCGGCCTCGGCCAGGTCGACGGTGCTGGTACGCAGGGCGATGGCTTCAGTCGGACACGAGGGGACGGGGGCCATGGCGGGAGACCGTAGTTGGACTCCGGGGCACGGTGCACCGCCGTGTCGGGCACCCGAGGGTCGCCACCGTCGGCGATCAGTGCCGCACAGTGAGTGCTTGATCGGGCAAAAGAGTGACGGATCCTGCGAAAACGAGTGATATTGGATTGTTACGCGCCCGAATCACGGCGGTGATTCGTGATTTACATCACGGTGAATTTTTCACCGATCGGGTGACAGTCCGGGTGGCCCGCACGGCGGCCACGGCCGGGTTCCGCAGCCCCCGTCCGGCCACCGACGCTCCCACAACAGTGTTATCGCGGGCGGCCGGACGCCGAACTCGGACCCCACGCCCCCCGCATCCGGCCGAGCCGGGGGTCGCGCGGGACCCCCGGTCACGCTGCGCCACGTCGTGCTGCCCGCGTAGACCGATTCAGGGACCCCTGGCCACATCTTCGACTCCGCCGGCACCGTCACCACCGGCAAGGCCGACTCCGCCGGAGACGCCGATCGTGGCCAGATGGCGAAGGGCGTCGACGTGCCGGCCCGGGAGGCAGGTCGTGTCCGGTTGCCTTCAGCCAGGTTGGAAGAATGCGAGCATCTTCCGGGCGGCGTCCGGCGACATCAGCAATTCCTGCACGTCCGCGGACATCCGGGCGGCGGCGCCGGTGCGCTCGAACATCTCGCGTTCGTATTCCTTGACGGCGGCGGGATAGTCGTCCGGGTGCGCGGCCAGCGCGAGGCCGAGCAGGGCACCGTCGAGCAGCGCCATGTTGGCGCCCTCCCCCACCGGCGGCATCAGGTGCGCGGCATCGCCGAGCAGCGTGACGCCCGGCGTCGACGGCCAGGTCAGGCCGACCGGGAGGGTGGTGATCGACCGGGGCACGACCGTGTCGTCGCAGGCCGCGATCAGCGCGGTGAACCGCGGGTCCCAGCCGGGGAGCAGGTCGATCAGCCGCGCCTTGGCGGCGGCCGGGTCGTCGAACGGGATCCCGCTGGTGGCGAACCAGTCCTCGGCGGTGTTGTAGAAGCTGAGGCCGATGCGAACGCGGCCGTCGCCGTTGCGCTGCGCCGCCAGGGATTTTCCGTCGCCGAGCACCCAGTAGTTGCCGCGCCCGACCATCGCCGCGAGGTCGGGGTGCGTGCGGTCGATGTCGGGAATGCCGACCTCGACAACGTTCTGGCCGATGTGCGCCGGGCGGGCGTCGGTGAGCAGCGCGCGGACCCGGGACTGCGCGCCGTCCGCGCCGACCAGCAGGTCGTACGTCGCACTGCTGCCGTCGGCGAAGTGCAGCACGCCGTCGTCGGCGGACTCGAACGCGTGCCCCCAGCGCACCGCGTGTTCGGGAATGGAGTCCAGCAGCAGGTCGCGCAAATCGGCACGGTCCACCTCGGGTCGATCGAGCGGGGCGTCCTCGGGTGTGTCGTCCTGGAGCAGCAGGGTGCCGTCCGGCTCCAGAAGCCGCATGTCCTGGCCCTCACCACGGGCAATCGCGTGGAACCGGTCGATCAGACCGGCCTCGCGCAGCGCCCGCTGCCCGGAGTGGATGTCGAGCATTCCGCCCTGGCCGCGCGCACCGCGCGACGATTCACGTTCGTACACCACGGCGTCGATGGCGTTCACGTGCAGCACCCGGGCAAGGGCCAAGCCACCCAGGCCGGCTCCGACAATGGCGATGGTCATGATCCCCCTCGATTCACCGTATCAGTCAATACACCGTATCACTCCCCACGCTGTATTGTCGGCGGCATGTTGGTGTGGGAGCGGCCGGAGCCGCCGGATCGGCCGACGCCGGCCCCGCTGAGCCGGGAGCGGATCGTCCGGGCGGCGATCCGACTCGCCGATGCGGACGGCCTGGACGCGGTGTCGCTGCGCAAGGTCGCCGCGGCGCTGGACGTCGGACCGATGCGGCTGTACGGCTACCTCGCCACCAAGGAGGAGTTGCTCGACCTGATGGTCGACGCGGTCCACGCCGAGATCCGGCCGACCGGCGACGGTTGGCGAGAGGTGCTGCGTTCCCTCGCCGAAACCACCCGGCAGGCCGCCCACCGGCACGAATGGCTCGCCGACCTGCTCGGCGGGCGGCCCCAGCTCGGGCCGAACACACTGGCCAGTGGAGAGGCCGTGCTGGCCGCGATGGGCGGCGGCGACCTGGACACCGTCGTGCCGGCGGTCGCCGCGGTCAACGCGTACGTGATCGGCGCGGTACGCCGGGAGATCACCGAGCGGCGCGCCGAACGGGCCTCCGGGATGGACAAGGAGCAGTGGCAGGCCACCTACGGGCCTTATCTGCGGCGGACCTTCGCCACCGGCCGGTTCCCCGCGCTGGCCACGGTCGTCCACGACGGCCCCCACCTGGACGCCGACCAGACCTTCCGGACCGGCCTCGACTTCCTCCTCGACGGCATCGGAGCCCGCATCCCAAGCTGAGGGCCTCCGCCACCAAGGCCGGCCCCGGTCATCGGGGCCGGCCCTCGAACTCGGACAAAACCCGACCGCACGCGGCCAAGCACGCGCCACCTCGGGTTCCGCCGCCGATCGGACCGACTACAACCGCCCCCGGTGTCAGGCGGACTGTTCCGAACTGCCCAACCGGGGAAAGGGCTCGGTGGAGAAGACGACCTCCACCGACACCTCGAAGTACTGCGCGATGCGGAGCGCGAGGTAGAGGCTGGGGCTGTACTCGCCGCGTTCCAGGTAGCCCACGGTCTGGTAGTGGATCCCCAACGCCTCGGACAGCTGCCGGCGCGAAACCCCCCGCTCCGCCCGCAGCATCGCGATCCGGTTGTAGACGGTCTCGCTCACCCCACGCCCCTCTGCAACGCAGCCTGCCTGCGCTGCTCCATGTCGGCCCCCGACTCACGGCGGGCCATCCGTCGCAGGATCGTAGGCGCGACCAGGAAGCCGACCACCGCCCACACCCCCAGTACGCCGAACATCTCCAGCGTCCGCCACGACCCGCCGAGCTCCGCCGCGACGGCCGACTCGGGCAGCAGCGCCGAACGGGTGCCCAACCCCAGCCAGTACACCGGGAACACCTGCGCCACGCCCTGCAACCAGCCCGGGATCGCCGTGATCGGGTAGAAGATCCCGGAAATCGAGATGATCCCCATCATCGGCAGCATGGTGAGCCCCATCGCGCCCTGCGGGCTCTTCGCGATCGACCCGGCGACCGCTCCCCACGGCAGCGTGGCGAGCATCCCGGCCACCAGCACCGGCACCAGGAACAGCGGTCCCGACCCGGTGTCGCCGAACCCGCCGATCAGCAGGTACCCCGGGACGAACACCACGAGCAGGCCGAAGAACGTGTCCAGCGAGGTCTGCGTGACCCGCCCGACCAGGTACCCGGTCATCCCGTTCGGGATCGCCTTGGCGCGCAGCAGCGTGCCGTCCTCCCGGTTCACCGAGAGCGCGCCGGCCGGCCCGACCAGCCCGCCGAACGCGACCGACATCCCCACCATGCTGGGCAGCGTCACCGCCGCCAGCGACACGGTCGTGCCGTCCACCGTCGAGTTCCGCTGGAACCACAGCACGGTCAGGAACCCGACCGCCGTGAACACGTTGAACCACTGGTCCGAGCTGCCCAGCGTGTGCCGGAACTCCCGCAGCCCCCGTTCCAGCCCGAGCCGGATCGCGTACGTCGTCGCGTTCACAGCGCGACCACCTCCCGCTCCTCGACCTGGCCGCTCTCGTGCCGCCGCACGAGCTCCAGGTACGTGTCCTCCAACGTGCTGCGCCGCACCTCCAGTTCGGAGATCCCGCTCTGGTGCTGGGTGAGCAGCCCGCGCACGAACCCGGTCGCGTCGTCGGTGGTGTGCACCTGCCGCTGCCCGTCGTGCG
>CBHFOL010000261.1:0-11379 GCA_965995405.1 uncultured Saccharothrix sp.
GGTTGACCCGGTGTTGTGGCACGGCGGTTGACCCGGTGTTGCGGTCCGGCCGTTGACCCGGTGCTGTGGCGCGGTGGTTGACCCGGTGTTGTGGCACGGCGGTTGACTCGGCGTTGCGGTCCGGCCGTTGACCCGGCGTTGCGACGGTACGGCCACTGACCCCGGCTCAGGGCAGCAGTTCGCGGGCTCAGGCCGGCAGTCAGGGCAGCAGTTCGCGCCGCAGCCTCGCCATGGCCTGCGGGCCGACCGCCGTTTCGGTCGCGCCGAGCAGCTTCGCGCAGAAGTCCTTGGTGCGCACCAGGTCCGCCCGCGCGGTGGCGATCTCCGCGTGGACTCCGGCCTCGGCTCCCTTGGCGGCGGCGGTGCGGATGTCGCGCAACTCCCGCGCCCTGACCGCGCGCACGCCATCGGCCACGGCCTGCGCGGACCCGCCGCGGTCGAGGTCGTCGTCCGGGTCCGTCGCGGCGTTCCCGACCAGGTGCGCCACTTCGCCGGACGGCAGGAAGAACAACGTGGTCGTGGAGAACGCACTCAGCGACGCCTGCCTGCTCCACCGCGTCAGCAACCCGGACTTCTGGTCCACGACCGGGGCCAGTTCCGGGTAGAACAGCGGGTCGACGGTGGTGAGCAGCGCCCTGGCGTCGGACAGCCGCAGCCGCAGCGCGCCGATTTCGCGTACCTGGTCGTTCAGCACGCCCTCGAACTCGGCCGACGTCCGAGGCGTGGCCGAACCACCGACCCGTTCCTCCGCGAGGACGAGCAGCCGCTCGCCGCGCACGCAGAGGTCCTGGAGGGCGAGCACGACCTGGACGATGTGCGCCGCGACCTCCGAGTCCTTCGCCGACCGCCTGCCGTCGAGGAATCGCCCCCAGTGCGCCGACAGGATCTCCGCGAGCTTCGCCACCAACTCGAACATCCGGCACCCTCCGTCGGAAGGTCGCCGAGTCTAGTCACGGCCCGCCCCACAGCCGGGCATCTCCAGCGCGAGGATCGTTCAACAATCCAACCGCTCAACGACCTAGTCTGCTCAACAACCAGGCCTGCTCAACAATCCAATTGTTCAACAATCCCTCGCGGTCGATCCTCGCTCATGAGGATTGTTGAACAATCCCACGTGTGAACGATCAGGCGGGGATCAGGGTCTTGATGGTGCGGGTCGTGTAGGCCGGTGGGGCGATGATGCCCGAGCAGCGGCTGTTGCCCGACGGGCCTGCCCCGTTGCGGTGAACTGTCACCTCGTACAGGTGATCCGCGCCGCGCACGGTCACCACGCGTTCCTCGCCGTCCGCCGACTCCGCCGGTCGCTCATCCACGGCCAGCGCCGCGTCCAGCCCACGCAACCCGAGGTGCCTGCGCACCGCGATCTCCGCGTACTGCGCCCACGGGCTCGGCGCGGACGTCCGCCCCCGCAACTGGTCCGGCTGCACCTGCCCCGCCAACGCGGCCTTCGCCACCAGCGCAGCCTCACCCGGGTCCAACTGCCCGTGCAGGAACCCGTCCGGCACCACCAGCAGGTTGCCCGCCCACCGGTCACCCCCGACGTGGCTGACCTCCCACGCCCGCCCGGGGTGGTTCACGCCCAGCACCCCGGCCAGCGGACGCCCGAGCACCGCGCAGCACATGTCCTTCGTCCCGTGCGTGCACACCAGGAACAACGGCCCGTCCACCGGCTCCCCGTGCCCCGGCACCCCGGCCGCGATCGCCGCCAGGTCCAACGATCCCAACGCGGCGAGGTCCGAGACCTCCAGCCGCTCCAGCCACCGGTTCCCCGGTACCCCGCTCGCCACGTACACGGCCCGCGACCCCGACCCGGCACGCTCGTGCCGCCCGGGACGCCGGATCAGCAACGGCCGCAGCCCGGCGTCCCGCGCCGCCGCCAGCCGGACCGGGTCGAACACCGAGCCCAGGGTCTGCTCCAACGCGTCGGACGGCCACGGACCCGGCTGCTCCACCAGCAGCCACGACGTCATGCGCGCCGCTGTCCCGGCCGGGTTGCCGCCGAGTTGACGCGTCAGAACCGCGCACCCCGGCAGCCCGCCCGAACTTACGTTAGGCATACCTAATCTTACCTGTTCACACCGGCCCGAGTAGACCCTGTGTGACCAATTCCCCGAGCAATGCTCGCACCGTTACCCGATCGAGAGTCGGCGCACCGGCTTCGACCAGCGACTTCACCGAATGCCGCGCACTGCCCACGAGCACCTCCAGCACAGGTCGCGCCGCACCCGCGAACACCAGCCGCCTACCCGCCGCGGCCAGCGTCACGGTCTCCGCGCCGACGGTAAGCACCGCACGCGGCGTCAGCAACCGGACCTCCGCCTCGTCGCCCACCGGCAGCAGGTCCGGCGTCGCCGTCCACGGCAGCCCGGCGTGCTCGATCGCCGGAGCCTGCGCGTCGCGGTCCGCCAGGAACCGCCCCACCACGCCCGCGTCCAGCAGCGCCGTCATCCGCTCCCGCAACACCGCCGCGTGCGCCTCCTGCTCGGCACCCGACCCGAACCGGGGCAGGTCGACCCGGAACACCTCCTCCGACCGCAACTGGTCCGCCAGCCACGCCACCAGGTCCACTCCGGTCGCCCGGTTGAACCCGATGGTCAGGTGCAACGACTCCGCGCCTACCGCCGACACGTCGTGCCAGTGCCCACGCGGCACATAAAGGACGTCACCGTCCTCCAACATGAAGTCGTCCAACGGCTCCGACGACGGCCGTTCCGGCAACTCCACGTCCCGCTGCAACGGCGCGGGCCGCGTCACGCCGTGCACCCGCCACCTCTTACGCCCCGAAATCTGGATGATGATCGCGTCGTGGTCGTCCCAGTGCACGTCGAACCCGTGCGTGACGCCCCACCCCGCATACAGGTTGACCTGCACCCGTTCCCGCAGCTCGTGCTCCAGAACCACGGCCAGCTCACCCACCGGCCCGAACAGCTCCTGCACCGAGTCCAGCACCATCGTCGCCCCGCCGCGCATCTTCGCCGCGAACGCGGCCGGCAGCAGCCGGGGCACCTGCCCGGTCCGCCGGGTCTCCACCAGCTCCGAGTACTCGTGCGCGGGCACCACCGCGCCGCCCCGCGCGAGCCGCAGCCGGGGGAAGTCCAGCCGGTGCTCCCGCAGCACCCGGTTGACCTCCGACCACGGCAGCAGGTCGGCGAACCGGCCCGCCCGGCCGGGGAACCGACGGTGCTCCCGGCCCTGCACCGCGTCGAAAAACTGGCTGACCCCGATCGGTGCGACGAGGTCAGCCAGGTTCGGAACGGTCACTCAGTCGTTGCCGTCGTTGTCGGCGACCGCGCCGTTGGCCTTGCCCCGGTCGACCGCGCCGGTCAGCACCTCCGCGCTGAGCAGCAGACCGCTCGACGGGGCCTCGAACGTGCTCTCGTTCTCCTGCGCCATGCCGTTTCCTCCTAGGTGGACTCGAACAGCGGTGATCGACGCTACGGCACCGAAACGCGCTGGTCATCGGTCATCCGAGTAGTTCTCACATGACGGACCGCGGGCCCCGGCAGACGCATCCCGGATCCACCAGAGGCCATTCGGGCCACGCGCGGTAACCTTGGGCACCCGACGCCCAGCAAGCCTTTCAGGAGGATCCGTGTCGCCAGGGCAGATCGCCGCGCTGGTCGCCGCCGGCGCGTTCGTGCTGCTGGTGATCCTGCTGGCCATCCCGCTGATCAAGCTGGGCCGCACGCTGGACGAGGCCACCATCGCCATCCGCAAGGCGCACCAGAACACCGACCCGATCTTCACCGGCGCGAACACCACGATCACGCACGTGAACACCCAGCTGGAGCGGGTGGACGGGATCACCGCGAACGCGCGCGCCGTCACCGGCAACGTCTCCGCGCTCACCTCGCTGTTCACCGCGACCCTGGGCGGTCCGCTGGTCAAGGCCGCCGCGCTGTCCTACGGCGTGAGCAAGGCGATCCGCGCCCGCCGCAAGTCGTCGCAGCAGCCGAAGAAGCACTCCCGGCGAGGTCGGCGATGAGGCGGCTGTTCTGGTTCGGCCTGGGCATCGCGGCGGGGGTGTTCGCCACCCGCAAGGCGGGGCAGGCCGCGCACGCCGCCACCCCGGCCGGCATCGGCGCGAACGTCGGCGAGGGCCTGCGGGAACTGGCCGGCGCGATCGGCTCGTTCGGCGCGGAGGTGCGCGCCGGAATGGACGAGCGCGAGCAGGAGTTGCAAGAGACCGTGGAACGGCAGACGGGCTTCACGCCGGGTCGGCGAGCGCGCAGGGCGGGCGACCGCTAGAACGCCCTCGCCCGCCTCGTCGTGCCCTGACCACTTCGCACCCAAGGACCAAAGCCCGTGCAGACCCACGAGATCATCAAGCGCTTCCGCGAGCACTTCGAGCACGCCGGCCACACCTACGTGCCGAGCGCGTCGCTCCTCCTGGACGACCCGAACCTGCTGTTCGTCAACGCCGGCATGGTGCCGTTCAAGCCCTACTTCCTGGGTGAGGCCCCGCCGCCCGCCAAGCGGATGACCAGCATCCAGAAGTGCGTGCGCACCCCGGACATCGACGAGGTCGGCAAGACCACCCGGCACCTGACGTTCTTCCAGATGGCGGGCAACTTCTCGATCGGCGACTACTTCAAGGAAGACGCCATCCGGCTGGCGTGGGAGCTGGTCACCAAGTCCCAGGACGACGGCGGCTACGGCTTCGACCCCGAGCGGCTGTGGGTGACCGTCTACCTGGACGACGACGAGGCCGCCGACCTGTGGGAGAAGGTCGCGGGCCTGCCGCCGGAGCGCATCCAGCGCCGCGACATCGAGGACAACTACTGGTCGATGGGCGTGCCCGGCCCGTGCGGCCCGTGCTCGGAGATCTACTACGACCGCGGCCCCGCCTACGGCGAAGAGGGCGGCCCGGTCGTGGACGAGGACCGGTACCTGGAGATCTGGAACCTGGTCTTCATGCAGAACGTCCGGGGCGAGGGCGGCGCCAAGAAGGACTACCCGATCCTGGGTGAGCTGCCCAGCAAGAACATCGACACCGGCATGGGCGTCGAGCGGGTCGCGTCGCTGCTCCAGGGCGTGGACAACGTCTACGAGACCGACCTGGTCCGGGCCGTGATCAGCAAGGCCGAACAGCTGTCCGGCCGCAAGTACGGCGACGACCCGACCGACGACGTGCGGTTCCGGGTCATCGCCGACCACGCCCGGTCCGGCGTGCTGCTCGTCGGCGACGGCGTGACGCCGGGCAACGAGGCCCGCGGCTACGTGCTGCGCCGCCTGCTGCGCCGGATCATCCGGTCCTCGCGGCTGCTGGGCGTGACCGAGCCCGTGCTGGACGAGTACGCCGTCGTCGTGCGGGACGCCATGGGCCCCACCTACCCGGAGCTGGTCAGCGGGTTTGCCCGGATCGCCCGGGTGCTCAAGGCCGAGGAGGACACCTTCCGGCGCACCCTGGAGTCCGGCGAGCGGATCTTCGCCACCGCCGCCGACGAGGTGAAGGCCGCGGGCCGCGCCACGCTGCCCGGCGAGCGGGCGTTCCAGCTGCACGACACCTACGGCTTCCCGATCGACCTCACCCTGGAGATGGCCGCCGAGGCGGGCCTGACCGTGGACGAGGACGGGTTCCGCAAGCTGATGGCCGAGCAGCGCGCCCGCGCCAAGGCCGACGCCGCCGGCAAGAAGACCGGCCACGGCGACCAGACCGTGTACCGGGAGCTGCTGGACCTCGGTGCCACCGAGTTCACCGGCTACCAGGAGCTGGCGTCCGAGGCCACGCTGCGCGGCATCGTCAGCGACGGCAAGCGGGTCCGGTCCGCCCGCGAGGGCGACATCGTGGAGGTCGTGCTGGACCGCACCCCGCTGTACGCGGAGTCCGGCGGCCAGGAGAGCGACGCCGGCTCGATCGTGTCCGCGAACGCCGAGCTGGAGGTCGTGGACGTCCAGAAGGTGGCCCGCAAGCTGTGGGTGCACCAGGTTCGGGTGATCGGCGGCGAGATCGCCGAGGGCGAGCAGGTCGAGGCCCGGGTCGACCCGGAGTGGCGCGTCGGCGCTCGTCAAGGCCACTCGGGCACGCACGTCGTGCACGCCGCCCTGCGCCAGGTGCTCGGCCCGTCCGCGCTCCAGAGCGGCTCCTACAACAAGCCCGGCTACCTGCGGCTGGACTTCGCCTGGACCGGCGGCCTGTCCGAGGAGACGCGCAGCGAGATCGAAGAGGTCTCCAACCTCGCCGTGCGCAAGGACCTGCCGGTGCGGGTCGTCTACACCGACATGGGCGGTGCCCAGGAGATGGGCGCGGTCGCCCTGTTCGGCGAGACCTACGACGACACCGTGCGGGTGGTCGAGATCGGCGGCCGGTGGTCGCGTGAGCTGTGCGGTGGCACGCACGTCGAGCACTCGTCGCAGATCGGCCCGATCACCGTCATCGGCGAGTCGTCGGTCGGCTCGGGTGTGCGCCGGCTGGAGGCCTACGTCGGCATCGAGGCGTTCAAGTACCTGGCCCGGGAACGGGCCCTGGTGCAGAACGTGGCCACGCTGCTGAAGGTGCCCGACGCCGAGGTCCCGGCCCGGGTCGAGGCCCTGGTGGAGCGGCTGCGGGTGGCCGAGAAGGAGCTGGAGAAGGTCCGGGCCGACCGGCTGCTGTCGTCGGCGGGCTCGCTGGCCGGGCAGGCGCTGGACGTGCGCGGGGTGTCCCTGGTCGCGGTCGAGCTGCCCGGCGGGATCGCCGCCGGCGACGTGCGGACGCTGGCCGGCGAGGTGCGCAACCGGCTCGGTGAGAAGCCCGGTGTGGTGGGCCTGTTCGCGCCGGACGGCGACAAGGTGAGCTTCGTGGTCGCCACGACGGCCGCCGCCCGTTCGCTCGGGCTGGCCGCCGGCAAGCTGGTGCCCGCGTTCGCGCCCGCCGTGGGTGGTCGGGGCGGCGGCAAGCCGGACCTCGCCCAGGGCGGCGGCACGAACCCGGCCGGCGTCGGCGAGGCCCTCGCCGCGCTGCGGGCCGAGGTGGACCGAGCCGTTGACCAGCACTGATCGCCCCGGCGTCGACGATCCCGGCCTCGGCAGGAGGCTGGGCGTCGACGTCGGAGCGGTGCGGGTCGGGGTGGCGCTGAGCGACCCGGGAGCGTTCCTGGCGACCCCGCTGGTTACCCTTGCCCGTGACGAGAAGACCGGTCGGGACCTCGCGGACCTGGCCGGGCTCGTCACCGAGCACGATGTGGTCGAGATCGTGGTCGGACTGCCCCGGACGCTCGCCGGCCGACACGGGCCGGCAGCGGAATCGGCGTCGGCGTACGCTGCTGCGTTGGCCGAGCGCGTCGCCCCGGTGCCGGTGCGGCTCCAGGACGAACGACTGACCACTGTCGTGGCCGGTCGGGTGCTGGCCGAGCGGGGGGTGCGAGGCAAGAGGCAACGTGCTGTCGTGGACCAGGCTGCCGCGGTCGAGATCCTCCAGTCCTGGCTGGACGCACGGGCACGAAACGTGGCCCGTTCCGCTGACGAGGAGCAGGCCCCCGGAGCGAAGGACCGCACGTGAGCGACGACCTCGGGTTGTTCAGCGAAACTGACGTGCACCACGAAGAACGGCCGCGCGCCGGCGCGAAGGCCGCCGCCCGCGCCAAGCGCAGGCGCAAGCGGACGATCCTGTGGATCGTGGTCGCGCTCATCCTGGCCGGCGGCGGCGTCGGCGCGTACTACGGGTACCAGACGCTGAGCGGCATCGGGTCGTACGACGACTACACCGGCACGGGCGAGACCGACGTGGTGATCGAGGTCAAGGACGGCGACCTGGTCACCGTCATCGCCACCACGCTGAAGGACCAGGACGTGGTGGCCAGCCCGCGCGCGTTCACCGAGGCGGGCAAGGACGACGACCGGGTCACCGCGATCCAGCCCGGCTTCTACCAGATGAAGACCAAGATGTCCGGCCAGGCGGCGGTCGCCCGGATGATCGACCCGAAGACCAAGGTCGTGCCGCTGGAGGTCAAGGGCGGCAACGTCCTGCACGACATCACCGCCCCGGACGGCAAGGTCACCAAGGGCGTCCTGTCGATGATGGCCGACGCGTCCTGCGTGGAGCAGGGCGGCGCGAAGAAGTGCGTGACGCTCCAGGAGCTGCGGGACGCGGCGGAGAACGCCGACGCGGCGGCCCTGGGCGTCCCGGACTGGGCGCTGGCCGACTTCGCCCGCGCGCCGCGCGAACACCGGCTGGAGGGCCTGGTCATCCCCGGCCGGTTCGCGCTCAAGCCCGGCGCGTCCGCCGTGGAGCTGCTGAGCAGCGTCGTCAAGACCTCGAACGACCGGCTGCTGGGCTACGGCATCCCGGCGGGCACCAAGACCACCGGGTTCCGGCCGTACGAGATCCTGACCATCGCGTCGCTGGTGGAGAAGGAAGGCCTGGAGAAGGACTTCGGCAAGATCTCCCGGGTGATCTACCGGCGGCTGGCGGACAACACGAAGCTGGAGTTCGACTCGACGGTCAACTACGGGCTGGAACGACCGATCATCACCACCAGCGACGAGGACCGCAACCGGTCCGGGCCGTACAACACCTACACCGAGAAGGGCCTGCCGCCGACCCCGATCGGCTCGCCGAGCAAGGAAGCGATCGCGGCGGCCATCAAGCCCGAGGAAGGGCCGTGGATGTTCTTCGTGAAGTGCGCGAAGGACGGCACGACCTGCTTCTCCGACAACCACGACGAACACGTCAGGTTGTCCGACAAGGCACGCGCGGAAGGCGTTTTCTGACGGTGGTCCGCCAAGCCTCGGTCATCGGCTCGCCGGTGGCCCACTCGCTGTCGCCCGTGCTGCACAACGCCGCGTTCGCCGCGCTCGGGCTGGACTGGACCTACGGCCGGATCGAGTGCGACGAGGCCGGTGTGCCGGACCTGGTGCGCGGGCTGGACTCGTCGTGGGTCGGGCTTTCGGTGACCATGCCGGGGAAGCGGGCCGCGCTCGCCGTCGCCTCGTCGGTGACGCCCCGGGCGGAGCTGGTGGGTGCGGCGAACACGCTGGTGCCGGTGGCCGGCGGGTGGCGGGCGGATTGCACCGATGTGGACGGCGTGCTGGGCGCGTTGCGTGCCGCGTGCGGGTTCACGGGTGGGTCGCACGCCGTGCTGTTGGGAGCGGGTGGCACGGCCACGGCGGCGTTGGTGGCGTTGGCTTCGGTCGGTGTGACAAGGGTTTCGCTGGTGGTGCGTTCGGCGGCACGGGCCGTCGAGGCCGAGGCTTGTGCCGTGCGGGCCGGGGTCTCGTTGACCGTGATCCCTTGGGACGGCGCGGATTTCGCCGCGCTGGCGGCGGCGTCGGACGTGCTGGTGAGCACCGTGCCGCCGGCCGCCACCGAGCCGATCGCTGCCGCGCTCGCCGAGTCGCCGTGCGTGCTGGACGTCATCTACCACCCGTGGCCGACGCCGTTGGCCCAGGCGGTGCAACGGCGCGGCCGGACGTTGGCGACCGGGCTGGACATGTTGCTGCACCAGGCTTTCGGCCAGTCCGAGCAGTTCACCGGACAGCCCGCGCCACGTGCCGCGATGCGGGCCGCGCTGCGCGCGGCGACCGGCGACGTCCTGCCGCTGCCACTCGGCGACTGACGCCGGACGTGGCCTTGCCCCCGCAGTGCCGGTGCGCTGCGGGGGGCGTTCACTAGAGTTTCAGTCCGAACCCGGCCGCCCCGAACTCGGCCTCGATGATCTTGTCGAGGACCGGGAAGGTCACCCAGTCGTTGCCGGTGTGGATGGCCAGCGTGTGCCTACCGTCGGCGGTGCCCATGACGAAGGTGCACGTTCCGAGGCTCTGACCGGTTCCACCGCGCAGCTTCAGGCCGTTGGACAGGGTCAGCTCGTACAGTCCGAGGCCGTAGCGGGTGTTGGCCAGCCAGTGCGCGCCTTCGGTGGAGACCGTGGTCCACATCCGGCGGTGCTGGTCGGCCGGCAGCAGGCTGCCGGTGATCATCGCGTTGAAGAACACGATCAGCTCGTCCAGCGGCGCCACGATGTTGGCCGCTCCCCAACCCCATGACGTGTTGACCTCGGTGGTGTCCATGGGTGCGAGGTCCGGGTCTTCCATCATGGAGGGCCAGTTGTCGGGCCTGACGTCTTCGGGGCGCACGCCTTCCCTGAGGAACACCTTCGAGTAGGCCCGGGGGTGGCGGCCCCGGTACCCGGTTTCCGCGCGGTGCCGCGCGAACGTGTGGACCAGCCCCAGCGGTCGCACGACGGTCCGGTCGACTTCGGACTCGAAGCTGTTGCCGGTGGCCTTTTCGACGATCGCCGCGGCGAAGGCGAAGCCGCCGTTGGAGTACCAGAACGCCTCGCCCGGCGGGTGGACCGGAGGTTCCGACAGGGCGAGTGCCAGCACGTCCTCGGGCTGCCACACGTCGAAGCGGTGCTCGGCGAGCGCGGAGCGGATCACCGTGCGGCGCTGCACCTCCAGGGCCATGCCCGTGGCGAACAGGCCGCTGGTGTTGGACAGCAGGTGCCGGATGGTGACCTTGGTGCCGTCGTAGCCATTGCCGGTCATCACGCCCGGCAGCCATTTGTCCACTGTGTCGTCGATGCTCAACCGGCCCTCCGCCTCCAGTTGCAACACCGTGGCGGCGGTGTACGCCTTGGAGATGCTGCCGGCGTGCAGCTGCTCGCCCGGCACCCGCTTGGCGCCGGTGACGGTGTCGGCCGGTCCGGCGGAGCCGAACCAGGTCCCGTTGTCGTCCTGGACCTGGACGACGACGCTGGGCGCACCCAGGTCGTTCACCGCCGACTCCATGGCTTCGCGCACCTTCTGGCGTCCGGGGCTTTCGACGGCTGCCATGTCGATTCCTCTCAGATCGGAACCGTCCAGGCGTCAAGGGCCGGACGGTTCCCCGTTGTCTCGTTCGACCCAACGGTGCACGTCGGCGATGACATCCGTCTTATACGGCCCTTACAGGGACGGGTGGGTGGATAAGGCGGGGTCACGCTGGTCGTCCAGGCGGGCGAGCGCGTCGGGCCGGGCCAGCCGGGCGCCCGCGCGGTACGCGGCGCCGTATTCGCGCCGGCCGAGCCGCCGGCCGAGTTCGGCCGCCAGTTCCCGCAGCTCCGGGTCGCCGTGGTCGAAGGCACCGCGAATGGCCTGGCTCATGCCGAGCGCGGTCGCCGCACCGGAGAGGTCGGCTTCGAGGAACAGCAGCCGGGCCAGCTGCTGCGCGGCCGAGGCGGGGTCGCCATCGGCCTGGGCCGCCGTGATCGCGGCGGGCAGCAGGGTGCGGGCCCGCGCGGCGTCCCCGTTCGTCAGCAGGATTGCCATCCTGGCCGTTGCCAGCCAGTCGTCCTGGGCCGGAGTCCGGATCTGCTCCGCCTGCTCCGCCAGCCGATCGAGGGCCTGTTCCGCCTGTTCGGAGTCGCCGGAGCGCCGGTGGAGCTCGGCGCGACCCCGCTGTACCTCGATCTCCAGGTACCG
>CBHFOL010000262.1:0-11267 GCA_965995405.1 uncultured Saccharothrix sp.
GGAGAGGTTTCGATGAGTCTGAAGGTCCCGCCGTCCCCGCTGCGCCGGTACGTCGCGGCGGGTCTGGTCGTGGTGGTCGGCGCGGTGCTGGTGGCGGGCTACCTGTTCGCCCGGGACCGGCTCGACCGCTGCGACGGGCAGTCCGACGTGCGCCGCTCCGCGAGCGACGAGTGCGTCGGGGTGTCCGCCGCCGAGACCGATTTCGACCTGCCGGAGCTGACCGGCGTGATCGACCGGATCCGCGCCGCGAACGACGCCGCCCGCGCCGACGACCAGTTCGTCAGCGTGGCGGTGTTCCTGCCGATGAGCACGGCACCGGGCGGCTTCTCGACCAGCGAGTGGGTCCGCAACCAGCTCCAGGGCTCCTACCAGGCGCAGGTGATGTTCAACCTGGACGCCCGGCCGAAGGTGCAGCTGCTGCTGGCCAACCCGGGCGGCGACATGGCGGAGTGGCGGGCTGTCGTGGACGAGTTGGAGCGGCGGCGGGAGAGCGACCACCTGGTGGCGGTGACCGGTTTCGGGTTGAGCCTGGACAACGCGCGGCAGGCGATGCGGCGGCTGGCGGAGCTGCGGGTCCCGATGGTCGGTTCCACGATCACCTCCGACGACCTGCGCGACATCCCGGGTCTGCTGCGGCCCGCGCCGACCAACGAGCGGCAGGCGCGCGCGGCGGCGAACCACGCCAAGCTCGGCAACGCCACCAAGGCGCTGCTGGTCACCGACACCAATGCCAAGGACCTCTACCCGACGACACTGGCGCGGGCGTTCCGCGCCCAGTTCAACGACGACGGCCACCGGGTGCTGGAGCAGGAGCAGCAGTACGACTCGGGGTTGGGCAGCGTGGAGAACGCGTTCGCCCTGATGCGGTCGAACGTCTGTGCCACCGACGCCGACCTGGTGTACTTCGCGGGCCGGGGACGGGACCTGGTGCGGTTCGTCGGGCAGTTGGCGTCCCGGATGTGCCGGGGCCGGGTGATCCGCATCCTGACCGGTGACGACCTCAGCGCCGAGCAGCTGCGCGGCGAACAGTTCCAGCAGGGGCTCAAGGCCGGGGTCGAGGTCGAGTTCACCGATGTGGCGGATCAGGGTGCGTGGGAGGCGGACCGGGCGCGACCGCCGGGGCAGCGCCTGTTCCCGGAGGCCGCGGTGCAGCGGTACCTGGGTGACGAACAGCGGCCGGAGACGTGCTTCCGGTGCATGTTCGGGGCCGGTGGGCTGGGTGACGACGGCAGCATCATGGCCTACGACGCGATGCTGACGGCGACGACGGCGATCCAGCGCGCGTCGGGCGTGCCGGGGCGTCGGGTGACGACGGCCGAGGTGTTGCAGATGTTCAACTCGCTCAACGGGCACAACGCCATCCCGGGTGCGAGCGGTCCCCTGTCCTACAACAACGACGGCACCGCCGACCAGAAGGTCGTGCCGCTGCTGAAGCTCGACCAGTCGGGTGTGCCGGAGTTCGTGGAGTTGGTCACGAGCTGACCCGGCGTGCCACCGGATGCCACGTCCTCGGGCCGAAGCCGGGGCCGTGGGGTCAGGTTGCCGCGCGGGCCCGGATGGCGGCGGCGGTGAGGGCGAGGACGGCGGCGAGTCCGAGCAGACCGCCGCCCAGGGTGGTGGCCATCGCGATGCCGCCGACCAGCAGCGGTCCGCCGGCGTCGCCGAGTTCGCGGCCCACTTCGGCGCTGCCCATGGTCTGGCCGAGGCGTTCCGGCGGTGTGGCGGCGGCGAGGGAGGCGAACCCCAGCGGCGTGACCAGGCCGGTGCCCAGACCGATCGCCATGGCCGCGACCAGCGTGACCGGGAGCGCGGGCAGCAGCGCCGCAGCGGTGTAGCCGGCCGCCGCCAGCAGCAGCCCACCGACCATGCCGGTGGTGTCGCGCAGGCGTCCGGCGTCCCGGGCCCGGCCGACGACCGGTTGCGACAGCGCGGCAGCCGCCGCCATGACGGACACCGCGATACCCGCCACCACCGGCCCGTGCGCCGCCGTGTGCACGGGCAGGAACCCGACGCCGACTGCGAGCGCGGCCGTGGCGGCGGCCAGCGCGGCGGTCGGGCGCAGGAAACCCGGTCGGGTCAGGCCGCGCGCCAGGTCGAGCAGCGTCTGCCGGGTACGCGGCAGCGGCGGCACGGCCGGCACCACGAGCAGCGCCCACACCGCGACCGCGACGGCCAGCACCGCGAGCGTCGCGAACAGCAGGGTGAAGCCGCCCAGGAAGATCAGCACGCCGCCGAGCAGCGGGCCGAGGGTGTAGCCGAGCCCCTTCCACGCGCCGTACCCGCCGAACGCCCGGCCGTGCCCGGACTCCGGGGTCAGCCGGGCCACCAGCGCGCTCGCGGCCGGTGAGAACGCAGCCGCCGCCGCGCCCTGCCCCAGCCTGGCCAGGCCGACCGCGCCCGCGTTGCCCGCGAGCACGAACGCGGCGGACGCCAGCGCGAACGCCACCAGGCCCGCCAGCAGCACGGGCCGCGGCCCGATCCGGTCGGCGAGCGACCCGAACACCGGCTTCAGCACGATCTCCGCCCCGTCGTACACCGCGAGCAGCAGGCCCAGGGTCAGCAGCGAGGCGTGCGTGTAGCCGCCGAGGCCGGCGGCGATGCCGTGGGCGCCGAACGCCGTCACGAAACCGGCCGCGTACAGGGGGAAGACGGTGCGCATCGGGCCGGACACTACTGGCTCGGGCCTCGACCGCGGGCGACCCGTCGTGCTACGTTTTCACCTGTAAGAACTTTCTGACACATGACGGGGGACCCTGACGATGGGACGGCCGACCGGCGACGACCTGGTCGAGATGCTGGCGGCCCTGGCGAACCCACTGCGGCTGCGGATCGTCGCCACGCTGGCCGGCGGCCGGGACTACGTCAGCCACCTGGCCCGGGAGATCGGCATCAGCCGCCCGCTGCTGCACATGCACCTCCAACGCCTGGAGGCGGCCGGACTGGTGGTCGGCAGCCTGGAGCTGTCCGACGACGGCAAGGCCATGAAGTACTACGAGGTCGCGGACTTCGACCTGCGCCTCACCGCCGCCACGCTCACCGAGGCGGCGAAAACCCTCACCGACCCGGAGAAGGGTCCCGGACGCAAGGAGCGTTCCTGATGCAACTCAGCGCGGAGGGGACCGCGTCGTGGCCCGACACGGTCCTCACCATCGGCCTCGTGTTCCTCGCCGTGGTCGTCGTCCTGTTCCTGTTCAGCGGCTATCTGGAGCTGCGGAAGCTGAAGGTCCAGGCGGAGCAGACGGACAACCTGCGGCAGTTGGTCGGCCGGTACGAGCAACTGGCCGAGAAGACCCTCGACGCCCAGCAGCGCACGGCCGCCGACGTGGCCGAGCTGCGCACGCGGGCGTCGTCCATCGAGCAGATTCTGCGGAGTGTGGAATGAAAGCCCTCAAACACGACCAGTACGGGCCGCCGGATGTGTTGCGGCTCGACGACATCCCCGAGCCGGTGATCGCCGACGGCGAGGTGCTGGTGCGGGTGCGCGCGGCGTCGGTGAACTTCGCCGACCTGCTGTTCCTGCACGGCACGCCCTATCTGTTGCGACTGGGGACGGGGCTGCGCCGGCCGAAGTCCGGCGTGCCGGGCATGGACCTGGCCGGCGTGGTGGAGACGGTCGGGTCGGCGGTCACCGGGCTGAAGCCGGGTGACGAGGTGTTCGGGTCGGGCGTCGGCGCGTTCGCCGAGTGCGCACGGGCGAAGGCGGCACAGCTGGCGGTGAAGCCGGCGGGTGTCTCGTTCGAGCAGGCGTCCGCGCTGCCGACCGCCGGGCTCGCCGCGCTGCACGGGTTGCGCGCGGCGAATGTCCGGGCGGGGCAACGGGTCCTGGTCAACGGCGCGTCCGGCGGGGTGGGCACGTTCGCGGTGCAGCTCGCCAAGGAGCGGGGCTGCGAGGTGACCGGGGTGTGCGGTCCGGGCGGGGTGGAGCTGGTGCGGTCGCTGGGCGCGGACCACGTGATCGACTACACCGAGCGCGACTTCACCCGGGAGGGGCCGCGCTACGACCTGGTGCTGGACAACGTGGGCAACCACCGGCTGGCCGACCTGCGGCGGGCGTTGGCGCCCAAGGGTTTGCTGGTGCCCAACAGCGGGCGCGGCGGGCGGTGGCTGGGCAGCGTGCCCCGGCTCCTGAGGGCGGTGGTGACGTCGCCGTTCGTCGCCCGCCGGATGAAGATCTACCTGTCCACCACGAACACGGCCGACCTGGCCGAACTCGCCGGGCTGGTCGAGTCCGGCCGGGTCGTGCCGGTGGTGGGGCGCACCTATCCCCTGGTGCGGGCCGCCGAGGCGCTCGCCCACCTGGGCGAGGGGCACGTGAAGGGCAAGCTCGTCGTCACAGGCTGAGCGCCGGCGGGATCACGGCCTGGTCACCGGGCCGGGGATGTGGTGCAGGTAGGTGCCGAGCCAGTCCACGGCGTCGCGCGGCGGGTCCTGCGGCCGGAACGACACGAAGTTCGCCGCGTCGTCGATGCTGCCGCTGCCGTCGTACCGGGCCTGCTCCGGGTACGGGAACACCGGGCGCGAGCGGGTGACGGTGCCGTCCCGCGTGACGGCGGTGGCGATCACGCGCTCCGGTGCGACGTCGTCCTCGGTCCACCGGACCAGTTCCGGCAGCGGGGAGAACGTGTTGAGGGTGTCGCCCCCGCCGCAGTGGTACATCGACGGCACCATGAAGGCCCGCGCCCACTGCCGGATCGCGGACGGGCCGCCGTTGCGGTGGGCGAGCCGGTCGTAGTAGTCGAGCAGGCCGGCCGGCGGGATGCCCTGGTCGTTCCAGCCGTGCCAGAGGATCAGCTTGCCGCCGGCGCGGCGGAACGCGCCGAGGTCGAGGCTCATCGCGTTGCCGCGCAAGCCTTCCACGGTCAGCCGGTGGAACTCCTGGGAGGTGAACCCGATGTCGGCGACCGAGTTGTGCGGGGTGCCGATCGGGTAGCCCATGTACCGGAGGTAGTTCTCGCCGAGCAGGAACGCGAACGAACCGCCCAGGGGCGGGTACGGGGTCAGCCAGCCGTTCCAGGCGAGTTCCGAGCCGCGCTGCTGGGCTGTCGGGTAGAGGCTGCGGCCCTCTTCGTCGGTCGGGCCGGTGTAGAGCTTGTGGACCGTGTCGACCTGGCCGGGAGTCAGGCAGGACGGGGAGTCCGTGCCCGGCGGGCACTGGATGGACGCCGGGTCGAAGTCGCAGCGGCGCGGGTCTTCGAGTTGGCCGTCGACCAGGCCGTCGAGGTTGTCGCAGCGGGCGAGCACCGCGCTGTGCAGGGCGGGCAGTTTGTCGGCGGTGAGGATCGGGTTGCCCGCCTGGTCGGTGTTCGAGCGGTGCAGCCAGGCTTGGTAGACGACGAGCGGGGAGAGGTAGCTGGCGGGCGCGGCGGCGATGATGCCGTCGAAGTCGTGCGGGTAGCGCTGCGCCAGCACCAGCGCCTCACGGCCGCCGTTGGAACAGCCGTCGAAGTAGGAGGTGCGGGGTGGTGTGCCGTAGTAGTCGGAGATCAGGCGTTTCGACGCCAGGGACACGACGTGCGGCGCGCGGAACGCCCAGTCGTCACGGGCGGCCTGGTCGTTCGCGGCCCACCGGCCGTCGAGCGAGGCCAGCGGGCCGGTGCCGACGTGGCCGTCGTCGGTGGCGGCCACCGCGAAGTCGCCGGGTTTCGGTGCGCAGGAACGGATCGGCGGCGTGTTGAGCTGACCGCAGAACCCGCCGCAGCCGATCTGGAGGTAGCGGCCGGAGTAGGTGGTGGGGAGCTTGAGCTGGAACCGGATCTTCGGCTCGACGTAGCCGCGCACGTCGCAGTGCTCGGGCTCGGCGCCCTTCGGCACCGGCGTGGCCTGTTCGACGTGGACCTTGGTGCCGGGTATGGCGTGGCCGCCGATCAGGTCGGCGCACGCCTTCACCGGCTTCGGCGGCTCCCCGCCGGCCGGGTCCGCGGTGGCCGGCGGTCCGGCCGTCACCAGTGCCGACACGGCCATCGCCAGTGTCGCCAGGAACGCGCGTTTCTGCATCGTCCTCACCTCCGAGTCGATTGGTTACGCGCGGAGCGAGGGTCACCCTGTGTGTGGGACCCCCTGCGCACAGCCAACCACAGAGGGGCGACAGGGTCCGGTGCCGTGGCTGAGAGAACGTCGTCCCGCGTGGGTGCGTTCTCAGGACGGCGCAAGAGTTTCCGTCGACACGCGGCACGTCGGCACCTGACACGTCGGTGTACGGCTGTCGGCGGCGTGCTCGGCTGCGGTCCGTTACGCCTCGGAGGCGACGGACGGTCAGGACAGGCGGTTGGCCGGCGTGCCGATGGCGGCCGGAACATCGGCGGGGAGGTCGCCGAGCCGATCACCGTCGGCATGTTCGCCATGGGCACGTTGTTCTGCGTCGCGGCGGCGGTGATCATCCCGCTGGTGGCCCGGCGGCTGCGGATGGCCGGCCACACCGCCTGAGCGCTTGCCCGGCGTGATCAGAAGGCGGCCCATCTGCCCACCCGATCGGGCCGCCACTCCCCTGTTCGCCCACAAATCGGTCACCGACTGTTGCCAACTCCGGTTTGAGTCAGATAGACTCAAACCATGTTCACGAGGGAAGAGGCGCTCCACGAGGTCGAGGGGGCCACGGCCACCGGGCTGTTCGGACCGGCCGATCCCGCGCGCCGCAAGGAGGCGCAGCGGCTGTACTGGGGGTTGGCCGCTGTCCTGCACCCGGACCGGGTCGCCGACGACGACCACCGGGCACACGCCGCGTCCGCCGAGCTGACCCGCCTCTACGACGAGTGGCAGCGGACCGGCCCGGTCGAACTGCGCACCGGGCGCGGCACGTACCGGGTGGCGGAGCGGCACGCCGTGGGCAGCGTCGCGAACGTCTACCGCACCGACGGCCGGCACGTGGTGAAGATCGTGCGGAACCCGGCGCTGAACCCGCTGCTGCACGCCGAATGGCACGCGCTGCGGAAGCTGGGCCGGTTCACCGCCGAACACCGCTGGCTGCGCCCCTACTACCCGCACCTGGTCGACACCGGGGACGTGGGCCGGGGCGAACGGGCGTTCACCGTGCTGGAACCGCTGGTCCGGGGGTTCGTGACGCTCGCGGACGTCAAGCGGGCGTTCCCGGACGGCCTGGACGGGCGCGACTACGCGTGGATGCACCGCAGGCTGCTGCGGGCCGTCGCGGGCGCGCACCGGGTCGGTCTGGTGCACGGGGCGATCACCGCCGACAACGTGCTGGTGCACCCCGAGCACCACGGCATCGTGCTCGCCGGGTGGTCCTTCGCGGTGGACGACGGCCAGCCGCTGCTGGCCAGGGCGAAGTCGATCGCCTACCCGCCGGAGGCCGGCCACGGCGCGGTCACCGCCGCCACGGACGTCCACATGGCACACGCGCTGATGACGGACCTGTTGGCGCACGACGAAACCAGGCAGCGCACGTTCGCGCGCGGCTGCATGCAGGACCAGCCGGGGCGACGCCCGGACGCGGCCGATCTATTGGCCGAGTACGACGAACTGCTCGAAGACCTTTACGGCGCGCGGGTGTTCCGCCCGTTCGCGCTTCCGAACCGGACAGGAGCCTGACATGGGACACGGCAGGTGGGACGACGACGCCTACGCGGCGGCCCGGACTTTCCGCGCGGCGAAGGGCATCGACGACTTCGGCTACACGTCGACGATGATGTCGACGTCGCGCGACAAGTGGAAGGCGCACCCGTCGCTGGACCCGCTGGACGTGGCGGCGCGGGAGTGCCGCGACTCGGACGACCACGAGGACTCGACGCCGATCGCGGTGCTGTTCGACGTGACCGGCTCGATGGGCGTGGTGCCGAAGATCATGCAGCGCAAGCTGGGCAAGCTGCACGGCCTGTTGCAGCGCAAGGGGTACCTGGCCGACCCGCAGCTCATGTTCGGCGGCATCGGTGACGCCGACAGCGACCGGGTGCCGCTCCAGGTGGGCCAGTTCGAGTCGGACAACCGGATGGACGAGCAGCTGCGCACCATCTTCCTGGAGGGCAACGGCGGCGGGCAGAAGAGCGAGTCGTACGAGCTGGCCGCGTACTTCGTGGCCCGGCACGTGGTGACCGACGCGTGGCAGAAGCGGGGCCGCAAGGGCTACCTGTTCCTGATCGGCGACGAGCTGAACAAGCCGCGGCTGGAGGCCAAGCACATCCGCCGGATCATCGGCGACGACGTGCACCAGGACATCGACCCGGCGTCGGTGTACCGGGAGCTGAGCCGCAAGTGGCACGTGTACTTCGTGCTGCCCAAGCAGTCGCACTACTTCGACGACCCGCAGATCGCCGAGCACTGGCGGGACATCCTGGGCCAGAACTTCCTCAAGCTGGACGACCCGGGCGCGGTGTGCGAGCTGATCGCCGCCACCATCGGGCTGGAGGAGCGGGTGGTGGACCTGGACCAGGCGCTGGTGGACCTGGCCGAGGTGGGTTCGACCGCCGAGCGGGACGCGGTGGGCAAGGCGCTGGTGCAGGTCGGGAGCAAGGCGGTGGCCACGTCGGCCGCTCCCCTGGACCTGGACGGCCCGGACGACGTGACCCTGACGTGACCGGGCACGTGGTCGTCGTCGGGCTCGGGTTCGGCGACGAGGGCAAGGGCGCGGTGGTGGACGCGCTGTGCGCGGACGGGTCGGTGTCGTCGGTCGTGCGGTTCAACGGCGGCGCGCAGGCCGCGCACAACGTGATCGCGGACGGGCGGCACCACACGTTCAGCCAGTTCGGGTCGGGCACGCTCGCCGGTGTGCCCACCCTGCTGTCGCGGCACGTGCTGGTGGAGCCGATCGCGCTGGCCGCCGAGTCCCGCGAACTCGCGGGGCTCGGCGTGCCCGACCCGCTGCGACTGTTGACCGTCGACACCCGCGCCCTGCTCACCACGCCGGTCCACGTGGCGGCGAACCGGGCCCGGGAGGACGCGCGCGGCCGGGCCCGGCACGGGTCGTGCGGCAAGGGCATCGGCGAGACCGTGTGGTACTCGCTGCTCGACGGCGCACGGCCGGGTGACGTGGTGGAGCACCAGCGGGTGCTGGGCACGCCCGGCGCGGCACCGACCGTGGGCGACTGCGGCTCGCCGACCACGTTGCGGCGCAAGCTGGACGCGCTGGTCCGCTGCTACGAGCCGCTGACCGGCGACCGGTTCCGGGTGGCCGAGCTGGTGGCGCTGTACCGGGCGTTCGCCGACGCGGTGCGCGTGGTCGACGGCGACGAGGTGGGCCGGCTGGCCGACCGGGGCCGGCTGGTTTTCGAGGGGGCGCAAGGGGTTCTGCTGGACGAGAACCACGGGTTCCACCCGCACACCACGTGGTCCACGGTGACGCCGCGCAACGCCCGTGAGCTGCTGGACGGACGTCCGGCGCGGGTGATCGGCGTGACCCGCACCTACCAGACCCGGCACGGCGCGGGCCCGCTGCCGACCGAGAACCCGGCGCTGCTGCAACGCTTTCCCGAGGCGCACAACGGGACCGGCCAGTACCAGGGCGCGTGGCGGGCCGGGCACCTGGACGCGGTGCTGCTGCGGTACGCGCTGTCGGTGTGCGGGCCGGTGGACGCCCTGGCGGTGACCCACCTGGACACCGCCGACCTGTCGGTCGCCAGTGCCTACCGGACTCCGGGCGGCCTGGTCACCCGGTTGACGTCGGCTCGGCTGCCGGAGCGCGGTGTGCCGGTGCTGGAGCCGTTGACCGACCCGGTGGCGTGGCTGGAGCGGTGGACCGGGCTGCCGGTCGAGGTGACGGGGCGGGGGCCGGCCAGGGCGGACTACTCCCTGCGGGTGCCGGTGGTGCGCTGACGTGCGGGAGAATTCCGGCCATGGCGAGGATCGAGTCGACGTTGGTGTCGGTGGACGTGCTCACGCTGCGGTTCGACGCGGAGGCGCGGACCGTGCTGGTGGGCGTCGCGCCGCGCGAGTTCGACCCGTTCGCCGGGGAGTTGGCGCTGCCGGGTGTGCTGCTGGGTCGGGGTGAGCGGCTGCGGGACGCGGCGCTGCGGGCGGTGACCGGCAAGCTCGGGCTGGACGGGTCGGCGGTGTCGGCGACCGGGCAGCTGACGACGTTCGACGAGCCGTCCCGTGACCCGCGCGGGCCGACGCTGTCGATCGCCCTGTGGGCCACCGTGGGGTCGGTGCCTCGCACGGAGGGTCCGGTGTGGACACCGCTGCGCGCCGTGCCGCACCTGGCGTTCGACCACGACCGGATCGTGGCCGACTGCCGCCCCCTGCTGGCCGACCGGCTGTGGCGGGACGTGCCGTTCACCGCCGGCCTGCTGGGCCGCGAGTTCACCACGGCGCAGGCGCTGGACGCCACCGAATCGCTGACCGGCGACCGCCCGTACCCGGCGAACCTGGGCCGCACGATGGACCGCGTGCCCGGTCTGGAACGCACCGCCCAGCACGCGGCGGCCCTCCCCAAGGGTGGCCGTCCGCCATTGGTGTGGCGCTGGACGACCGCCATCTAGGACGGCGCAGCGGCGCTTCCCCGGCGGCCGAACCCGCCTTCGTCGCGGACAAAACCGCAGGTCATTCCACTTCTGCGGAGTCGGGGCGTGGCCTCCGGCCCCCGATCACCATTGTCTCACATGGGTACGACAATTCCGCCCGCTCGAACCCACCCGTCTTTGTTCTCGCCGGCGCACGTATCCGCAACCGCTCCCGGAACAGCAACAGACATCACCCTGGAATTCGTTACAAGGCAGCCGTCAACACCACTACATCTTTTGTCAGGCCGAGCCGATCCGCGCCCGGCCTTCGTTGCCGGACGCCCAGGGGGGTTACTGACATGCTCACAGTCCCTTTCACACCGCACCGACCCGGAATCGTCGCCGGATTCCTCCTCGCGGCGGCCCTCCTGACGGGCGCGACCGGCGCCGCTGCCGGACCCCCGGTCGAGCCCGCCGGGGCGTCCCGCCCGTGCGGACCGGCCACGTTGTCGGGCCGCTACCAGTTCGGAGCCGACGGCTGGGTCGTCACCGGGTCCGGCCGGATTCCCGTCAGCTATGCGGGATTCGAGGAGTTCGACGGGAAAGGCCACATCAAGGGCACGATCCGGCAGAGCGTAGACGGCCGCTTGACCGGCATCGACCACTACACGTCGACCTACACGCTGGGGGCCGACTGCGTGGCCTCGCAGGTCGCCCGGATCGGTGCCGAACTCACCCATTGGGACCTGTACGTCGACCCGACGGGCTCGCGGTTCACCTTCATCCGCACCGATCCCGGTGCCGTCACGGCGGGGTGGGAACACCGTGTCGGCTGACGGGCGGCTCGCGTGCTCGTTCGCGGAACGGGAACCGAAGACC